>CAYHDA010000156.1:0-9886 GCA_964355145.1 uncultured Mariniphaga sp.
GCTATAAAATTGAGGATTCGAATGATGAATATGTAACCGTTGCCACAACACGACCCGAAACTATTCTGGGTGATACTGCCGTTTGTGTAAATCCGAATGACGAACGCTTCCGCCACCTTGTCGGGAAGAAGGTTTTTGTTCCGCTCGTTAATCGTCTGGTTCCGGTTATTGCAGACGAATATGTTGACATTGAATTTGGTACAGGATGTCTGAAAATTACACCAGCCCACGACATAAACGACTACGAAATCGGATTACGCCACCATCTGGAGGTAATCGACACATTTAATGACGATGGGACACTAAGCGAAAAAGCACAATTGCTTGTTGGTGTCGATCGTTTCGAAGCCCGGAAACAAATCATTCCGATGCTCGAAGCAGCCGGAAACCTGGTTAAAATAGAGGATTACAACAATAAGGTAGGTTATTCGGAGCGTACTGATGTCCCGATTGAACCAAAGCTTTCGGCACAGTGGTTCCTCAAAATGACTGAGATCACTAAACCTGCCGCCGTCGCAGTAGAAAATGATGAAATCAAATTCTATCCGGCGAAATTTAAAAATCTCTACCGTCATTGGATGGAGAACATCAAAGACTGGTGCATCTCCCGGCAGCTCTGGTGGGGTCATCGAATTCCGGTTTACTATCTTGCTGACGGATCCTTTGTCGTAGCCGAAAGTGAAGAAAAAGCGGTTGAACAGGCGCGCCTTAAGACAGGCAACAATCAATTAACCATTAAGGATTTACGCCAGGACGAAGATGTTCTCGACACCTGGGCCTCATCGTGGCTTTGGCCGATATCAGTGTTCGACGGCATCAATAATCCTGATAACGAAGAGATTAGATACTACTATCCAACCAACGATCTGGTGACAGCTCCTGAAATTATTTTCTTCTGGGTTGCCCGAATGATTATTGCCGGATACGAATATCGTGGCGATCTTCCATTTAAGAACGTCTATTTCACAGGAATAGTTAGAGATCAGCAGCGTCGTAAAATGTCGAAATCACTTGGAAATTCTCCCGATCCGCTGGATCTGATTGCAAAATATGGCGCCGACGGTGTCAGGGTAGGAATGTTATTTTGCTCTCCGGCAGGAAACGACATACTTTTTGATGAGTCGCTTAGTGAGCAAGGGCGCAATTTCAGTTCAAAGATCTGGAATTCCTTTCGACTTATCAATGGATGGGAAGTAGACCCTAACATTCCACAACCCGAACATTCCCGGTTAGGAATAGCGTGGTTCAAGGCCAAACTAAGTGAAGTGATTGTGACAATGGATGATCATTTCGACAAATACCGTCTTAATGATGCATTGATGACCATCTATAATACTATCCGCGACGAGTTCTCAGGTTGGTTATTAGAGATCATCAAGCCCGCTTATTTACAACCTATTGACTCAAAGACACTTAACGAAGTTAGTGAATTGTTTGATGAAGTGCTGCGACTCCTCCATCCTTTTATGCCATTTATTTCTGAGGAGATCTGGCATTTACTGAAGGAACGGAAACACGGAGATTCCATCATGATTTCAGCCTGGCCAAAACCTGTCAGCGGTCAGGAAGAAATTTGCGAGAAATTCGAATTGATAAAAGAGGCGATTACGGGAATACGTGCCATCCGAAAAGAGAAAGATATTGCGAATAAAGAACAGCTGAAGTTATTTATCGTTCCGGGAGAGAAAGGTTTTATTCCGGCATACAATCCAATCTTGCTGAAGATGGGGAATCTGTCTGAACTTGAAGTTATTTCACAGGAAGTTGATGGGGCCATGTCATTCAGAGTCAATACGTCGGCTTATTATGTTCCGCTTGGTGATGTTGTGAATATTGAAGAGGAGATTATGAAAATTGAAGAGGAGCTGAAATATACCATTGGCTTTCTTGAATCAGTGAAGAAAAAAACGGGGAACGAACGTTTTATGAGCAGCGCACCTGCTCAGGTAGTTGAGTTGGAGCGAAAGAAACAAAGCGATGCAGAGGAGAAGATTAAGATGCTCGAAGAACGGCTTGTTTCATTTAAATTGTCAATGCAATAATTAGGCTATTAGACTATTAGGCTATTAGACTATTAGACTATTAGGCAGTTCGAAGATATGGATTAGGATTGATGAGAAATCTGGGTTCCGCAATTTGCAATCACGGTAACTTACAACAAAAAAAAGACCTTCCGGATATCAGCTATCGGAAGGTCTTTTGTATTTTAAGAAACAGGTACTATCTTAATACATTGTTCACTTCATGGTAAGCAAGACCGAAAGCTTCAGCAACGCCCATATAAACAACTTTTCCATCAACTACATTCAACCCTTTTTTCAGGGCACTGTCTTCGGAACACGCCTTTTTCCATCCCTTGGCAGCAAGTGAAATAGCATAAGGCAATGTGGCATTTGTTAATGCTATGGTTGAAGTACGAGGAACCGCACCAGGCATATTTGCCACTGTATAATGAATTACTTCATCAATAACATAGGTCGGATGATCGTGTGTGGTTGGAACAGTAGTCTCGATACAACCACCCTGATCAACTGCTACATCAATCATTACAGTTCCAGGCTCCATTGTTTTCAGCATGTCTTTGGTAATCAGAAAAGGAGCTCTTGTACCTGGAATAAGCACCGCACCTACAATCACATCACTAACTTTTACCTGTGATCTGATATTGTAATCGTTTGACATCATAGTTTTCACATTTGCGGGCATAATGTCGTCGAGATAACGTAAACGACGCAGACTTACATCCATTATGGTAACATCAGCGCCCAGACCGGCAGCCATTTTTGCCGCTTCTGTTCCAACAATACCACCGCCAAGGATCAGAACTTTTGCAGGAAGAACACCTGGTACGCCGCCTAATAACATTCCACGACCGCCAAAAGTCTTTTCGAGGTATTTGGCACCTTCGTGAATCGACATACGTCCCGCAACTTCCGACATTGGAATCAACAATGGAAGAGAACGGTCATCAAGCTCAACCGTTTCATAGGCAAGGCACACTGCTTTGCGACGAATCATCGCATTGGTAAGCGGTTCAGATGATGCAAAATGGAAATAAGTATAAACCAGCTGTCCTTGACGAATCAAGTTATATTCTGACTCGATCGGTTCTTTCACCTTCATAATCATGTCGGCTATTGCATAAACATCCTCAATAGCGGGAAGGATTTTCGCACCTGCAACAACATATTCGGAATCTGCAAAACCGCTTCCATTTCCTGCCGATGCCTGAACATAAACGTCAGTACCCCTTTTAACTAATTCAGCCGCTCCTGCAGGGGTAAGTGCTACGCGGTTTTCATTATTTTTAATCTCTTTTGGGACACCTATAATCATAATCTTAAGTTTTTATGTGACAAAAATAAAACTATTCTATACAACTAAATATGACTAAAGTCCATATATATACCGTCGTTACATGATTATAAAATTGATGCGAAATATTATATATTCTATGATAATTTGCATTAAACGGCACTTTACAGAACCAAAAAGAAAGGAATAACATCTAAAAAGTGAATAATTATAATTGTATCTTTGTCGGCGGTAACCTATAAATCAAAAGAATGCCTAAAATTTCGAACAGAGGAGAATTATTACCTGAATCGGCTATCCGCAAATTAGTACCCTATTCTGAAAAAGCAAAAGCCTTGGGAAGAAAGGTTTATCACCTGAATATCGGTCAACCTGATATTAAAACTCCTCCTCATGCCATTGAACGGATCAGAAATTTTGATTTCGAATTAATTCCTTATGGTCATTCTTTTGGAAATGACTCCTATAGAAAAAAGCTGGCACTCTATTATAGGGATCGTAATCTGGAAGTTGATCCCGACGAAATCCTGATCACAACAGGAGGTTCTGAGGCAATCTCGTTCGCCTTTATGGTTTGCTTCAACCCCGGTGATGAGGTGATTGTACCGGAACCATTTTATGCCAATTATCTCTCCTTTGCCATTGCAACTGACGTCGTGATTTGTCCCATAACCTCAAATATTGAAAATGGGTTCAAACTTCCTTCCATCGATGATTTTGAAAAATTAATTAATCCGCGCACAAAAGGAATTTTCATCTGCAACCCAAACAATCCGACGGGTTATGTTTATACAAAAGAGGAGTTGGAAAAATTGCGGAAACTGATTATTAAATACGACCTTTATCTGATCTCAGATGAAGTTTACAGCGAATTTGTGTACGACGGGAAAGTACACCATTCGGTACTTGAGCTTGATGGCATCAGTGACCATGTGATCATGATCGATTCGATATCCAAGCGTTTCAGTGCCTGCGGAATCAGAATCGGATCTGTTGTTTCAAAAAACAAATCGATTATTAAATCAATACTCAAATTAGCCATGGCACGGCTATGTCCTCCAATGCTGGGACAGGTAGTGGCAGAGGCTGCTGTCGATTCACCTCCAGAATATATGGAAGCGGTGTATAAAGAATACCTCAGCCGTCGGGATTATTTTATCAATGCCTTGAACGAAATTCCGGGTGTCTACTCACCAATGCCTATGGGTGCCTTTTATTCGATTGTAAGATTACCCATTGATGATAGCGATAAATTCTGCCAATGGATGCTTGAAGAATTTGAATATCAGAACGAAACAGTAATGATGGCACCTGCTTCCGGTTTTTATTCAACGAAAGGGATCGGAAAAAACGAGGTCAGGGTAGCCTATGTTTTAAACATAGAAGACCTTAAACATGCCGTTGAATGCCTGAAAGTGGCGCTAACCGTATATCCGGGAAGGACAAATTAATACGCCAATGTGGTAATGCCATTGGGATATTTGAAAATTTGAAGATGAAAATACTAAATTAACAAATTTTCAAATTTTCAAATGGTTTTACTTCACCATACAGGTCAAAATCCTCGGCTCCGCTTATTTTGACTTGATAATACTGACCAATATTTAGTTTTTGATCTGAAGAGATCAGCACTTCACAATCCACTTCCGGAGAATCAAATTCGGATCGACCAATATAATAATCCATTTCTTGCCGATCGATCACCACTTTAATTGTTTGACCAATTTTAGCAATGCTCAGCTCTGCCGAAATTTGTTGCTGTATCGCCATTAATTCATCAGCCCTGGCCTGCTTGACTTCAGACGGAACATCATCTTTGTATAACTCTCCGGCAATGGTACCATCTTCGTGGGAATAGGTGAAAACACCGAGACGCTCAAATCGCATCAGACGGACAAAATCTTTCAATTCCTCAAAATCTTCTTCTGTCTCACCAGGATGGCCGACCAACATTGTCGTTCGAAGATGTATTCCGGGAACTTCTTCCCGTATTCGGTGAATCAGTCTGATGGTACCCTCTTTTGTGATATTACGGCGCATCAGTGTGAGCATATTATCACTGCAATGCTGCAGTGCAATATCCAGATAACTGGCCACATTTGATTTGTTGTGCATCACAGGGAGGATATCATATTGGAAATTGACAGGATAAGCATAGTGAAGTTTAATCCATTCAATTCCTTCGATATTGGATAATTCCTCAATCAGCCGGGCCAAAGCAGGTTCCTTATACAAATCAAGTCCATAATCGGAGAGGTCCTGGGCAATGATCAGCAGTTCTTTCACCCCTTTAGATGCAAGACTTGTTGCCTCGGCAACAAGGTTTTCAACGGATACTGATTTATGTTTTCCGGTCATTTTGGGGATTGCACAATAAGAACAAGTTCTGTTGCATCCTTCGGAAATTTTGAGGTAAGCATAATGTGACGGGGTGGTGAGATAACGTTGCCTCGAAAGTGACATTTTATAGTCAGCATTGAGGTCTTCTACCATTTTTTTGATCTGAAATTTACCATAGATTCCATCCACTTCCGGAATTTCAGCCTTTAAATCATCTTTGTATCGCTCAGACAAACAGCCGAATACATATATCTTATCGATTAACCCCCGTTTTTTCGCATCTGCATATCCCAGGATTGTGTTCACTGACTCTTCTTTCGCATCACCGATAAATCCACAGGTATTAATAGCTACAATACGGGCTTTTGAATCTTCCGAGTTGTGAGATACGGTATAACCATTTGCTGCCATCTGAGCCAAAAAGAGCTCTGAATCAACCAGGTTTTTTGAACATCCCAAAGAAATAACATTGATCTTTTTTTTCATATCCTTCACGTCTTTCAACATTCTAAATAAAAGAAGATAATCTGAAGCATACTGAGCAAATCAAAATTATCATATTCAATTAAACAACGAATCTACAAATTCGTTTCGGTGAAAGATTTGCAAATCTTCGATTCCTTCACCAACGCCGATATATTTTACCGGAATTTTAAACTGATCGGAAATTCCGATCACTACTCCACCTTTAGCCGTTCCATCGAGCTTTGTGAGTGCCATAGCTGTCACTTCTGTTGCGAGGGTAAATTGCTTTGCCTGCTCAAAGGCATTTTGTCCGGTTGAGCCATCAAGAACAAGTAAAACCTCATCCGGAGCTGAGAGATAAACCTTTTGCATCACCTTCTTGATTTTAGAAAGCTCGTTCATCAGGTTAATTTTATTATGAAGCCGCCCGGCAGTGTCGATTATGACCACATCGGCACCCATCGCTTTGGCAGATTGCAGCGTATCGAAGGCGACTGAAGCGGGATCGGAACCCATATTCTGCCTGATCAATGGAACTCCTACCCTATCGGCCCAAATTTGAAGCTGCTCGATTGCCGCCGCTCTGAAAGTATCTGCAGCACCCAGTACAACTTTTTTCCCAGCCGCTTTAAACTGATGGGCCAATTTCCCGATCGTGGTCGTTTTTCCGACGCCATTTACACCAACAACCATAATTACAAATGGTTGTCCGGTATTTGGAAGATCAAAATCCGAAATGTCGGTTGAATTATTTTCAGCCAGCAAGGCAACAATTTCTTCTTTAAGTATACGGTTCAGCTCTGACGTACCAACATATTTATCTGCAGCAACCCTTTTTTCGATCCGCTCGATGATCTTAAGCGTTGTTTTTACTCCCACATCCGATGAGATAAGAATCTCCTCAAGATTGTCAAGCACCTCCTCATCAACAGAAGTCTTTCCGATAATCGCCCGGGAAAGTTTTTTAAAAACGCTCTCCTTGGTTTTCTCAAGACCTTTGTCCAGGCTCTCTTTCTTAGATTTGGTAAAGCTAAAAATTCCCATAACTTATTATTAAGAAGCGAATAAAGACAGAAAAATACGGGTAAGCAAATCGATGCATTGGTATTTAATAAAAAAAGAGCTTTCATCAATGACGACGAAAGCTCTTTTCCTACATAAGATGTAGATTATTTACCTTTAAAATAATCAGTTACTGCTTCGTTGGGAATAATTTCTTCAACGAATTTATAAGCTCCGGTCTTTTCAGATTTAACCATTCTGATAACCTTGGAGTAAGTTTTACCGGCTCCTTTTTGAAGTGATGCGACTACTTTCTTTACTGCCATAATTCAAATTATTTAATTTCCCGGTGAACGGTAATACGTTTAAGAATTGGATTGAATTTTTTCAGCTCCAGGCGCTCCGGGGTATTCTTCCGGTTCTTTTTGGTCACATAGCGGGAAGTTCCCGGTTGACCGCTTGCTTTGTGTTCGGTACATTCCAAAATGACCTGTACTCTGCTACCTTTTTTTGCCATTACTCAGTAACTTATTAAATGGTTTCGATATAACCCTTGGCTTTTGCTGTCTTTAAGGTAGCCGCCAATCCGTTTTTATTAATTGTTCTCAGCCCTGCAGCCGTAACATTCAATTTGATCCATCTGTCCTCTTCTGGAAGATAGAACCGTTTGGTGAAAATATTCACCATAAATTTCCTACTGGTTCTCCGTTTTGAGTGAGAAACATTGTTCCCAAACATTACTTTTTTACCTGTTATCTGACAAACTCTTGACATTTTGAGTATTTTTTAACTTTCTTTCTATTCTTTTCAAACAGTTCGCAAAGTAAAGACTTTTTGTTTGAATAATCAAGTACTTGACCTCTTTTTTATCTGCAGAAGTATGTATTGTTAATAAAATAAGCAAATTTCTTGATATTCAAATATATACAATGTTTTATTACGTTGAAAAGTAAGAAAAAGAACTAATTATTTCAATATAAGCAATAAAATCAGCGCATGTAAGCCATAGAATCAACTCTTTCATTAATTTTGATAGTTCCTAAAGCAAATAATTTTGAAAGATAATTCCGTAAAATATTACCCCACCTTCTGGCAGGCAGCCAATCTTATCGTGATTTATATCTTTATTCAGACGCTGATTGATTTCCCTTTGGCGATCTATGATTACAATCACGGAACTGACTGGCTCTATCAACCATGGCTAAAAGTGCCGGTTTTCCTTGGTTCGACGCTGCTGATCCTTTATCTTGGCTATTATCATTCTGGTTTATCCTTCAATCAGGTATTTTCGTTTAAATGGTTTAATTTACTGATTCTCCCGGCGATGGTGATTACTTTTGCCGGATTGCAATACTTTCTGAATGAGATAAATATTCATTTTGAAAAAATTCTTCCGCCACCCGATTGGTTTATGGAGCTTTTTGCACGGCTGTTTGATTCCGATTTAGGAGTCTGGGGTGGTATTCTCCGCATTGTGATCCTTGCCCCGGTAGTTGAAGAGTTAATTTTCAGAGGGGTAATTATGTCGGGCTTTTCGCGTATTTACCATCCGGTTTTTGCCATCTTCTTCTCTGCATTACTCTTTGCCTTGTTCCATCTCAATCCATGGCAATTTCCCGCAGCCTTTGCACTGGGATTGATTCTCGGCTGGATCCGTATCCGGACAGGATCAGTTCTGGCCTGCATTGCCGGACATGCTACCCATAATGGTCTGGTCTTTCTCTCAGTTTTTTATCACAACGAATTGAAAGATTTCTCACTAATGCAGATCGGAGTCGCAAAAAACTACTGGATACATGCCATTCTATTGATCATTGGGATAATTTCAATATGGTTTTTCAGCTTGAAAAAGGTTAAAACCAATGCTTAGGCATCATCATTACTGCTGAAATAAAATTAATTGATGCATGGATCAGCCATCCATAAGAAAATCCGTATTTCATTCTGACATAACCAAACAAATACCCCATTGCGATATACGGCGCAGTCAAAAGCGGTATGATTAATACCATCCACCAGTAAACCGACGGATAGTTAGTAAGGTGAAGCATTCCAAAGGTGAAGGCCAGAAGATGAAAAATGTATTTGAATTTTGATTTCATGAAATTTTCAATCTTCAATATCGGAAATCCAGGCCTGTTGATTGCGTAGTAAATGATCAAGAAAAGAGGTATTGCACCCAGAAACCAATAGTTTTTTTCGCTTCCGTTAAAGATGATCTTCATAATGGCTGTCGTTACTACCGCTAAAAAAAGGGCGATATTCCGCATCGACATTTTAAGATTCAACCTGAAAAGTATCTCCTCGATAAGAGGTCCGATAATCACAACGATAAAAAAAAGGTACAAGGAATCTATTTTAGGATCACCAAGATCAGGTAAGAGTTTGATAATATTTAAAATAGCGATAAAAAATGAAGTGAGGAAGATTAATAAATAACACAGAAGTATCGTCCTCAAATAAATTTTAAATGTGAAAATCTCAGTAGTTTCAATGAGAACCGGATTTTTGAGGTACGCAAAAAAATCCCTCATTTGATTATCATAAGTGTTAATGATTCTTTATCCTTGACAAACAGCCTGTTACCAGCCAATAAAGGATACGAATAGGTTGGTGATTCGGCAACTTTGAGAACAGCCACTTCATTATAAGCTTTTTCTTCAGGTTTAAAAACCACCAGATTGGATGTTTGAGGTAACGCGATAATCAATGAACCGACGTCAACTATGGTTCCAAAATCGTTGTGAAGTTTAGTGTCAACCCA
>CAYHDA010000157.1:0-9863 GCA_964355145.1 uncultured Mariniphaga sp.
ATGGCATCAGACAGAAGGGACTTTCTCCGGAAAACATTAGTAGGTTCAGGAATCATTGCTTCAGGACTGGCGGTACATGCTGCTTCCATTAGCATCGATTCGCAAAAAACCCAACAGATAGCAGATCCAAAGCTGGGCTTTAACATGTGCGGGTATGCAGCACCTAAGCTTGATAAAGTTCGCATTGGATTTGTTGGACTTGGCAACCGCGGCCCGGGAGCGGTAGAACGTATGTCGTTTATTGAAGGAGTGGAAATTGTCGCATTGTGTGACCTTCTCCCCGACCGTGTCGAAAAATGTCAGGCGATCCTTGAGAAACATGGTTTACCAAGAGCCAAATCGTATTCGGGATCCAAAGAAACCTGGAAAGAAATGTGCCAAAATCCTGGCATCGACCTGATTTACATCACGACCCCCTGGGCCTGGCACACTCCCATGGCTGTTTATGCAATGGAGAATGGCAAACATGCGGTATCAGAAGTCCCCGCTGCCAAAACGATTGACGAATGCTGGCAGTTGGTTGAAACTTCCGAAAAGACCAAAAAGCATTTTATGATGCTTGAAAACTGTTGCTATGATTTTTTCGAACTGTTAACCCTCAATATGGCGCGCCAGGGCTATTTTGGAGAGATTATACATGCGGAAGGCGGATATATCCACGACCTTCTGGAAGGTAATTTCAGTAAAACCAAATACAGCGAGATGTGGCGGTTAAAAGAGAACTATCGGAAGGGCAACCTCTATCCCACGCATGGATTAGGCCCCATTTGCCAGGTCATGAATATCAATCGTGGCGACCAGATGGAATATTTAACGTCGGTATCATCTGCCGACTTCCAGATGGCTGAAATGGCTTCCGTTCTGGCGGCAAAAGACAGTTTCTACAATGAATTTTCAGGTAAGCAATTTCGTGGAAATATGACCACCACAACTGTCCGCACCTTTAAGGGTCGTACAATTATGATACAACACGACGTTACGAGTCCGCGTCCGTATTCACGGATTCACCTGATAAGCGGAACAAAAGGGATGGCATGCAAATATCCCGGACCGGCCCGGATCTCTAAAGACCATGAATGGGTTACGGATTCTGAAATGAAACATATTGAAGAAAAGTATACCCCTGAAATTGTGAAGCGAATTGGTGAGATGGCCAAAAAGGTAGGAGGCCACGGAGGCATGGACTTTATGATGGACTGGCGCCTGATTGACTGTTTGCGCAACGGACTTCCGCTTGACGAGAATGTATATGATGCTGCTCTGTGGAGTTCAATTGCTCCGCTAAGTGAGCAGTCAGCTGCAAATCGCTCCAATTCTGTTGATATACCCGACTTTACAAAAGGTGCCTGGAAAACCAATGCCCCCATCGAACTTACGCTCAAAGGCGGAGGAACAACCGGTGTAAAAGCACCTAAATAATATCCGCTGCAAAATAAGGTGAAGTATATAACCATTATTAATTTGAATTGTCATTATGAGAAAAAACCTGATATTACTCATCATCCCCTTTTCACTGCTTTTTCTGGCTTGTAATACACCGGGTCGTTTTAAATCGGATGTTGAAACCAGCAAAAAGCCCTGGACCAACCTTCATTTCAACAATGATCCAAATAATTTCCAGTTTGGTATTATGAGCGACCGCAATGGAGGGAACCGGCCAGGGATCTTTGAAGAGGGAGTTAAAAAACTCAATCTGATGAATCCTGAATTTGTAATGTGTGTGGGGGATCTTATTGCAGGATATACGACCGACACATCCATCATCAAAAAAGATTGGGACGAGGTAAATGGCATCATTTCAGGACTTAAAATGCCATTTTTTTATCTTCCCGGCAACCACGACATTACGAATAAAACGATGGAAAAAGAGTGGGAGAAACGTTATGGAGTGCGCTACTATAGCTTCGTCTATAAAAATACCCTGTTTATCACACTCGACTCCAACGATGATGACGAATACAATTTAACCCCGAAACAAACCGATTTTGTTCTCAATACTTTAAAGCAAAATTCAGATGTACGCTGGACTTTTATCTTTATGCACCATCCGATATGGACCTATGATACCGGCGGTCGCTTTGAGAAAATTGAAAGTGCTTTACAGAATAGAAAGTACACAGTTATCGCAGGACATGAACATCACTATCATCAGGCCGAACGAAACGGATCCAATTATTACATTCTCTCTACTACTGGTGCCGGGAGTGCACTGAGAGGTAACTACTTTGGGGAGTTTGATCATATTTCGTGGGTCACTATGTCAGACAAAGGACCGGTTATTGCCAATTTAAGATTGGATGGAATTTTACCACACGATATCAGTAACGACAAAACAGCAGCAATGGCAAAACCAATGCTGGAAAATGCCAGCTTCAACCACCTGATACTTTGCAATAAAGGCGAAAAATTCACCAATGGAACCATGTATCTTTCGTTTAAGAATCCATCAGAATCGGATCTTGAAATAAAACTCAATTTCTTTCACCATCACCAGCTTCAGATTGAAAAACCTGAAATAACCATTACACTGGCTGCCGGGAGTAATCAAGTGATCGAAATCCCGGTTAAAACATTAAAGCCACTAAGCTATGGATCGATTGACCTGTTGTGCTTCGACTGGAAAATGAAATACAATAGTCAGGATTATCCGGGATTTGCTTTACAAGGAAAATATCAGGCAACAATTGAGCCGGGAAAAACTGAATACATCGACCGGGAAATCGACATTTTTATTGAACAGGCTACAATCGGTTTTAAGCACCCCTTTGCAGATCTTGTATCTATGTTCAGAATGAATAACAATAGTGAGGAGACCTATACCAAGCCTCTTGAGATTAACAAAAGTGCCAGATTGGAATTTTATCTGAAAAATAATAAAGCAGAATTTTCAGCTGTCGAGCACCGCGATTTTGCAAAAACAACCTTTAATCTGCCGGTTGAAAAGCCCAATGCCCAACCCGGTTTAAATTATAAATATTATGAAGGAGAATGGCCTTCGATGCCGGATTTCAATAAAATCACCCCAAAATCGGAGGGTGTAACCAATAATTTTTTGGTGCAGGATCTTGCCCTCAGGGCCGATTACTGGGGACTGGTCTATACCGGATTGATTAAAATAGAAGAAGACAATTTCTATCAGTTCATGTTTAAAGCGGATGATTCGTGCCGGTTTTATGTCAATGACAAAGTTGTTGTTGATGAAAATACGCTGGTAAAGGGATCAAACGTCGGAACTGTTGCCCTGAAAAAAGGTTTTCATCAGGTACGAATAGAATTTTTAGAAAAAATTGGAAACCAACGACTCCGGTTATATCTCAAGAAGATTGGCGCTGAGGATTGGGAACAAATGGAATCAGGATACTTTTTCCATTAATGATAATTACTAACAATAAAACGAACTAATGAACTCCGGACACACTCTAAAACTGTTGCTTCTTTGCTTATTTTTATCATTCAATGGCATAGCTCAGACAGCCGATTTTTCAAAAGCCTCAATCTTACTCACAGAGAAGAAGAATATTCAGGTGCAAAAGGCCGTTCAGGTGCTGCAGGAAGAGATTCAGAAACGGAGTCAGATTACCCTTCCGGTGATGGTTAAGGCACCCTCTGCGGGCCGGCAGTTGATTATTGTAGGTGTTGAAGGGAGGATGGGCATTTTGCCCGAAGGTTGCCTTAAAGCAATCGATCAATTACCCAAAACAGGGAAAGACGGTTATAAAATCGTCAATATTGATGGTAAAACAGTTGTCATCGCAGGACATGACGAGCGTGGCGCCCTCTATGGAGTCGGCAAACTGCTCCGAAAGATGGTGATAAAGGATGGCGAGGTGCTGATCCCTTCCGATGTGACCATCTCCTCCACACCGGTCTATCCCATCCGCGGACATCAGATGGGTTATCGTCCCAAGACAAATGCCTATGATGCGTGGAGTGTGGCACAATATGACAGCTATATCCGTGATCTGGCAATTTTTGGCGCTAACAGTATTGAAATAATGCCCCCCCGGACGGACGACGACGCGACCAGCGTGAATATGAAAATACCTCCTGTTCAAATGATTGTGGAGCAATCACGAATTTGCAAATCCTATGGTCTGGATCTCTGGATGTGGTATCCTAACATGGGGAGCAATTACACATCTCCCGATTCAATAAAGAGAGAACTGGAGGAGAGGGAAAAGATTTTCAGCATATTGCCAAAATTGGATGCCCTTTTTGTTCCGGCAGGAGATCCGGGCGATCTTGAACCTGATGTGTTGTTTAGCTGGCTTGAGAAAGAGGCGGTCATCCTGCATAAATATCACCCAAACGCTAAAATATGGGTTTCGCCACAGGTATTTAAGCCAAGTAAAGAGTGGTATGGTAAATTTTACGCACACGTCAACCGGAAATACGATTGGTTTGGAGGCGTCGTTTATGGCCCCTGGATCAAGACGCCCCTTCCTGAGGTTAAAAAACTTATCGATCCGTCAATTCCCATCCGTTTATACCCCGATATCACCCATAGTTATAGCTGTCAGTTCCCAGTTCCCGAGTGGGATATTTCCTATGCGATGACACTGGGCCGCGAATGTATCAATCCCCGTCCCGAAGATGAAAAGTACATTCATAACATATATGCCGGTTATGCTCAGGGGAGCATCAGTTATTCTGAAGGGACCAATGACGACGTGAATAAATTTATCTGGAGTGATCAGGACTGGAATCCCTCAACACCGGTTTTGGAGACTCTGAGAGATTATGCACGTTATTTTATAGGATCCGACTACACCGAAGGGGTGGCACAGGGATTAATGGCTTTGGAGAAAAATATCAGAGGACCGCTTATTTCTAATGAGCAGGTACAAAGGACACTTCAGCAGTGGCAGACCATAGAAAAGAATGCTTCAGTCCGTGTTTTGAGCAACCCACGCTTTCAAAGCGGATTGATCAGGGCTTATTTCGATGGATACATCCAGCGACGTTTAATCTACGAAACTCATCTCGAACGTCAGAGCAGAAATATTTTGGAAAATGCGAAAATTAATGGATCAGCATCAGTGATTAATGATGCCAGAAACAACCTCTTCCTTGCCAATCAAAAACCAATTTCCCCCGAATTAAGGGAACGCTGCTTTGCCCTTGCCGATTCGCTGTTCCATAGTTTTGGTGCCCAGCTGACCATTGAAAAACACCATGCTGTGGATGGCCGGGGAAACTTTATCGACAATATTGATATTCCGTTGAACGATGCTTTGTGGATATTGGATCAGCTTTCCCAAATCGAAAAGCTTAGCAGCGAATCTGAGCGGCTGGCTGCAATAGATAAATTACTTCACCGGACAGATCCCGGACCGGGTGGTTTTTACGACAATTTTGGCAGCCCTTCATCCTGGAAACGGGTCAAAGCAAAAAAAACATGGGCTGAGGATCCGGGAAGCCTGGAGTCGCCGCGCGTAAGTTTCGGAGTTGGATTAACCGGTGTTGACTGGGTGCATGAAATTGTGGCAAAAGGATTTGAAGGTCAGACTACGCCATTGGCCTGGATGAATCAGGTCAATACGCTTTACGATACTCCATTACAAATGGAATATGATAACCTGGATCCTGAGGCAACCTATACTTTGAGAATTGCCTATACAGGCCGGTTCAGGTCAAAAATGAAACTCATTGCAAACGGTGTAATGATTCACGATTATATCCGGATGGGAACCAAACCTTTATTTGAATTTGAACTTCCTAAACAAGTTACACAACAGGGGAAAGTAAACTTTGTATGGAGTTGCGGCGATGAAGACAAAGGTGAAGGGGAACGCGGATCGCAGGTGGCTGAGATTTGGATCATTAAAAAGATTTCCAGATGAGGATCAAACGGGTTATTGCACTAATTATCGCGGGGTTGGTTTGCTCTGCCATATGCACTGCCCGAAAATCGGATTACTCAAAAGCAACCATATTCTTCAAGGATAAAAAGAGTATTCAACTGCAAAAAGCAGTTCAGGTTTTGCAGGAGGAGATTCAAAAACGGAGTAATATCACCCTACCCATAAATAATAAAGATATAGCCGGGGGAAAACCGGCTATCGTGATAGGCATTGAAGAAAGGATAGACCAATTACCGGAAACCAGCAAAACTCTTATCCGAAAATTGCCGGATACCGGTAAAGACGGATATAAAATTGTGCAGGTTGACAATCAAACTGTTGTTATTGCGGGCAACGATGATCGCGGGGTCCTTTATGGCGTGGGAAAACTACTCCGTATTATGGAATTCCATGATGGTGAGATTTTGGTTCCTTTAAACTTAAATATCTCTTCAACACCAGTTTATCCTATTCGCGGGCATCAGTTGGGATATCGTCCTAAGACCAATGCTTATGATGCTTGGAGTGTTGCCAAATTCGACAGTTATATACGTGATCTGGCCATATTTGGAGCAAACAGCATCGAAATTGTTCCTCCGCGTACAGATGACGATTTTTCGAACCGACTAATGAAATTGCCTGCAATTAAAATGATTGCTGAGCAGTCCGAAATCTGCAAAGCGTATGGACTGGATGTGACGATGTGGTATCCAAATATGGGCAGTGATTATACTTCGCCCGATTCAATAAAGAAAGAGCTGGATGAGCGCGAAAAGGTTTTTAGTGCATTGCCTAAATTGGATGCCCTTTTTGTTCCGGCAGGCGATCCCGGACAACTCGACCCGGATGATCTGTTTAACTGGCTCGGCAAAGTGGCCATAGTTTTGCATAAATATCACCCTAAAGCTAAAATATGGGTTTCAGGCCAGGTCTTTAAGCCAGGAAAAGAATGGTACAGCAAGTACTATCATCAAGTCAACCAACAGTATGAGTGGTTTGGTGGAATTGTTTACGCCCCCTGGACAAGGAAACCTCTGTCGGAGTTAAAAAAACATATCAATTCTTCGGTTAGGTTCCGTCTTTGCCCTGACATTACACATTGCCTGAGTAGCCAGTATCCTGTACCAGAGTGGGACATAGCCTATGCAATGACATTAGGACGTGAGTGCATCAATCCGCGTCCCGAAGATGAGAAATACATCCATAACCTATACGCGCCGTTAGCCGAGGGTAGCATCAGCTACTCGGAGGGAACTAATGATGATGTGAATAAATTTGTTTGGAGCGACCAGGACTGGAATCCTTCAACTCCGGTAATTGAGACACTGCGCGATTACGCCCGTTTCTTCATTGACCCTGATTTTTCGGAAGGTGTGGCTCAGGGATTAATGGCCCTGGAAAGAAATTTCAGAGGGCCTCTGTTGTTGAATGAAGGAGTAGAAAGGACACTTCAACAATGGCAGGATATGGAGAAATCTGTACCTTCCCTGGTTTTAAGCAACCCTCGTTTCCAAAGTGGATTACTCAGAGCCTATTATGATGCGTATATCCGGAGAAGGCTGATCTATGAAACCTTTCTCGAACGCCAGGCCCGGAATATTCTCGAACAATCCACTGTTACAGGTACCAAAACAGCAATTGCTGAGGCTGGTAATATGCTGGCACTTGCCAAAGAGAAACCAGTTTCCCGTGAGCTCAAAGAACGATGCTTTGCCCTTGCCGATTCACTATTCCATAGTTTTGGTGCCCAGCTGACCATTGAAAAACACCATGCTGTGGATGGCCGGGGAAACTTTATCGACAATATTGATATTCCGTTGAACGATGCTTTGTGGATATTGGATCAGCTTTCCCAAATCGAAAAGCTTAGCAGCGAATCTGAGCGGCTGGCTGCAATAGATAAATTACTTCACCGGACAGATCCCGGACCGGGTGGTTTTTACGACAATTTTGGCAGCCCTTCATCCTGGAAACGGGTCAAAGCAAAAAAAACATGGGCTGAGGATCCGGGAAGCCTGGAGTCGCCGCGCGTAAGTTTCGGAGTTGGATTAACCGGTGTTGACTGGGTGCATGAAATTGTGGCAAAAGGATTTGAAGGTCAGACTACGCCATTGGCCTGGATGAATCAGGTCAATACGCTTTACGATACTCCATTACAAATGGAATATGATAACCTGGATCCTGAGGCAACCTATACTTTGAGAATTGCCTATACAGGCCGGTTCAGGTCAAAAATGAAACTCATTGCAAACGGTGTAATGATTCACGATTATATCCGGATGGGAACCAAACCTTTATTTGAATTTGAACTTCCTAAACAAGTTACACAACAGGGGAAAGTAAACTTTGTATGGAGTTGCGGCGATGAAGACAAAGGTGAAGGGGAACGCGGATCGCAGGTGGCTGAGATTTGGCTGATCAAGAAATAAGTAATCAGGATGAATGCTAAATCAGATTTTTAAAAATCTTATCTTTATCTAATATAAAATCCCTGACGGGATAACGAACTTATTGTTTTTTGCTCCGATTTCAAAACTAAAACTATCCGATATGGCAAAGTCATTCTTATCATTGATTATTATTGGCCTGATGCTTATTGCACCGGCATTTGCACAGCAAATCTCTCCGCAACAAGTTGTTCCGGGACAATGGATTAAGTCGTGGCTGATATGTGGCCCAATTCCAATTAAGGAACCGCTTGATCCTGCCGATTCGTGGGATCATCTCGTTGGTTTTAACACTGATTACCTGACAAATACTGGCGGCGAGCAAAACCCGCAGATCAAAGCGGGAGATGTTGTGAAATACGTAAAGGGATCGGCCAGATGGAAACTCTATAATGCCCCTGATTCTACCATTAGTCTGGATAAAGTAGTATCCAAAGCTGCCCCTGTTTTTGCCTACGCCTATACAGAAATCCAATCGGATGAAGCTAAAGTTTTATTCATCAGCGTAGGAACCAATGACGGTGGTAAACTATGGGTGAATGGATTGAATATCTGGGATTATCCTCAACAGCGTGGTCTTGTTATCGACGATGATTTAATACCTGTAACGCTAAAAAAAGGTAAAAACACCTTGCTGTTAAAAGTTGAACAACGTGGTAATCAATGGGGGTTTTGTGTTCGCTTTCTGCCATTCTCAATTCCTAATCTTGTTGAAAGAGGCGAACTGTTTAATATCTCAGGAGGTGACGACGGCAAAATCAGTATTACTTCAAAATTCGTTGCACCGGTTTTGCAGCAACTAATTAAAAATATAAATTTAAATATCGTAAATAGTCAAAATCAGACGGTTATCAATGAAAATCGAACGGAAGACTTCTGCAAAAAATCAGACTTGAAATCGGAAGATTATCAATCGTACAATGCAGCAATGGATATTCATTTAATCAGCGGAGAAAATATCCAGAGAAAATATTCCTTTTTTGCAGGAAAGCGTAAAGACTTCAAGCTGTTTTCGGACGGAAAATCAGACTACCGGATAGCCCTTGGTTCAAATGCATCAACTTCAGAACAATGGGCAGCAAAAGAACTGCAGCACTGGATGAAAGAGATCAGTGGAGCAGAACTGCCTATTCAGCAGCTTAATGACCCACACAAAGGATCTCAGATTGTTATCGGCTACAATGATTTTATCAAAGAAAAAACAGGAGTCGCCGAACCTGCAAATCTGGATGAATCATTTCGTTACTGCAACAAGGGCTCCGATATTATTATTTACGGAGGAAAGGTACGTGGCAGCATGTATGGTGTAATGTCGTTCCTCGAAAATGAACTTGGGTGCAGATGGTACACACCCGGTGTAAGTATCATTCCGAAAAGGAACGAATTGTCCTTTAATTGGCTCGATCATTCCGAAAAGCCAGGGATAAGGGTCCGCAATGACTTTTATTTTGAAGCTTTCGATCCAATCTGGGCTGCCAGAAACAGGATGAACGGTACACTCGGGTTCAGCGCCGCCAGGCAGCAACCCGGAGGAGTTGAAAGCTATTGGTCGGTACATACCTTCTACCCCTTG
>CAYHDA010000158.1:0-9777 GCA_964355145.1 uncultured Mariniphaga sp.
GATCAGGATCGGCCATTACCGAAAGCGGACTGATTAAAAGTTCATGACCCATATTTTCTCTGATTGGCTGGATGATAGTTGCCGAAAGATCGGTACAACTGCCGACTGGTTCTGCGATAATGACATCAGCATTGGCCTCCTGACGTACCTGTTTCAAAGCGTCGATCAGGCCACTGAAGTTACAGCAAAAACAACTGCCGCTTACTTCGGCGACTTTTACGTCATTGCGTGAAAGGAGAACCGTGTCGACAAGTTCCGGGGCTTGATCGTTGGTAATCAGGCCAATTCGCTGACCGGAATTCATTATCCTCCGGGCTGCCTCCCATAACAGAGTGGTTTTCCCTGCACCCAGAAATCCTCCAACCAGAATAAGCCGCGTCACTTTCATCGCTACATTCGTATTTATTATTTTTTCTTGCCGGTATTAATTCCGAATGGCAAATATAACGGACAAAAACTGATTAAACTCACAATAACGAATACAACAGCCAGTATCAGCAGAACAATTCCTAACGTACCGGTCAACACATTTGTGAAGAATAAAACCGAAATTACGACTGCAACCAATATCCTGATTGACTTGTCAACAGTTCCCACGTTCTTTTTCATTTTCTTTTAATGATTAAATCGTTAATATTTATTTTGTTTCTACCCCAATAAAGCCCTTTCTATTTTTGCACGTACTTGCTGATCTCCATCTCCAGTTTCTGCCCATGCAGGTTTTTCGCCAGAATGACCCCTTTGCCATCAATCAAGACATTAAATGGTAATCCCTGAATATTATAGGTCTTGGCAACCGGTGATCTCCAGAATTTTAAATCACTTACCTGGATCCAGTTTATTTTATTTTTGAATATAAAATTCTCCCAATTCGGTTTTTTTGCTTCCAGTGCAACCCCAAAGATTTCAAAACCCTTTCCATTGGTAAAAGATGCCTGCTTGTATTTTTTATACAACCGGGCTAATTCAGTTTGTTCTTCTACGCAGGGTGCACACCAGGTACCCCAAAAATCAATTAAAACTAATTTGCCTCTCAGAGAAGATAATGCCACAGTATCCCCTTTGGTAGTTGGAAGCTTAATCTCCGGAGACATATTCCCCGGTTCAAGCCCGGTTGGCTGGGCAGATAAGGTTGAATTAATGATGCCCAAAAATAACAGAGCGACAGACAAAATCAGGATTCTCATAAGTAAATTTTGAATGGTTATTCGGACATTGGATAACCTAAGTCAATCCAGTCAACCTTAATGTTTTCCGGCAGGTTTAAAAGTTTATAATTGGTGAACTGCATGCTTTTTAAAAGTGCCATAGCAGGCCTGATATTGGGACACCTCGAAAATGGGCAACATCCGCAGTAAATCACAATCTGCGAATTTTTGGATAGTTTGCTTAATTTTTGTTTCAGAACATTCAGGTTTTCAGTTCTCATGGTTGGACCGATATCCACTGAACTCTTGATAATGGCCTGCATGCCAATACTGTAAATAACTGGCTGTGGTGATTTGGGATTATTCAGAACTTTAGCAAGATCAGCCGGTGCCAGCAATTGCTGCGGTGTCCAGGGGTCGTTCTGTCCCTGAGAAGAAAACGGATTTGATACAAGCATTGAAGTTGTAAACGCGAAGAATAAAAAAGTCAAAATTTTTGTTTTCATGCTTTTAAATTGATTGATAGTGAATAAATTGATTGTGTTATTATACTTTGTAAGTTAAACTGCCATTCGGACACGAAACAACACATTGTAAACATTTTGAACAGGTGTAGCTGTCGCCCGGTTTTTCTTTCAATGGCCTATAAAGGCTGTATTTTACAGGTTCCATCGCAACAATATAGCATTTTTTATCGCAAATACCACAATTCTTACAGGTATCTTCATTGAGCCTGATCCTGAAAATTGAATATTTATTCAGGAATCCGGAGATCCATGCAATAGGGCAGCCAATTTTGTGATATTGATACATTTGCCTGATTTTCCCTTCGGGGCTTAGGCTCATCATCAATTCCATAATCAAGCCCATGGGACAAACCCACCGGCAAAAAACTTTCCCAAATACTACGCCCATTAGCGCTCCTGCAAGTAAAATATACCAGAGTGAAATGTGATATTCAGATATTGCCAGATAAAGGAAAATTCCTAAAATGGCGAGGATAATCATCCGGCTATCGACCATTACTTTTAATACTCTTCTCATCTGCATAGCATAATCAGATTTTATAACCCGGGCAAACGTGGAAATTTGCCTACCTTGGTTAACTTCGAATAGATCCCCCACCCTTTTTTCATCCAGTGACCAACAATGGGTAACGGAATTAAAAACGATCTCTGACTGTTCCTGAAAACAAAGGCAGCCCCGTCTCCGGTATCCATCACACACAAAATATTCAGATGTTCCTGATAACCTTTTTTGTTAGTCGTTCCATTTTCCGACTGGAGGATATTATGAGCCGCATTTTGACCCATTAATTCAGCTATGTGTCCTTGTTTGGCAATCCATTCAGGGCCTTCGATAGCCGCAATATCTCCAATGGCATACACGTCAGACAATCCGCGAACCTGACAGAAATTATCAATTTGGATAAATCCCGCTTCTGTTAAAGGCAGATCGCTTGATTGCAGCACACTGTGACCAGCCGAGGCCGGAATAAACAGAATCAGATCGGCTTCCAGTTGCGATTCGTCTTCAAAAACCACCGATCGGGGTTCAAATCCGGTAATTTTTTTACCAAATCGTTTTTCAATTTTATATCGGTCAAACAGTTTATTGATCATAGGCAGTGCCCCTTTGCCCATTCTTGCCCCCGGCTCTTCCATTGGCGCAAAAAATGTCAGCTCAAAATTGTGCCTGATTTTTTTCTTTCTAAGTAGGTTGTGGATATTGAATATCAATTCAAACCCAGGTCCTCCGCGAACTGCCGATTTATCTTTGGGATTTCCTCCAAAACCAACTGCGATTTGGCCGCTGCCTTTCTGAATTAACGCGTCAATTCTATCGCGTATTACCAATGAAACCTCAGGCTTTCCACAAATAGACAAAGTATTTTCAATCCCTTTGTGTTTCATTTTGTCGGCACCAAAAGCAACCACGAGGTAGTCGTAATTCAGTGTCCGGTTTTCACAGATGACCTGATGACTGGATGCATGAATCTCTTTTACTGAATCAACAATTACTTCAAACGGATATTTTTTCCGGATGTCAGCCAGAGATACTTTCACATCGTCAAATTCGGCATTATGCACCGGTACCCAAATTGAAATGGGATAGATATACAAATAGTCCCGGTCAGAAACCAATGTAACTTCAAATTGTTTGCTTTTTTGCAATTCAATTGCAGTTTGCACTCCGGCAAAACCACCACCAAGAATTAACACTTTTTTCATGGAACTCAAATTGTAATATTTATCTCAGTTTATTATTCAGACTTTGCCAACTGCCACCATTGTGTACATTTATAAAACCATTTGACTTCAATATTCCTTTTGCAGAGTAGCTTCTCATTCCTGATTCACAGCAAGTAATTACGGGACGTTTTTTGTCTTTTAACTTGTTCAGATTTTTGAGCAATTGCTCTACCGGAATATTAATTGATCCCCTGATATGTCCGGATCCAAATTCACCTTTTGTGCGAACATCCAATATGATTGCACCTTCTTTTACTAATTCAGATAGATCTGCTTTGGGACTAATGCCCAGTAATTTCTTTATTGCTGATAACATTATTTTTTGGTTTTATTTTTTGATTGATTGTTAAATTCTGGCATACTTGTATTTTCTATCTCTGCCTCATCATCTGCATGATCCCGCCACCGTTTTTTGTGTTTGTAAAACCTAGCTGTTGCAACATCCTTTGAGCGTAAGCAGAACGAGCTCCGGAAGCACAGTAAAGAGTTATGTCTCTTGACTTGCTCTCCAGTTCACTGATTCTATGCTGAAGTTCATCAACAGGAATATTGATCGCCCCGGGATAAGCGCCTCCCCGAAATTCATCAGCTGAGCGAACATCCACAATTACAGGCTCATCTGAGACGGTTGGTACAGAAGGTCCTGCGTTTCTGCGTGCCATCATTGCCGCAATTCCTCCTCCATTTTTCACATTGGAGTAGCCAACCTGCGCCAACATTCGCTGGGCATAGGCCGAACGGGCTCCGGAAGCACAATAAACAACGATATCACGCGATTTATTATTTCCCAGTTCACCATAGCGTTCCATTAATTCATCTAGCTCAATATTAATGGCTCCCGGATAAGCACTCGATTGAAATTCATGCGGAGTACGTACATCAACAATAATTGGTGAATTTTCGTCTGTAGCCTTTTCTGTAGTTTTTTTTGCTGCAGTCGAAACTTCCTCCTCCAAAGTTTTTAGCAAAACAGGCAGGAGATCTATTTTAAGATGTTTAAATCCGATCGTTCGTGCTTGCCGTTGTAATGATGTATGTCCTCCTGAAACATTGGTGACATCTTTAAAGCCTGTGCCCAGCAAAGTCCGGAGTGCCTGATGCCCTTTTTTACCGGTTTCGTCGTAAACAATCACCATCCGGTTTGCCGGAATAGCATTAATTTGTTGTGCCAGAACTTCAAGAGGCAAATTTAGAGCTCCTTTTACATGACTTTTCTTGAATGCGAAAACATCACGAACATCTAAAAAAACAGGATTTTTTCCTTCGGTAAAATCATCGAGCTCGGCAACTGTGATGGATGGGCTGAACCCTGAAATTCTGTTCTCTGCCGTATATGCGGCCATATTAATCGCATCATTTGCTGTTCCAATTGGTGGTGAATAGGCAAAATCAATATCCGCGAGGTCGCTTATTGTCAGTTTTGCGGCAGTAGCTGTAGCAATCACATCCAGCCGTTTATCCGCGCCTTTGTATCCTGCAGCTTGTCCTCCCAGAATGATCCCCGTGTTACGGTCGTAAATCAACATCGTTGTTACCATTTCTGCACCAGGATAATAGGAGGTGTGATGTTCCTTGTGAACAACAACTGCATCGGCATCAATTCCGGCAGCACGGGCTTGTTTTAGTGAGAAACCGGTTATTCCGGCAACTGCTTCGAAAACACGAACTACCGATGTTCCGATCGAACCTTTATAACTATGATTTCCACCCAATGCATTTTCAGCGGCAATTCTACCTTGGCGGTTAGCAGGTCCTGCCAGAGGAATGCGCACTTTTTTACCATTTACACGATGTTCAATCTCAACCATATCGCCTGCGGCAAAAATATCGGGATCGGAAGTCTGTAAATGTGAATTGACCAGTAATCCTCCTGCTTCTCCAATCTCAAGACCTGCCTCTTTCGCGAGTTGCAATGTCGGACGAACGCCAATAGAAAGCAAAACCATATCCGCATCAAGGATCTTTCCATTGTCGAGTTTTACCGAATGTGGCATAATTTGGGTAACGCCAGCGCCTGTGTGGATTCCGACGCCATACGAAAGCAGTTCATTTTCAATAAACCCCGCCGTTTCTGCTTCCATAATGGCCATCACATGTGGCATCATCTCTACCACATTCACATTCAACCCCCTTTTTACCAGGGCTTCCACCATTTCGAGACCAATAAATCCTCCGCCTACAACAACTGCATTCCGAGGTTTCTTCTCTTCCAGATGATGTGAAATCTTGTCCATGTCTTCGAGCGTCCACAACGTGAACACATGATCGAAATCGGCACCGGGCAGAGTTGGAGTAATGGGCCGTCCACCTTGCGCCAGAATTAGTTTGGTATATTCAAACGTATTCTGCTCCCCACTTCGGGTATCCAAAGTTTTAACCTTATGAGCTGTCCGGTCAATAGACGATACAATGGTATGCGTATGTACTTCAACTCCGTATTGTTCATTAAAACTTTCGGGACTTTGAAGAATCAGTTTCGACCTGCTTTTTATGTCTCCTCCAATAAAGTACGGTAATCCGCAATTGGCAAAGGAGATATCCGGACCTGCTTCAAGCATAATGATTTCCGCCGTCGGGGAGATGCGGCGCACTTTGGCTGCAGCTGTTGCTCCGGCCGCAACTCCTCCTATAATTAATATCTTTTCCATATTCTGAATAACTTGTTCTTTGGGTTGCCTTGCAGACTATCCTGCCTTAGCAATCTCTTTGAGTAAAAAGTCTTTTGATTTGATTCCAACAAAACGGTTTATTTCTGTTCCGTTTTTAAACAGGATTAAAGTGGGTATGCTTCTGACTTTGAATTTTTGCGCAAGGGCTTGATGTTGTTCGATATTTATTTTTCCTACAAGTGAGTTTCCCGTCAATTCAGA
The DNA here is from genome assembly GCA_964355145.1 of uncultured Mariniphaga sp. Taxonomy (GTDB): domain Bacteria; phylum Bacteroidota; class Bacteroidia; order Bacteroidales; family Prolixibacteraceae; genus JAAFHB01. The sequence continues at coordinate 6,271 of CAYHDA010000158.1, forward strand.
GGCCACATCGTTTAATACAGGAGCCATCATGCGGCAGGGTGCGCACCAGGCTGCCCAAAAGTCAACTAATACCACCTTGTTTTTTGTCTGCTGCTGAAAATTTTTATCTGTGAGCGTCAATACTTTTGCATGGTCCGCGACCAATGGGGTGTTTTTCATCTTAGCCATCGCAATAATGCGGAAAATAAAAAATGAAGTGATTAAAACTCCTATTACAATTAATGTCGTTTGCATATTCCGTTTATGTAAATTAAGTGTTTGATTTATTGTATTAAGCGTTTACCGCTAAAGCAAATTCCTTGTCTAAAATAGCCGTTATTTGTGTCTTGGATTGAATACTTGTGGTCGCATTTACCACTTTCCCGTTTTTGTAATAAATGGTAAACGGGATTCCTGTAAAACTCTCAACTTCGGACAAAGAGCGAATAACATTTGATTCAGGATTATCAAATTCCATGTCGAAGAATTTCACATGTTTGTAATCTTCTTCCAATTCCTCCGCAATTCTGTAAACCGGAATACACATTGGCCCCATACGGCCACAAATAACCACTGCATTTTCATTTTCGCTAATTCTTTCTGCAAGGTCAGCAGCTGTTTCAATGTGATTTAAATTTGTGTACAACATGGCGATTCTGTTTTGAGTTTTACAATGCAAAGTTACAATGCAGATTCATGCGAATAAAGGTTTACTTATTAAAGCACATCGGATCTTGAATTGAACTACGACAACTTTTTTATTGATGTGGATCAATTTTGAGTTTTAAATGCTATTTATAGCTTTGTATTACATTGAAATACTGGGATATAATGCTATTGTATTTTAATATTATACAATAGTGTATTTTAGTAATGCAAGCATCTGTGTTTTTAAATATAAAATAGTACATTTGCAATACAACTCCTGGCAATGGTACTTTTATCAGAAATAGCGTCTGCTTATAAGGCACAACAAGATTCCCTTCTTAAACGTGACAAAGGGATAGATCGGTTTATCTATCCCAAACCGGGACAAACTGGGCATGTTGATATTATTACTGGCATAAGACGCTGTGGAAAGAGCACATATATGAATCAGCTTTCAACTTTAATTGAAGGTGATATTGCTTTTTTTACATTTGAAGATTCACGCGTGTTTGGGTTTGATGCAGGAGATTTCCCCAAATTACTTCAGATAATCGGTACTGAAAAAAGTGCATATTTTTTTGATGAAATACAAAATACAGAGGGTTGGGAAGTTTTTATCCGAAGTCTGCACGACCTAGGCAAGAAGATTTTTATAACTGGTTCAAATGCCTCGCTAATGAGCTTAGAATTGGGTACCCGACTCACCGGAAGGCACCTCAGTTTTGAACTTTTCCCATTTTCATACAAGGAGTTTCTTAACTTTTTCAATGCTTCACCTTCGGCTGTAACATTTCAGCAATTTATAGAAAAGGGAGGGTTTCCTGAATATTTGAAATTCGGGTCAATAGAAACATTGCAGCAACTGTTCCGGGATATTCTTTATCGGGATATCGCGGTGCGCTATGGCGTAAGAAATGTTAAAGCACTAATAGATATTGCTTTATTCCTAATATCTAATGCCGGGAAGGAATACACACTTAACAGGTTGAAAAATAACTTCAACTTGGGATCGACCAATTCGGTGAGCGAGTATGTTGGCTGGTTTGAAGATAGCTATCTTATCTTTTCTGTTCCGCTATTCAGTTGGTCGGCAAAAAGTATGGCCATAAATCCCAAAAAGGTTTATACCATTGACACTGGTTTTGCAATGGCTAATTCGTTAAGTTACACAAACGATCAAGGGCGGTTGCTCGAAAATGCGGTTTTTATAGAATTTAGACGCAACGGTTTTACAATTAATTACTTCAAGAAGAAACATGAATGTGATTTTGTAGTTTTTAAATCGAAACAAATAGAAGGTGCTTATCAGGTCTGTTCGGAATTGACTGCAGATAACAAGAGTCGGGAAGTAAATGGATTAATAGAAGCGATGGAATTTTTTGACCTGCCATCAGGAACTATTCTCACATTAAATCAGGAAGATTATTTCAATATTTCAGGAAAAGAAATAAAAGTGGTTCCTGTTTGGAAATGGATGTAACTTTTAATTTAAAATGATGAAAACCATTCTGGAAACGGATAATGATTTTATTTGCGACATTCAGGCTCCTTGCTTTCAAATGCTGATGCCCGAAGAAGTAGCGCTTGTAAGGGGGAGCAAAATTCAGGTGCTTTTTCGAAAAGGCGATCACCTTACAAAACAAGGGGCTTTTGCGTCGTATGTTTTATTTGTGATCAGTGGTTTAGCCCGGCAATATGTGGAGGGTAACAGTTCGAGAGATTACAATCTAAGGATTATCAAACCGGGAGAGTTTGTGGGACTTTCGGTTGTTTTTACAAAAAATACCTTTAATTATTCATCAATTGCTTTAACAGATTGCCAGGTATTTCTGGTCGAAAAGGAGGCTATCGCCAAGGTAGTGAAGCAAAACGGATTGTTTGGTTTTGCAATGATTACAAGGTATTGTGAACAAAATGCAGACCTTTTCGATACACTGCGTACAGTGATCTATAAACAGATGAACGGACGCATTGCTGGAACACTCTTATATATTGATGGGTTTAAGATTGAGTATCCAACTATTTTTCAATCCCTTTCCCGGAAGGACATTGCCGATTTTGCCGGAATTTCAACCGAGAGTACGGTGAAATTATTGAAAAGCTTTGAAAAGGACGGGTTAATTCAATTACATGAGAAAGATATTTTAGTCGTAAATCACAACGCACTACTTGAAATAATCAGAAAAGGATAAAATTTGGTTACCTTATTTATATTGGCAAATTGACCGACATTGAAATAATTCAGCAAATTTTACAAGGTGACCGGAATTTGTACCGGAAACTTGTTGAACGATACCAGCCAATGGTATTTCGCACCTGTATGGGCTTTCTTCATAATAAAGATGATGCAGACGATCTTACCCAGGATGTTTTTATCCAGGTTTACCAGACCTTATCCGGCTTTAAAGGTGAGGCCTCTTTTTCGACATGGATTTACCGGATTGCCGTAAATGCTTCGCTCAATAAAATCCGTAAATCTTCCAAAAACTTATTGCTGCAAAGATTTGGAAAAATGTTCGGAGGAGAGAAGAGCAATGAATATTCTTTTCCCATTTCTGAAAATGAGAATCCCGAAAATATTTTGATTTTGAATGAGCACAGAGAATGGGTGCAGAAAGCACTTAACACGCTGCCCGAAAACCAGCGCACAGCCATCGTCCTGAGCAAATACGACGATCTGTCTCAAAAAGAAATTGCAGCGATCATGAATACTACCGAAGGTGCTGTTGAGGCTCTGATACAGAGGGCGAAAGCAAATCTTCGCGATAAATTATCGTCCCTTAAGAAAAAAAATAAAAAATAGCCGTAGGAAAAAAAGGTGTTTAGTTTCTAACCATTAAAGTCAATTAAAATGAACTGTCAATTATGCCAAAAAGAATT
>CAYHDA010000159.1:0-9729 GCA_964355145.1 uncultured Mariniphaga sp.
ACGCTGACTATCCTCCACAATATGGGCATCCGTGAGATCACTCTAGCCTCCTCGTCGCTCAATGAATGTCACGATCCGATTCTTCCATTTCTGAAAGATGGAACGGTTACTAAAATATTTTCCTCAGGTATCCGCAGCGAATTGGGCCGTTCCATCGCCCTCGGTGTGCTTGAAACTCCGGTGGTAATTCACTCCCACGGCGGAAGAGTACGCAGTATCCATACCGGCAAAATTCAGATCGATTTATCTGTAATTCCCGCTTCTGCAGCCGACTGCGAAGGAAATGCAACAGGCTCACACGGGAAATCGGCTTTTGGCTCAATAGGATATGCGGTCATCGATGCCAGGTATGCCAATCAGGTGATCGTGGTTACAGATAATCTGGTTGATTATCCATGTATTCCGCTCTCTATCTCCCAAAATTTCATAGATTATGTAGTCGTTGTAGATTCAATAGGGGATGCTTCAAAAATTGCGACAGGAACCACACGTATCACTAAATCGCCTATGGATCTGCGTATTGCTAAACTGGCGGCCGATGTGATCGAACATTCCGGATTTTTTGTCCCGGGCTTTGCTTTTCAGGTTGGAGCCGGAGGTGCCTCACTTGCCGTTGCAAAATTCATTCGCGAAAAGATGAAGACTAAAGGGGTGAAAGGAAGCTTTATGTTGGGTGGTATTACATCCTATTGTGTTGATATGTTGAATGACGGGCTTTTTGAGACGATTTTTGATGTGCAATCTTTTGATGCCGTAGTGAGTAACTCGTTGCTCAATAACCGGCGGCATATCGAAATTCCTGCGGCCCTGTATGCCAATCCATTTAATTGCGGTTGTATCACTAATAAAATAGATGTTGTCGTGCTGGGTGCACTTGAAATTGATGTCGATTTCAATGTGAATGTAATCACCGGTTCCGAAGGGTATATCCGGGGAGCATCCGGCGGTCACTCTGATACTGCTTCAGGCGCAAAGTTAACGGTCGTTGTTTGTCCGTCTTTCAGGGGCAGGATTCCAATTATCAAAAAAAGAGTACACACCATCGTCACCCCCGGAGAAACAGTCCATGTGTTGGTTACCGAACGCGGAATTTGTGTAAATCCTGCTTTTAAAGAACTGGAAGATAATCTGCGTAAAGCAGGTCTTAATGTTAAGGATATTCACGATCTTGAAATTGAAGTAGATACAATAACAGGAATTCCCGGACCACTTGAATATACCGATAAAATTGTTGGTATTGTTGAGTATCGCGACGGTACTATCATCGATGTGATCCATCAATTGAAAGAAAAGTAAATTTCGGTAATGCGACAATTTGAAAATATGCTAATATGCTAATGTGCCAATTTGCTAATTCGGAAATGAGGGCATTATGAATATACCAAAAACAATTAATTCATAATTCATAATTCCTTCCGCCAGCTGGCGGACTTAATTCCTTCCGCCAGCTGACGGACATAATTCGTAATTCCTAATTCCTAATTCTATCGAACCACTCCAATCCATATTAGCCGCCCGGGATAAACGGGCGATTCTGAAAAATCAGATAGCCTTGAAAGGGTTGCCAAGTTTGAGTCTGACGCTTAATATTCCTGGTTTTCCTAAAAGTAATCCCATAATAAAGGCCTTTTTTAAAAATTGTCTGCGTGAGATGAAGTTTACGCTAAAGGCTCATCAGATCGATTTTCGTGATGCAGAATCTATTGAAGGATGTGATGCCGCAGGAGAATTTTACCTCGTTCCTTGCTCTCCAAATGGTTTAAGCCTGGTGCAAATTAAAAATGTCTGTGAAAATTTTGAGCAGGATCACCCGTTGGGAAGGTTTATTGATGCGGATCTTAATGATCAAAATGGTGTTAGCGTCACATCTGACAAATTAAAATTATGTTTTTTCTGTCTCGAAAGACCTGCCATTGAATGCCGGCGTGAAAATGCACACGATCACGAAGAACTTAGGTCTTTTATGTTTCCGAAAATGGCTGGTTATTCCCGCCAAAAAGAAGAAGTTTCCCTTATTAAAAACCTGGCAGCATTGGCCCAAAGGGCAATGCTTTATGAAATCTCACTTACTCCTAAACCCGGTCTCGTTGATAAATTCAGCAATGGAAGTCATCAGGATATGAATTATCTGACTTTTATTAATTCCATAGCAGCAATTTCTCCCTGGTTTGGGGAGTTGGCAAGCGAGGGCTTTTCTTTTCGGGATAATGACTTAACAAAGGCTTTACCAATTATACGGAAAATAGGATTGCAAATGGAATCAGCCATGTTTGAGGCTGCAAATAATGCGAATACCCAAAAAGGAATTATCTTTTTAATGGGATTGTCGCTGTTTGCATGTGGAAAATTGTATAGCCAGTGCGACCAATTTAGTATTGAGAAATTCCGTTTTACAATCAGCAGTATTTGTAAGGATTTAGTCAGGAAGGAGATGGCGGATAAATCCCGGCTGGATAAAAGTCATGGTGAAGATGTATTCCTTAAATATGGATTTAGCGGAGCTCGTGGCGAGGCTGAAAGTGGCTTTCAGACGGTCTTCGAGTTTGGTCTGCCACAGCTGACAGGTGCTGCTGAATTGTCTGAGGAACTAATGATAAAATGCTTTTTGGCCGTTGCCTCCAATAATAATGACACGAATATCCTTTACCGAAGTAACCCGGGTGTGTTAAGTGAATTTAAGAAACTGTGCAAAAATGCACTGGAGGATTTCAATGATGATAATTATTCATTGGTAATTGATTTTTGCAAAAATGAAAATATTTCGCCCGGAGGTTCTGCTGATTTGCTGGCAGTGACTATTTTTGTATGGTCACTGATGAAAATTGGACATTAATAAATGATAATTTAAAAGTAAAACATGACTTTCGAAGATACCGATTTCAGGCAGGAGACGCTCGATCTTGAGAATCCTTTCGATGTTAAGTTAGTAAAGGATTTTCTTTTTGGTCTTGGATTTGAATTTGATCCATCAGAAGTTGAGTGTACAATGATTGTGTATAATTTGAAAGGTGATTTAGTTGGAACAGGCTCGCATTATGGCAGAATGTTGAAATACGTGGTGGTAGATCCTAAATTTCGGGATACAACCGCTTTTGCCTTGATCGTTACCTACATGACAGAAAAGCTTCTGAAAATATACAAACACACTTTTGTTTTTACACGGCCTGAGAATTCAATCCGGTTCTGTGGTCTGGGTTATAACTTAATCGCAACGGCAGAACCACTTTATGCAGTTCTTGAATTTGGTTTTGAATCAATATTTACTTATCAGGACTATCTTAAAACATTAATTCGTCCGGTTAAAAGTTCTGATGTGGCTGCGATAGTTGTCAATTGTAACCCTTTTACCAAGGGACATCAATATCTGATCGAGAAAGCTGCTGCCGAAAATGAGATTGTCTACCTGTTTGTTGTTGAGGAAGATCTTTCGGCATTCCCTTTTACTGTACGATGGGAACTGATCCGCAAAGGAATCCGGCATCTAAAGAATGTAGTAATGGTTCGCGGGGGGATGTATATCGTTTCGGGGACTATTTTCCCGGCCTATTTTTTAAAGAATGAAGCAATTAGTGATGTAATGCAAAAACAGGCTGAACTGGATGTTAAAACTTTTTCTAATTATGTAGTTCCGGTTTTAGGAATTAAAAGGCGCTATGTCGGAACTGAGCAGTATTGCAAAACTACGCAGGCTTATAACGAGGCAATGAAAACAATTTTACCACTCTATGGCGTTGAAATTATTGAAGTTACCAGAAAGTCGAGTAGATTAGGAGCCGATAATTCACCCGATTATATAAGTGCGTCGAAGGTTAGGGAGGCAATCCGGGCAGATAAATTAACCGAGGTATTGGATTTTTTACCGGAATCGACCCGTGATTTTCTTTTTTCAAACAAGTCATTGGCGATCAGGCGTAAGATCAAAGAAGGAAAAGGAAGGCACTAAGCAATTATGAATTATGAATTATGAATTATGAATTATGAATTATGTCCGCCAGCTGGCGGAATGGATTGTGAATCAGGAATTACGGCAGAGATGAAGCAACGGTATTTTATTCAACTCTCCTACGACGGAACAGCTTACCACGGATGGCAAATTCAGCCTAATGGGATAAGTGTGCAGGAAACTGTGGAAAAAGTGCTGGCTGTTGTTTCCCGCGAGAAGGTTTCTTTAACGGGTGCCGGACGTACTGATGCCGGAGTGCATGCTTCCTTTTATGTCGCTCATTTTGATACCGGACATCAAAATCTGGATACTGATAAAATTCTTCATAATCTGAACTGTCTTTTACCTTCTGATATTGCTGTTCAGTGTATTTTCAAAGTGTCGGCTGATTCGCATGCACGATTCGGCGCGATGAACAGAACCTATCAATATCACCTGATTAAAACAAAAGACCCGTTTCTAAGACAATATGCAGAGAAAGAAGCCCGGATACCCGATCTGAAGATGATGAATGAAGCAGCCGGAAAGTTATTTAATTACGAGGATTTTACGAGTTTTAGCCGGCTGGGAACTGATGTGAAAACCAATAATTGTAAAATTGAAAAGGCCGAATGGGTGGAATCCGGAAACGAATATATCTTCACAATTAAAGCAGATCGTTTTTTACGCAATATGGTCAGGGCAATAGTCGGTACTTTGCTGGAAGTTGGCTTCGGAAAAATTACGATAGGGGAATTTTGTTCAATAATCGAAGCAAAAGACCGGTGTGCTGCGGGAGCCAGTGCAGCAGCCAAAGGACTTTTTTTAGTCGGTATCGGTTATCCGGAAGAGATTGCCGGGAGATTAATGCAGCCAATAAAATAGTGGTAAACGAGAAATACTGACATTAAAGATCAGCTAGTCCTGGTTCCATATCTCCCATGACGCAAGTGCTTGAAGATGAAGCATTTCGAGTCCGTTTTTAATGGTTGCGCCTCGTAATTTTCCCTGCATTAAAAATTCAGTGACTTCGGGATTGTAAACAAGATCGAACAGCAAATGTTTGGGAGTGATCAATTCAAAGGGGATAGCCGGACATCCTTCAACATTTGGAAAGGTGCCAATTGGCGTGGTATTGATGATTATTTTATAATTGTTCATCACATCCTCATCCAGATCGCTGTACGACAATTCACCTTTCTCCTCTGGATTGCGTGAGACAAATATGGAATCAATATGAAGATTTTCGAGTGCTTTGACCACTGCTTTGGATGCTCCGCCGGTACCCAGAACAAGTGCTTTTTGATGATATTTTTGGATTAGAGGCTTGATTGATGCCTGAAATCCATGAATATCGGTATTATATCCATGCAGTGATACATGGTGTCCGGTTCGGTGTATTCGAATAGTATTTACGGCTTTTATTTGTGCCGCGACATCATCTGTATAGTCTAAAAATTTAATTACCAGCTCTTTGTACGGAATTGTAACATTAATGCCTTCAAGATCAGGATGGGCGGCAATCAAATGAGGTAATTGAGAGATACTTTCCAGTTCAAAATTGAGATATTGTGCATCAATATTCTCGTCCGAGAATTTTTCCGTAAAGAATTTTCTCGAAAATGAATGAGAGAGTGGAAAGCCGATCAATCCAAATTTGCGTTTCATCGTAATTCACCAAGGGTTTATATTCAGGGCGAACTGATTAATCATTTTTTTTATCCAGCGTTTAGATTCCAGATCGGGAAAGTCGAGAAAAAAATCCGGATGTATTGAGTAATTTAATGTAAGCGCTTTCTTGAGATATATTTTGGCAAGCTCAGTATTTCCATTTTCGGTCAGATAGCCGGAGAGTTTATACAGCATCTGAGCGTTTACAGCTACCGATTTCTCTGCCTGAAAAAGAGTCTGTATGGCAAGGCCTGTCTGGTTGTAGTGAAAATAGAAATCTGCGTAAGCCATCCAAAAATCAACATTGGTAGTTTCTATTTCAACCGATTTTACGAAAGCAATAAGCGCTTCTTCGTAATTATCCAAAGCAGCATTGGCCTTTCCGAATGCGCTCCAGAAATCAGCGCAGCTATCATCGAGATTAATCGCTTTCTTAAAGAATACAAGACTTTCAGCCAGATTTTCTTCAATCATAAGAACGATACCAGCTCCATACCATCCATCCGGATTTTTTGAATCAAGTTGAATGGCTTGATTGTAATACTGATACGATTTTGTATAATCTTCCATTTGGAAATAACATTCAGCGATGTAGACATGAGCATCAGAAGAATTTTTATCAAATTTTAGATAATCCAGATAATATGCCAGCGCCTCGGGATATCTTTCGACAGTTGAAAGGGTATTGGCCTTGTTGAATATTGCTGAAGCATAGTTTTCATCGATCGCCAAGGCAAAATCATACGATTGAAGCGCCATATCATATTCTTCACGTCGGGTGTAGATAATTCCGAGATTGTACCAGGCTGATTCAGCAAACGGATCAATATCCAGGTATTTGTTGTAATACTCAATACTCTTCCCGTCATCGCCTAATTTATCGTAGCAAAATGCAAGATCATACAAAACACTGTCATTTAATGGATTATCGGTAAATGCCTCTTCCAGAAAATGAACTGCCCTGCGATAGTCTGAGTTCTGAACATATCCGGCACCAATGGTGTACATCAGTTCATCGCGATCTTCAAATGAAAATTTTTCTGCTTTTCTATAGCATTCATATGCCTCATCTTCTTTATCCTGAAGGCTGTAGCAATTTCCAAGCAGTAAAAGTACTTCAGGATTTGTGCTTTCTATTTCAGCAAGTATTTTAAGCAGATGCAGTGCTTTATCCGTTTTCAATTGACCAATCAGCACCTGAGCTTTTTTAAGCTTCACCATCAAAGAGTGTGGATGTTGTGAAATGGCAATTTCGCATGCCTGCAATGCATTGGTTAACTGATTTTTGTCAATATAGTAATCGGCAATGTGCTCGAAGTCCGACACGTCAAAGAAACCCATCTGCTCTTCAGACAGCATTTTCTTGTAACGTTTCACAACTCCGGCAAATTCCTTGCTCTCGGAATTTTCTCTTGCCCCTTCCCACATTGCCATATAAAATCGGTGTTTAATTTTTTACAAAGATAATATTTCAAGTTATATCGGCTGATGCTCGCCTCGTAAAAGATCATTTATCGTTTTTACCGGATTAAAAGTGATGACAGGAACTTCAACAAACAAGGTGATCCAGTCTGCCATTGCTCCATTCCATAAGCCCGGAAGCTCCTGTGCCTTAAGTGTTTTGCCGTCTTTTGATTTGATGGAAATAAATCCTGTCTCCGGATCGCTGTATTTAAGTAAGTCAAATTTTTCACCTTTGAAATTCCGGATACCACAAACAAGATCGACGGGATTAAAATGGGTAGCATTCCTGGCAATTTTATTTTGGACGGGATCAGCAGGATCAATCTGACTGCTCTCAACCACTTGAAGAGAGACCGTGCCATCTGTATTTCTGGCCCAGAAAGGACCACCTCCCGGCTCTCCTTCATTCCTGACCATGCCACAAACCCTGATCGGACGATTAAGCTTTTGATAAAGATAATGAATTAAAGTTGATTTATCAGCATTTAGCTGATTTTCATTGTATTCTATGCAAAGCATTTTTTCAGTAAATTCGACTATTTCTGCAATTTGCTTATCAGAGATAGCATCAGCATTTGTTTCAAGAAGCTGTAAATAATTGAAAATTCGTTCCTGAAATTCTAATAAGTGAAGTGCCAAAGCCATTTTATACCTGGTTGTTTCCTTTTTTAATCTGTCCGGAACAACATTATCGATGTTTTTAATAAAAACGATATCTCCTTCTGTCTCATTCAGGTTGTTGATTAATGCACCATGCCCCGCAGGTCTGAATAACAAGCTGTTGTCGGGAAGCCGGAAAGGATTGTTTTCAGGATCAACGGCAATAGTATCTGTTGATGGTTTTTGTTCTGAAAAAGTAATGTAGTAAGTCACACCAAATTTTGGCTCAAGTACCTGTGCCGCAAGGGTCGTTTTTTTCACGAAAAGTTCAAGGTGCTCAGGTGACACTGTAAAATGCAATTTTACATTTCCTTGATTGTCAGATCCGTATAAGGCACCTTCTATCATGTGTTCTTCAACTGCTGTTCGGGAAGCTTCAAGGTAAGCATGGAATTCCAAAAGTCCTTTGGGCAAAAATCCGTAGTTTAAACCTCGTTCCGACAAAAGATAGCCGATAATTTCGCAATGTTTCATTTGTCCGTCAGCAGTTTTTATGCCGTCAGGAATTGCGGATAGTTTTTTATAAAATGCGAAATCAGTAAGCCGGTCAAAAAATTGCCTGACACTTTTATATTCTGTTTTATCAAGTAATTCAGATGCTTTTTTATTTGAGTCAGCAGCTTCGGCAAATGCAAAAAGCGATTGGAACATTCTGCTCGCAGCTCCGGAAGCCGGCACGAATTTCACAATTTTCAAACCTTCCTGAACCTTTTGCGTGAATTGTCTGGCGGTTAGGTTAATTTTTTCATCGCCAATGCTAATGATACCGTCACCTATTGTGGCGGGCCTAAGGACCTTTAAATACGGAAAGCCTTTTTTAAAATGGGCGATCTGCATCTCAACTTGCTGCAGAGTACTCCCTCTGTTTTCAATTTGTTGAATGTCTTTGTTCGTAAACATCTTTTTGTATTTCTTGATTTGATAAAGATATAGAAATGTTGAAAGAACTGCTGCCTGAATTAGTATTTATGGAGATCATTTTTCAACAAAATAATTAACCGTTTTGGAGGCTGCAAAATACATAAGAATATAAGCTATTTTTGCGACTCAAACACAAATTAATGTCTGATATATTTGAATATCCGTGGAATCATGTCAAGCGTTACAACGATTTTTCCACACATTTTAGAACGGTGTTTAATGGTCGTGTTCAAAAAATATCGGTCAATGCAGGTTTTACATGTCCTAACCGCGATGGGAAACGTGGCGTGGGTGGGTGTACTTATTGCAATAATAAAACTTTTCAGCCTTCGTACTGCGATTTGGATAATGTTCTGAAAGTACAGTTGGAGGAGGGAATCGCTTTTTTCTCAAGGAAATATACTTCAATGCAGTATCTGGCCTATTTCCAATCGTATACAAATACTTATGCGCCTGTTTCCATACTTCGCGATCTTTATTATGAAGCATTGCAATACCCTGGAATAATAGGTCTGGTTATCGCAACACGACCCGACTGCCTCAGTGAAGAGGTACTCGATCTGCTAGAAGAACTCTCCAAAAAGTGTTACGTTATGGTGGAATTGGGAATTGAAACTATTGAAAATTGTACGCTGGAAAGAATCAACAGAGGTCATACCTGGGAAGAATCCGTTAGGGCGATAAGAGAAACTGCAGGCCGGTCGATTCACAATTGTGCTCACCTGATTCTGGGATTACCCGGAGAATATCACGACGATTTTATCGAACAGGCAAGAGTAATCTCAACTCTGCCAGTTGAAATTATTAAGCTTCATCAGCTTCAGATTCATAAAGGGACGGCTATGGCTCACGAATATGCTCAATATCCTGAACGGTTTCACCCTTTTAGTGTCGAAGAATATTCTGAACTGGTGGTTGACTACCTCGAAAACCTCAATCCGGCTATTATCGTTGAACGTTTTGTGAGCTCTGCGCCTGATAATATGGTTATTGCACCACGCTGGGGCTTAAAAAACTACGAATTTGTTGCTAAAGTAGAGAAACGTCTTTTGCAGCGAAATACCTGACAGGGGAGGGTTTGGACCAAGCCG
>CAYHDA010000160.1:0-9701 GCA_964355145.1 uncultured Mariniphaga sp.
TTTTCAAATAAAATGAAAATCAAAAATGCGACATTAAATCTTTCCGATTACTTAAATTCCATTATCATGAAAAAATCTATAGTTATATTTCTTCTTTTCAGTGCGTTCGGATTTGCAAAATCTGTGGGTCAGGATACTGTGCGGGTAAAATTGCTGGGTAAAAATGTCGTGACAGTTGTCGACGGACATGGGAATAATACAAAGGTTGATGTTGGCAACAATGTTGTGCATGTTAATAGCAGCAAAGATGATACTGTCAAAATCAGAGTCGGGCGAAGTGCAGTAATTATCCGCAGCGGACGACATAACCCGAATATCCGGCTCAACCATCTTGATGACCGTGAATATGAGTTATGGACCGGAAAACCACCAAAGTTTAAGGGTCATTGGGCAGGGTGGGAGATGGGACTCAATTCATTTTCCAATGTTGATTATAAAGGATTCATGCCCAATTTCATGGATCTGAACCAAAACAAGTCTTTCGAAACAGGCATTAATTTCTTGGAGTATAATATTGGTTTAAAATCTGTTAAGAACAATATTGGGTTCGTTACGGGACTTGGAATTACATATAACGATTATCGTTTTTCGAATGCTTATACAATTATCAATAACGGTGGCTTTGTTGAACCGGTTGCTCTGAATGAACACAATCTTTCAAAATCCAAATTGTCAGCCACTTATTTATCAATACCATTATTGCTGGAATTTCAGTCACCGGAGCAGGGGCATAATAGGCCATTCTATTTTTCAGCAGGTTTAATTGGTGGTATAAAGCTTGGGTCTCACACCAAAGTAAAAATGGACGGCGACAAATCAAAAAGTCATGGAGACTTTAATATCAATCCTTTCCGCATCGGAGCTACCGCACGAATAGGTTACCGGGGGATAAATATATTCGGCACCTCTTACTTTTCTCCTCTTTTCAGGGATGGCAGAGGTCCGGAGCTATTCCCGTTTACGATTGGCATCGTACTGATGAACTGGTGATTAATATGACATAATAAAACCCGACAGATTTCGTAAATCTGTCGGGTTTATATCCGATTTGAAAAAGCAAAAAACAGGTCCTACAATGGAATATTTCCGTGCTTTTTCAATGGATTAGCCGTATGCTTGTTCTGGGTCATTTCCAACGCCTGAATCAATTTAAATCTTGTTTGTGATGGAACAATAATTTCATCAATATAACCGAGTTCAGCCGCTTTATAAGGATTGGCAAACTTCTCACGGTAATCTTCGATTTTTTGGGCAAGTTCCTCTTCACTCATTTTCTCCCGGTGAATAATTTTCACTGCACCATCAGCTCCCATAACTGCGATCTCGGCAGAAGGATAGGCAAAGTTAATATCTGCGCCAATGTGCTTGCTGCTCATCACATCATAAGCTCCTCCATAAGCTTTGCGGGTAATGAGTGTAATTTTAGGGACGGTCGCTTCTGCAAATGCATATAAAAGTTTGGCGCCATGGCGGATAATTCCGCCGTATTCCTGTGCTGTTCCGGGAAGAAAGCCAGGAACATCGACGATGGTTACAATAGGAATATTAAAGGCGTCACAAAAACGGACGAACCGTGCGCTTTTTACCGATGAATTGATATCAAGTACACCGGCAAGACTTGCAGGTTGATTGGCAACGATTCCAACGCTACGTCCCGCAAGCCGGGCAAATCCAATAATCATATTAGGGGCGAAGGCAGGTTGAATTTCAAAAAAGTTTCGGTCATCAGCGATGCTGGTGATCAGATCTTTCATATCGTATGCCTTATTCGGATCTTCAGGAATCAAAGTGTCGAGATTCTTGTCTTCGCGGTGAATATCGTCCTTGCAAGGAATAGGATGAGGCTCCTCGAGATTATTGGAAGGAAGAAATCCGACCAGTTCGCGGATCATGAGCAAGGCATGCTCTTCACTGTCGGCGGTCAGATGGGCTACCCCGCTCTTGGCATGGTGAGTTGAAGCGCCACCCAGTTCTTCCTTGGTCACATCCTCGTGTGTCACAGCCTTTACCACGTCGGGACCGGTGACAAACATGTAGCTTGTATCTTTCACCATCACAATAAAGTCGGTGATTGCAGGTGAATATACGGCTCCTCCGGCACATGGTCCAAGAATAGCCGAAATCTGAGGAATTACTCCCGAGCTCATCACGTTGCGGTAGAAAATATCGGCATAACCGGCAAGACTTTCGATTCCTTCCTGAATACGTGCACCACCTGAATCGTTCAGACCGATCAGCGGAGCTCCCATTTTCATGGCAAGATCCATTATCTTAACGATCTTATCAGCATTGGCACGGCTCATCGTTCCACCAAAAACAGTGAAATCCTGTGCAAAAGTGTAAACCAGCCGGCCATCAATTTTGCCATATCCGGTGATCACCCCGTCGCCGGAGAATCTGCTGTTTTCCATTCCGAAATCGTGCGAACGATGAACAACAAATTTGTCCAGTTCAACAAAAGTACCTGGATCGATTAGTATCCCGATTCTTTCGCGGGCTGTTTTCCTTCCGGCAGCATGCTGACGGTCAATACGATCCTGTCCTCCTCCTGACTCGGCTTCCAGATTTCGCTCAATGAGCCTTTCAAATTTATCCTGTTGTGATGACATATTTTTCTGTTTATTTGATTAGTTTCCTTTACCTTTTAGTAATCCGTTGTCAACGATTAAGCCTCTTCCTCCTCGTCATCAATAATCACTAAAAGTTGATTGTTGTCGACTGTATCGCCTTCTTTCACAGGCACTTCCCTTACTATTCCCCGTCGTCCCGCTTTAAATTCGCTTTCCATTTTCATGGCTGAGAGCACAATTAACGGCTGTCCGGCTTCAACCTGATCACCTGGTTTAACGAATACCCGAACTACTTTTCCCGGCATCGGAGACCTTATCGTATTGTCGAGGCTAACCGGGGCTGATTGCATTCTGCTCTGGCGGTAGCGCGATTCGTTGTCAACCACTTCAACTTCGAACTTGAAATATAAAGTATTGACATTATAGTGCTTGGGTTCGCTGGATTCAACAACTTCAACATTATACGATTGGCCGTTATGAAGAATCGAGAATTCCTCGCTTCTCACTTTAACGATATCCACTTCATAGATTACATCGTCAACGGCAAGTGTAAGAATATTCCCTTCCCGTTTTATCTCTTTAACGATTGCATTACGGTCATTGACTTTAAGTTCGAGTTCCATTTTAGTTAATTTATCTGGAAAAGCTATGTTTTTGTAATATTTTGAATGAATGAAGAAACGAAATCTACATCCTCGATGTGAACTTTCGAATTTGTCGTTTCCAGTTTGTTTCCTTCTTTGCCGAGGGAACGACATTCGTTTTTTTGCTGTTTTCAATGCCCAGGGCATATTCTGCAAACGTAGCAATCATCGCAATATCTTCACAATGCCTGTCGCATTTACCTTCTGCATGCAAAAATTCACTGTTTTTCTCAATAAAATGAGTGTTGTAAGTCCCATTTTTAAAATCAGGTGTTTCCATGATTCGTTCGAGGAACCGTATTGTAGTTTTCACACCGGTAATCTTGTATTCGTAAAGAGCACGGCGCATTCTTTCAATAGCCTCATCACGGGTTCTGCCCCAGACAATCAGCTTGCTTATGAGTGAGTCATAGTAAATAGGAATAGTATACCCTTCATAAACATAACCATCGCATCGTACACCAAATCCGAAAGGTTCGGTGATATGGGTGATCGTTCCGGGATTAGGCATAAAATTATGGTCGGTATCTTCGGCGTATATGCGACATTCGATTGCATGTCCGCTTTGTTTCAGATCTTTTTGCTTGAAAGGAAGTTTATTACCCTCTGCAACCCTTATTTGTTCTTTCACCAAATCGACACCGACAACACGTTCAGTTATTGGATGTTCGACCTGTAACCGGGTGTTCATCTCAAGGAAATAGAAGTTCAGTTCCTCATCCATTATAAATTCGATAGTTCCGGCACCCTCGTAATTACAGGCATTGGCCGCTGCAACTGCACATTCTCCCATTATCGTTCTTACTTCAGGAGTCAGCAGAGGAGAAGGAGTTTCTTCAACTACTTTTTGATGCCTGCGTTGAACCGAGCACTCGCGTTCAAAAAGATGAACCGTATTGCCGTATCTGTCAGATAGTATTTGAAATTCGACATGATGGGGCGAATCAATATACTTCTCAATGTATAGTGCATCATCGCCAAAAGCCGTTTTAGCCTCCGATCGTGCAGCGCGCAGTGAGCTTGTAATTTGCGATTCTTTCTTTACTAACCGCATCCCTTTTCCACCACCGCCTGCCGACGCTTTTATCATTACCGGAAGTCCTATTTCCATAATGTGTTTAATCGCTTCTTCCTCGCTGGTCACCTTTTCGGTTGTCCCGGGAACAACAGGAACACCAGCTGCGATCATCTTTTTTCGGGCACTGATTTTATCTCCCATCGTCTCAATGGACTCAGGTGAAGGACCGATAAAACAGATTCCTTCTTCTCTGCACCGACGAGAGAAAGCAGCATTTTCCGACAAAAATCCGTAACCGGGATGAATGGCATCGGCGCCCGACATTTTTGCCGTTTCGATGATTTTATCCATTCTGAGATAACTCTCGGATGAAGGGGCCGGGCCAATATTATAGGCCTCATTAGCATATCTTACATGCATTGCATTACGGTCAGCATCACTAAAAACAGCAACGGTCTTTATTCCCATCTCCCGACAGGAACGCATAATCCGGATTGCAATTTCTCCCCGGTTGGCGACCAATACCTTTTTTATCGGTTTTTGTTCCATATTTTTTTTTACTTACTTGCGAGGGCAAAATTAATATTTTTATGAAACTTCTGCTCATCAGTAATTCTACAAATCCGGGCGAGCCATATCTCGATTATCCTAAGCATGAAATTAAGAAATTTCTTGGCGATAAAATGGTAAACGCCCTTTTTATTCCTTACGCCGCTGTGACTTTTTCTTTTGACTTATATGAGGCAAAAGTAGAAGAGCGGTTTGCGGAAATTGGACATCATATTACTTCAATTCACCACTTTACAGATCCGGTTGAAGCTGTACAATCTGCAGACGCTATCGTTGTTGGCGGGGGCAATACCTGGCAACTGGTACGGATGATGCACGATAAAAGGTTGATGGAAGCGATTCGGGAAAAGGTGCTCCAGGGTACGCCATATATCGGATGGAGCGCCGGTTCGAATGTTGCATGTCCTACATTGCGAACAACGAATGACATGCCGGTGATTGATCCAAAAGGGTTTGATTGTATGGATTTAATGCCGTTTCAAATTAATCCGCATTACCTCGATGCCCACCCAGAGGGACATGGAGGTGAGACTCGGGAACAACGAATCGCTGAATTTTTGGAGATAAATCCGGAAATTACAGTTGTTGGACTGCGGGAAGGTACGATGTTGAAATACGAAAATAACACACTAAATCTGATCGGAACCAAAAGCGCACGGATTTTCAGAAAGGGGATTGAACCACAGGAACTATATTCTGATGACAATTTTAATTTTCTGCTTCAACGATAGCTTTTATCTATAATTCAGTGCTTTAGTTGCAAATTGCGAAATTCTACTACTGTTGTTCTCTCTTTAGTATGCGCAGTTGCTGCCATGCCCAAATAGAGTTCTTTTCAATCTCATCCAGCCATTGGGAAAGTTAACAGGAAACGATGCCTGTGCTATGGAATCAGTGAGAGAATGATTTGCTCGTGTATTTAAAATTTTATCCTGAGCTGAGGACTTTTTTTCATTGATGCGAAGTGTTTTTCAACCAATGCGTCGATCTCCCTGACGCACCTGGTGCAGCCGGTTCCGGCATGGGTAAAATTCTGAACGTCAGTAGTGGTAAGCGCTCCTGCGCGTAAGATTTTTATTATCTCTTGTGCGGTAACGTGATTACACAAGCACACTAATCGCTTCTGACTCATACAGGAATAATTTTGCCCGGGGTTTTATTTAAGGAATTATTTATAATGAAGGATCTTCAAATTTAATTTTAAAGACTACAACTTCAGGCGAATTTCCAATCCTGACAGGAGGTCCCCATGAACCAAAACCGGAGGAGACGTAGAAATTTGTATTTCCTTTTTTCAGAAATCCCCAGCTGAGTTCGAACACCGCTTTGGTAATGTAACTGAGTGGCCACAGTTGCCCGTGGTGGGTATGCCCCGAGAGATGCAGGTCAACATTTTCGACTGTTGCTTCATCAAGATTAAAGGGCTGGTGATTCATTACAATAACCGGAAAGGTTTTGTCAGTACCGGTCATCAGCTCTTTCAGCGATTTACGTCCGTTTTCACCCATCCTTCTGTTGTCGCGGTCGTCGCGTCCAATTAACTGAACACCATTCTCCAAGGTAAGAACTTTATCGCGTAATATATTGATATTAATGCTTTCCAAATACGGCAAGGTTTTCTGGATCCCTCCGATATACTCATGGTTTCCTGCAATGGCATAAACACCCATCCGGGATTTGATCTCCTGAAGGTGCCGTCCCAGATTTTTACGAAGTACTGAAGCGATATCGCCGTCCACCAGATCACCGCAAAGAAGCACCAGATCCGGCTTTTGATTATTGATGATCCTCACTAGTTTTTCCTCCCGGCGTTCGCCGATCAGCGCACCAAGGTGGAGATCGGAAGCCATAACGATTTTCATTTCGCGGCTTCCTGTTACTTTCTTCGGAATAGTCAGCGCGATCTCTTTGACACGGGTAGACCAGGCATTAATCGTTCCGGCAAGCACAACCAGTGAAATAAAAGCTACAGTAATTATACCAATTTTGAACCGAAGTGCCTGTGTAATCTCCGGAAGGAAATGAAAAAAATAGTTGAGCAGCCTGATGATATCGAACAGCAAAATGGTCAGCGAAAAGTAAAGCATAAAGGCGAGCCAAAATGCTCCGGCACGATAAATCCATTCACTAATTACTGATGAATGCGTATGCTCGAGTATTTCGCCAACGATAAAACACGAAACAATGAGCCAAAATGATATTATGTAGCTTTTTCGCCATACCGGTGATATTGAAAAAGCTTGTAATCCTCTGGAATAAATCAGAAAATTAAGCGAAAAATAGATCAGAAGGACGGTTCCGAAAAAAATAAGAAATGAAGTGGCACGCATTAGTGTAAATATTTTGTTCAAAAATAGACTTTATTACATTTTTATAACGGATAGTTTGAGTAAATGTTTATATGGTTGTTTATCTTTGCCAATTGACTAAATAATCATTGAATGAGGTATTCCCTGATCCTGATTTCACTTCTCATTTTGACCTTTACTTCGTGCTCAGATGGAGACGGGTGCTATGAATCGGTAGATACATTTATGGTGGCTTCTTTATCCGTAAATGGATTTAAACCAATTAGTTCCTTGACTATCAGAGGTGTTAATCGCAATGATACGGGTGATATTCTGGTGAATGATCAGGTTCCATCTTTAACAAAACAATATGCGTTGCCATTATCCTTGTCAGCCGATTCAACGGGATTTGTTATTAGGGTCAATCAGATTGATGATACATTATATATCAGGCATACCATGATTCTCAATTTTATATCGGAGAACTGCGGATTTGCTCCAAACTATATTATTTCAGGTTTTCACCATACAAAAGGTATCGATTCGGTAAAAATCACTGATTCAAAGGTTAATCCAAAATCAATAGAGAAGGAAACGAATGACCAAAATATTAGTATCTATTTTACTGCTGCTGCTCACTAGCAGTTTATCCGGCTTTTCGCAAAAGAAGCCGGAGGTCTGGCGCTACGAGGGTCCCCGGGTTGGGATTGATTTGTCGCGTTTCCTGGTTCCTTATATGCAGAAGGGCAAACGAAACGGATGGGAGATACAGGCTGATATTCCGTACAAAGGCAATTGGTTTCCAACAGCGGAGGTGGGCATGCAATGGTTTGATGATCAGCGTGATGGATTTCGTTACAAAAATAATGGCACCTATGCCAGATTAGGCGTTGATTTGAATATAGTAAAATTTGAATCATTAAAAGATCATGATTTTGTCTTCGTGGGAATGCGTTACGGCTATTCGGTATTTAATCAGCAATCTGAAGGCATTGGTTATTCAAATTACTGGGGGACAATGACGTCGTCTATTCCAGTCCGGACAATGAATGCACATTGGGCGGAGCTTCTTTTTGGAATGAAGGGTGAAATTTTCACTAATTTTTTTCTTGGATGGTCCTTAAGGGCTAAATTTCCCCTTGCCGTTACAAACGATGTTAATATAAAACCGTACATCATTCCCGGTATCGGTAAAATTACAGGCGGCACTCCTTTTGATTTTTCGCTGTGCGTTTATTACCGTTTTCCAATATTTAAGACCAAGACCATACCAAAGCCGATCAAAATGGGTGGGACAACACATCCGGGTGAAAATGACGGCGATGATCCGTATAATCAGAATAATGACGGCGGATCGCAATCGGGAAGCGGCAGTATGCGAAATCTAAGAAGTGGCGGCCGTTGAGGAATAATTTGAAAATAGAATTACATTAATGACAATTGCTTTTTAAGGCCTGTAGGATTTACTCATTGAGGTTGGCGTACAAAGGATGCAGTCAGCCAGTCCAAGGCTTTCCTTGTCAAGATCATCAATCTCATCCTGCTCTGTCGATCCGATCGTGAATATCTTTAACGCAGGATTGGATTTTTTAAGATACCATACCACGCCTTGATGCCGGTCGCTGTGATAGGAACCATTGAAATGTACCAGCGTTTTTCCCGCAACGAAATTTTTCAGGATAAAGTAAGCCATCGTAGCATCTTTAACTGCCTGAGACTTTGGCAGGTTCTGACCTCCATGTCCTTTAGCCTGAGTGAAAATATCCTTGTAGCACGCCAATGTACTATCATAAGCAATGGGAAGGGGAGCTATCCATCTTTTAGCTTCTTCATTAATGCTGTCCAACTTCTCTAAGCCTTTGGTGTAGACCATATTGGCATAGCGTCTGGGAATATTGGCTGCAACAAAATGAATTTTATTCTTCTTTGCAAAATCAAGTAACGGCTTATAATCGCTTGGGAAATTGGTCCAGAGTTTGGCTTCGTCTTTTAATGTTTTCTCAGAAACTGCACCTGAAAGATATTCATCAACAGTAATCTGATCATCAGCCTCAAACATCTCAGCCGACAGAATTAATTTTTCTTTTTTATCTGCATATAGATCTTTGCTAAGTTCAAGTTCCAGCCAATGGTTAATTGGATTGTCGTGCAATTCACCAAAAAGGATAATATCTGCTTCTTTTGCCTCTTCCAATAGTTTGGTATAATGGATTTCTTTACCTTTTGTATCAAACAATTGGTAGGCTTTTTTATCGGTTTTGAAGGCAAATAGTGTGACTGATAGTGCGATAATTAAAAGGAATTTCCTCATTTTGCTTGTTTTACTATTTATTTTTTTAACGGGTAAAGATAAGGATCTTTCTTCCTGTCACAAATTTTAAAATCTACCGAATAAATTATTATTTTTGAAAACTATTATAACCAATCGAAAAAAATGTACTATGACTAACACAAAATTAGGAAATCCGGCTGTTGTCGGATTGGCAGGGTTTGGTTTGACTACGCTATTATTGCAGTTCCATAATCTTGGGTTCAGCGGTCTGGGGCCGGTTCTGGCTATGGGTTTGGTTTTTGGCGGATTAGCTCAGTTAATTGCCGGATTCATGGAATT
>CAYHDA010000161.1:0-9697 GCA_964355145.1 uncultured Mariniphaga sp.
CGGACTAGGAGATCTGTACGACAGAAAATATCCTTACAAGAAAACAATTTTTTTCCCCGAAACCGGGAAGTACACGATTTCAGTCAGACAAGGAATGCGCACACAAACCGGAATTCTAAGTGGAATTCATGATTTTGGTATTGCGCTGGAAAAAGCACTCTGAGATACAAATACAATCATTAAGAATGAGTAAAAACAAACTGGCCAAGTTTGCAGATTTGAATACTTTTGGACATGTCATTCAGATAACATACAGCGAATTAACAAGAGAAAAATTCAAATTAAAAGGCAATTGGAAAACCGGGTTTTTCAATAATAATCATCCCATTGTTCTCGAGCTTGGATGTGGTAAAGGCGAATACACCGTTGGTCTCGCAAAGCTCTTTCCCAATAAAAATTTCATCGGGATCGATATTAAAGGTTCAAGAATGTGGTCCGGAGCCAAAGAAACGCGGGATGACAAACTTGAAAATTGCGGATTCATCCGTACAAATATCGAACTACTCTCCCATTTTTTCGCTCCGGGTGAAGTTTCTGAAATATGGATCACTTTTCCTGATCCTCAGATGAAAAGAACGAATAAAAGGCTCACCTCAATTCGCTTTTTAAAACAATATTCCGAAATACTTAATCCGGAAGGAGTAATCCATTTGAAGACAGACAGTGATTTTCTCTATCAATACACAATGGCAACGATTGATAAGAATAAATTTCCTCTGCTGATAAATACGGATGATTTACATGCATCAGGAACAGCCGGTGAAATATTAAGTATCCGTACTTATTATGAACAACAATGGCTTGATCGCGGAAAAAAAATTAAATATTTACAATATATTCCTCATGGGATTAACCTGGTGGAACCTGAGGTTGAGATTGAATTTGATGATTACAGGAGTTTTGGACGGAACCAAATCAACAGGGACAGTCCTGAGACAAAAATCTAAGAATGCTTATTTTAGAAACAATTAAAAAATTTAAATAATGGCAATTACACCAAAAACAATTACGGATATTCTTAAAAACGTGAATTTCCCCGGATCAAAGGATAATTTGATAGATCTTGAAATGGTTCAGGAGGTAAGAACAGCAGGAAGCCGAATCAGTTTTACACTCGTTTTTCATCGTGAGGATGATCCTAACGTACAGGTTCTTTCTCAGGCATGTGCCAGCGAGATTGAGAAAATACTCGGTACTGAATACGATATTACCATTACACCTAAAGGGAGTCAAAGAATGAAAGCTCCTGTTTTGCCTGGAGTGAAAAATATCATCGCTATTGCCTCCGGAAAAGGTGGGGTCGGAAAATCAACTGTAGCGGTAAATCTTGCTGTTGCTTTGGCAAATACGGGTGCAAAAGTAGGATTGGTTGATGCAGATATCTTCGGCCCTTCTATTCCCAAGATGTTCGGTGAGGAGGCAGCCCGTCCGCTGATGGAAGAAATGGAAGGTCGCGATATGATTATCCCGATAGAGAAATTCGGGGTTAAAATTCTGTCTATCGGGTTCTTTGGCAACAAGGACAATGCGCTTATCTGGCGCGGTCCTGTAGCGTCGAACGCACTTAAGCAATTGATCATACAAGGACTATGGGGAGACCTTGATTACCTGCTTATTGATCTTCCTCCGGGAACAAGCGATATCCATCTTACCATCGTTCAAACGCTTCCGGTCACAGGCAGTGTAATTGTAACAACTCCTCAGGATGTAGCTTTAGCCGATGTGATCAAAGGTGTTTCAATGTTCAGGAGTAAATCTATTGAGGTTCCGGTTTTAGGAATCATTGAAAATATGGCATGGTTCACGCCGGAGGAATTACCTGAAAATAAATATTATATTTTCGGTAAAGATGGCGGGAAGAATCTGGCACAGGAAATGAACATTCCATTTTTGGGTCAGATTCCTATCGTAATGAGTATCAGAGAAGGTGGTGATTGTGGTGTTCCGGTTGCCTGCAATGAAAATACGGCCTCCGGAAATGCATTTAAAGAGCTTGCAATCAATGTGATTCGTGAATTAGAGTACCGAAACGAAAATTTGAAACCAACTGAGCGGGTTCGCGTCAAAAAAGCATGACAAAATCATTTCTCTTTGTATCTTTACCGTTGATGTACAGTTGTTCTAAAATTCATTGCACATCTCAGTCATAAAATGAATTAAGATAAGACATTTGAAACAGACCGGAAGAAATATTCTGCTTCTATTTTGGTTTACCGGAATTTTAATTGGATGTTCAACGAAAAAGAACACTCCGGCTACGCGGGCATTTCATAATGTATCAGCTCGCTATAATGTCTATTTTAATGCTAAGGAGAGTTTAAAGGCGGGGCTTCATCGGATAAACCAATCAATTTCTGATGATTACACTACTACTTTACCCGTTTTTAAAAGCACCTTGCCGGAAGCGGCTAAAGTTGCAACTTCTGAAATGGAGCTTGCAATTACAAAATGCAATAAACTAATATCGTTGCATTCAATCACGAAAAGTCCATCACGAAAAACAAATAACTCTGAGCGTTACAAAAAATTTGCTTCGAAAGGAGAATACAACAAATGGGTTGACGACAGTTATGTGCTGATGGGTGCTGCCAGTTATTACAATCATGATTATCATCGTGCAATTGAAAACTTCAATTATGTTATCCGCAGATTTTCGGACCAGCCTACCCGGTACGATGCATTTCTTTGGATGGCCCGGTCGTATATTGAAACAGGCGACTATCCCCTGGCACTTGAGATATTTAGTTCACTTTCGCGCGATGGTGGTTTCCCTAAGAGATTAAAGCAAGATCTTAGTCTTGCTCAGGCTCATTATTACTTAAAGAACAACCAGCAGGACGATGCCATCATCCATCTGAAACTGGCTTTACAAGGCAGCCTGCCACGCATAGAAAAGCTTCGTGTCAACTATATCCTTGCACAATTGCTTGCTGCAGCCAATCAACCTGAAGAAGCATCTAAGCAATATTTGAGGGTAATTAAGATGAAGCCTCCTTATCAAATGGCCTTCAATGCAAAAATTTCGAGGTTGGAAATTGGAGGTGGTGACACAACTGAGATCAGTCACCAATTCCGGAAAATGCTTGATAATCCAATAAATGCAGAATATAGGGATCGGATTTACTACGCAAAAGCAAAAATTGCACTTAAAGAAGGACGAAAAAATGACGCGGTAGCTGATTATAAATCTTCTGTCCAATATAGCTCCGCCAATCCCAAACAGCGTGCAATTTCCAGTCTTAGCGTTGCAAGAATACTTTTTGAAGAGAACAATTATCTTCAGTCCGCCTGTTATTATGATAGCGCTGTTGCTGTGATTGATGTCAATTATCCGGGCTACTCAGAAATCATGGCCAGATCGGCCGGTCTAAGGAAGTTAGCCGTGGAATTAAACACGATCAACAAGGAAGACAGTTTGCAAAAACTGGCGAAACTACCGGAACAACAACGCAACACATTGATAAATAAAATAATAGCCGATTTACAACAAAAAGAAATTAGTAAAACTGCAGCAGAAAATTCAGAAGCATCAGATCAAAATTACTTTAGATCGCAACAATTCAGACAACAGCCAGGCGGTAACAATAACAATATGGGCCAGAACCTTTGGTATTTTTACAATCCTCCGACAGTAGGAATTGGGAAGTCCGATTTTCAAAGAATCTGGGGAAAGAGAAAGCTGGAAGATAACTGGCGTCGAAAAAATAAATTGACTACAATGGAGACAGATACAGAACAAGCTGCAGATTCTGTATTAAAAACGGCTGTTACTGAAACCAAAAAGAAGATCAGTGATCCAAAAACGCTGGCGTTTTATCTTCAGGATATCCCGCTTACAGATTCGCTGATGAATATCTCGAACGAAATGATTAAAAGTGCACTGTTTAGTGCAGGCAGAATCTATCATACCGAATTCAACGATTTGCCACGGGCAATAGAAGCCCTGGAGGAACTGAATCGCAGATTTACAGGAAGCATCTATGAGTTACCCGCCTTCTTCGAACTTTATCAATTGTATAAGGAGAGTGGAAATGCATCAGCCACTGAATTATATAAACAGAAAATCATCGCGGATTATCCAAATTCCAAATATGCCAGGTACCTTCTGAATCCCAATTATTTTGCAGAAATCGGAACAAAAAAAGAGGCAGTCGAAAAGAAATATGCTGAAGTTTTACGGCTGTTCAGATCTTTCGACTTTATTAAAGCCCGTGAAGAGGCCACATCAACTCTAGCCATGAATCCAGATAGTACGCTGCTGCCAAAAGTAAAATTTATTGAAGTGGCTGCGAATGGGGCTGCTCAGGAGCGTCCCGCTTTTTCAAGTAACCTTGACCAGTATATCAAAGCGTTCCCAAAACTACCAACTACAGCTATTGCTGTTCAGATTAAAAATCTGATTGCAACAAATGCACTGGCTGATTATCAACAACTTTTGGCAAAAGGTTATATTAAGGAAGAAATTGCCAATGAAGAGCTTAAAAAAAATAAAGATCACTCAAACGACGATTTTGGGGGTAAATTTTCTTACGATGAAGATCTGTTTCACTATTATTTAATCGCATTTTCAAAAGAAGCGAAAGTGGATGTCAGCCGTTTGATTTATGATATAGCAAATTATAACTTAGACTATTATACTTCCAGCGACTTTGATATTGAGCCAATTAATCTGGATGCCAAAACCCAGTTAGTAGTAGTACGAAGCATACCCAATAAAGAAGAAAGTCTGATATATTTTAGATCGATAATCAGGAAACGCCCGGTTTTCCAAGCACTAAAAGGCATTGAATACGTCAATTTTGTTGCATCCTCAACCAATTACAGGACTATAATTGCCGAGAAAGATTACCTCGCCTATCTGCAATTCTTTATAAAAAATTACAGTTCTTACATCGGATCAAATATTCCAACTGATGAACTGCCAACTCCATTGGAGTTGATTTCAAAAGCCCGGAAAGAGGAGGAATCAGTTGAAAAAGGAAAATTTATTCTAATTCAGCCCGCTGTTTCCAAAGACTCAATACCCAAGATAAATGTGGCAAAAGCACCTGAATATCAAGGCCCCTACTCTCAAAAACAAAGTGCAGCACACTGCTTTGCATTGATTTTCCTGAAAAAGCAATCTGATGGGGCCAGCCTCGTCAAAGCATTCGATTCTTTTAATAAAAATAATTTCGGGTCACCGGCAATAAAAATAGCTGTCGAATCGCTTGATAACAACAGAGGAATACTGATTGTAACCGGGTTGGGTGAAAGAAATTCTGCAACAGCTTATCTACAAAAATCCATTACAGACCCCTCACTCTCTGCCATTTTAAAAGGGACTAATTTCCGGAGTTTTATTATCAGCAACGAAAATCTGACTATTTTCAGAAAGGAAAAAAATCTGTTGCAGTATATGGAATTCTTTAATCAGTCGAAATAGTTGCCGAATCGCTCAGAATTTTTTCTATAGCAACCTTTTCGGTAAAAGTTAGTGTATCGATTGACTTCAATGCTGATTGAATCTTGGTTTTAAAACTCCAGCAGGTCATTTGTCTTAAAGCAAGGCGACGGGCAAACTCGTAGGTTGAAACGTCCTCCTTCCCTTTACACACATTATAAGCGATTATAAAAGCCTTGTGAACAGGAAATTTGCAGTGATGAAAAATTGTTCCGGAGGTTGCTGATTCTTCCGATTTGCATTTTGTACAACGTTGCGAAAAAGGTGATTTCCCAGAACAGGAGTTGGTATTTCCGCATTTCCGACAAGTAAATCCATTTTCCCATTTGAGGTTTGCGAGAAATTCAAGGCATTTCTCATCACTTTTGAAAAGTTCTTCTGCCGTAGTTTCCGATATATCTTTACTGAAAATCAATGCCATAGTTCCTTCGCTTTTTTGCAAAAGTATAAAAATAAGTGATATTAAAAAGATTTAGGTGATATTAATGCGCTTTGCTTGAATTTAATTTCTATTTTTACACCATTATTAAAATATAAAACAATGAGCGAGGCTTGCGAAATAAACAACAGACCTAAAGGATGGTCGGCACTTCTAAAATCATGGTACTTCTGGAAACCTATTGTTGGTTTTACAACGGGTGTAATTGCCGGAATAGCTTATTACTATTACATCGGAGTTACGTCAGGGAGTTCAGTTGTCACCTCTGATATTTACTCCAATGCACTCTTTGGTGGCATGATCGGACTTTTTATTGTAAAAAGACCCTGCAGCACCTGTTAAATAATAATCAATTCCTGAAATATCGTAACTTTAAATCTTTAAACTGAGAAGAATGGATTTTTCAGCTATCAATATCAGATATGGAGAATTAGCCAACTCCGATTGCTGCCTTTCGTGCGGAGGAGCTATTAACCACACCAAATTGAAACAAGGCGAAGTAGGGGTCGATTTGGGAAGCGGCCGGGGAACTGACGTATTACGGATGGCCGATGAAGTGGGGGAAGCAGGTTTTGTATACGGTATCGATATCTCTGATGGTATGCTTGAAAAAGCCCGTCAGAATGCCATAAAACTTGGAGTACAAAATGTCCGGTTTCTGAATTGTGAACTGGAAAAAATTGATTTGGCAGATGGGATCGCCGATGTGATAATCTCGAACTGTACCATAAATCATGCTTCCAATAAAGTAGCTGTATGGAGCGAGATCTATCGGATACTTAAAGCGGGTGGTCGATTTGTAGTAAGTGATATCTACGCGACGAATCCAATTCCCGCAGAGTACCGTAACGATCCGGCAGCAGTCGCAGAGTGCTGGGCAGGCTCCGTTACACGCGACGAATACCTGGATACACTTGCAAAAACAGGATTCACCGGTATTGAAATTATCGAAGAATCAAAACCATACCCAAAAGGGAAAGCAGAAGTAGCAAGCCTTACCATCGCAGGGAAGAAACCTTCGGGAGGCTGCTGTTGCAAAGGATAAACCTTCCGTAAAATTATTTTATGGAGGGCTATAACAACAACGTTTTTAATCATTTAATTTTTTTGTATGAAAAGTCTTATTAAGAAAAAAGAGGAGCCTAAGGCAGTGAAAATTGCTCAGTGCTGTGCAAAAACCTCAAGGACTGTTGTTGGTTGTCATGACTAATTCATGAACATTGATGGGGAGTGCCGGAATTTGCAAAATTAAGGCATTCCCCTATTAATCTGTACATCAATCTGCATTAAAAATTAATAGATGAAAATCGCCATTCCCACGAGGGAAAATTCAGTGGACAACCATTTTGGACATTGTGAAGCATACACAGTTTTTACAATCGACGAAAATAAGAAAATAACCAGTTCAGAAATATTGCCATCTCCGCAAGGTTGCGGATGCAAAAGCAATATTGCATCTGTATTGCAACAAAAAGGGGTAAGCATTATGCTTGCAGGAAATATGGGCAACGGTGCGCTAAATGTACTGACAAGTCATGGAATTGAAGTTTACCGAGGTTGTTCTGGCGATATCCGTCTGGTGGCTGAAGGATTCTTAGAAGGTCAGATTCATGATTCGGGTGAAGGATGCCTACATCACTGGCATACCGGGGCAGAACACCAATGTAACAATTAAAAAATAATGGAAATAGGAGAGATAAATAAACTTTATGACAATCAGTCGCTTGGAGTTATGCAGGTTGCAGAAGATGCTTATGAAAGAGGATCAAACCGGGTATATGAATTGAAGAATTTTGCCCGCAGAGCTGGAATCAAAAGAATTGGGATTGCCCATTGTGTGTCGTTACCAAAGGAAGCGGACTCTGTAAAACAATTCCTTTCAGATGAATTTGAAGTCTTTACCATTGATTGCAAATGTGGGAAAATCACCAAGCACGAAATGCTTGGATGTGAAGGGAATAGCATTATGTGCAATCCTGCCGGACAAGCTGAATATCTAAAAAAAAACAATACAGAATTAAATATTTCGATGGGTTTATGCGTAGGCCATGATATGATTTTCAACCAGAAATCAGCTTCCCCGGTCTCAACATTGGTCGTAAAAGACAGACCAACCCAAAACAATCCCATGGAGAGTATTCATAATTTAAAGTTATAAAAAATGAGCGAATTCGACTCCAGGGCCCGTGAATGGGACAAAGATAAACTGCACACAGAACGGTCGGGTGCAATTGCCGTAGAACTTCAAAAAATGATACCGCTTAACCATTCCATGAAGGCCCTCGAATATGGAGCAGGTACCGGCATTTTGAGTTTCCTGTTAAAAGATCATTTTTCAGATATTACCCTAATGGATAATTCTCAGGAAATGATAAATATCTGTTTGGAGAAGGTGGAATATCACGAAACTGAAAACATCCATCCGATTTGGTTCAACCTTGAAAACACAAATTTTGACGGCAGCTTTGACATCATCTACAACCAAATGGTTTTGCATCATGTCAATGATTATGAATCTATTATAAACACATTTTATGCTCTGCTAAACCCTGAAGGATATTTAGCAATAGCCGATTTATACCCCGAAGATGGCTCATTTCATGGCATTGATGTAAAAGTGCACTGGGGTTTTGAACCCGATCAACTGGTTGAAATACTTACAAAAACGGGGTTTAAAAATATCAGCTACAAAAAATGTTTCGAGATGCCACGCGAATCAGGTCGAAAATACCCCATATTTCTATTGACAGCCCAAAAATAAACAATCTGCGTTTTTTATGTATTTTTCAAAACATAATATTTTTTCAAAAATAAAGGACTCTGAAAATTTCTTTATTGTCAACCTCCTCACAGGCAATGCAGATATTGTAAACAGCATTGATGCCGCAAGAATTAGCAGCATCATAAACTATGAAACAATTGCAGGCAATGATTTCATAGCTGAGCTGCAAGAGAAAGGGTACCTGACAGATGAAAAAGAGGAAAGTAAATTATACCGAAGGAAATATCTCGATTTTCTGGATAACCGTGAAGACGAAGAAATTCAACTGTTTTTTGTGCCCAATTACAGCTGCAATTTTGCTTGTTCCTATTGTTATCAGGATGAATATGCCCCATCGAAAGGGTTATTAAACAACGAAATAATTGATTCTTTTTTTAGCTACGTCAAGAAAGAGTTTGAAGGAAAGCGAAAGTACATCACGGTTTTCGGCGGCGAGCCTTTGATGGCTTCACCCAAGCAGAAAGAGCTCATCTCTTATCTTATCGAAAAATCAAACGCTGCCAATATTGAAGTTTGCTTCGTCACGAACGGATATACGCTGGTCGAATATATAGAAATTTTAAAACAAGGACGCATCCGCGAAATTCAGATAACCATGGATGGAACAGCGGCTTTCCATAATGCCCGCAGATTCTTAAAGGGCGGAGGCGGAACTTTCGATAAAATTGTGGAAGGTGTTGACGCTTGCCTTGCCAACAACTTAACCGTTAATTTAAGAATGGTAATCGACAAGGAGAATGTTGAAAACCTGACTGAATTAGCGCAATTTGCCATTGACAAACAGTGGACTCAGAGTCCATTTTTTAAAACACAGATTGGCCGTAATTATGAATTGCATCATTGCCAATCCACTGTCGACAGGCTCTTTAGTCGTATTTCACTTTATGAAAAATTATATGCGCTAACAGAAAAGCACCCGCATATTTTAGAATTTTATAAGCCTGCATATTCAATTTCCAAGTTTCTTGCAGAAAATGGGAGCTTACCCGATCCTTTATTTGATTCCTGCCCGGCTTGCAAAACCGAATGGGCT
>CAYHDA010000162.1:0-4702 GCA_964355145.1 uncultured Mariniphaga sp.
GGTCCGGACGCGATGCTGCAAAACGAATCCATGAGTTTGTGATGAAATAACCTCGATTCTGTGAATCGCTAACACGAATAAAGATAACACTGATGTTCCGGCAAAAATTTAAAAATCATTCGGATTTAAAAGGTAAACCGGGAATGCTAAAATAGAATGCAGCACCCTGGCCTACTTCACCTTCAGCCCAATACCTTCCGTGATGACGGGAAACAATCCGGCCGACGGTGGCAAGGCCGATGCCTATTCCTTCGAAGTCGCGGGGTTTGTGCAAACGCTGGAATACACCAAATAATTTTGAAGCGTATTTCATGTTAAATCCGGCACCATTATCCTTCACATAAAAAACCGTTTCATCGTCATAAATCAAACTTCCAATTTGAATCGATGCATTCGCTTTTTTGGCGGTGTATTTAACGGCGTTTGAGATGAGATTTATCCACACCTGTCGTATCAGAATATTATTGCCAACAATATCCGGTAATGCACCGATGGTGACGGCAATATTCCGAGAGCTGATCTCTTCTTTAAAACCGCTAAGTACGTGATGAACCATATTGCCGGAGTCGATCTTACTTCTGGTCACTTCGGAGGTGACAAGTCTGAAAAAAGAGAGCAAAGCATCAATCAGATCTCCCATTTCATTAACTGAAGCAGAGATCATATTGAGGTATTCAATCTCATTTTCAGATAGTTGCGCAGTTATTGTATCCAGAAAAAGGTTCATAAATCCCTTAATATGTCTAAGCGGAGCCTGTAAATCATGAGACACAGAGTAGGTAAAGGCTTCCATTTCCTGATTTGCTGTTTCAAGTTGAGCCGTACGGTCAAGAACACGACGTTCAAGTGTTTCGTTGAGTTGCTTAATCTCAGATTCCGAGTTCTTACGTATGGTGATATCATAATTGACTCCGACCATCCGAACAGGTTCACCTTGCTTATTTAGGAAAACATCACCGTCAGCTTTGAGGTAATGAATGGAACCGTCCGGCCATAAAACGCGGAATTCTGTATCATAAATAAAACCACCCGTCAAAGCCTGATTGGTTTCTTCGTCGCATCTTGCCCGGTCGTCGGGGTAGATACCATTTAGCCAGGTTTGGTAGGCAACTGAAAATTGATTTTTCGTCACTCCGTAGAGATGATACATCTGGTCATCCCATTCGAGCCGGTTATTTACAATATCCCAGTCCCAGATTCCCAAATGTGCGGCGTGAGTTGCCGTCGAAATCCTTTCATTAAGGCGAATGATCTCCAGTTCAGCTATCTTATTCTTGGTAATATCAGCATTAAAACCATACCAGGTAATGCTTCCATCAGCCAGTTTCTCAGGTGTCGATTTGGAATAAATCCATTGAATAGGTCTGCCGGGGATTTGCACCCTGAATTCGCAGGTAAAATAAGTCATGTGTTTTGCAGAATACTCAATATCGCTGATAACCCTTTCTGAATCTTCGGGGTAGATTACCCTTCCGATGGGAGTAAAATCATCAAGGACATCTTCCGGCGAACATCCGAAAATATTTCTGATCCCTTCGGAAGCTACTGGAACAAAATAGGTCCCGTCGGGTCTCCTTGTAAATTGAAAAATAAGGTCGTGAACATTCGCAGACATTTTTCTAAACTGGATATCTTTTTCACGAATCTTTTTTTCTGCCTGTTTACGAACAGAAATATCCTGAACAATTGAAAGGTTGTAAAGAAACTGACCGCGGTTGTCGTAATTGGAAGTTACCGTAAGTTCTGCCCAAAAGAACCGGCCATCTTTCCGTATATACCGTTTTTCAGTGTGAAGGACGGAGATTTCCTTCTTAATCAGTTTATAAATATCAGAAATACCGACATCAAGATCATCAGGATGCATGACATCTTTAAAAGTAAATTTCTGAAGTTCCTGCTCAGTATACCCAAGCATAACTGTTAATGTGGGATTTACAGAGACAAACCTGAAATCGCTGCCTATTATTGCCATTCCAAAGGGTCCGTTCTGATAGATTTTCTGGAATTTATGTTCACTTTCCCAAAGTTTTTCTTCAGTAAGTTTGCGGTTAGTTATATCAATTACAAGTCCGGCCACTTTTTGTGGTATTCCTTTAGCATCTTTTTTAATGATTGAACCATACTACTGATGCGTTAAAATTGATCATTAAATAAATCATATTGTTCTTTGAAATTTTGATTGACTTCTAATTCAGTAATTAGCTCCTTTACGGGTGCTTTGTCGAATACTGATATGCCTAAGATTTGTATGATCTCATAAATAGACAGTGAGCTTTTGAGTGAATATTTGACATATGCGACAATTAGGTATGTACAGATAGCTACCCAGATATGGATGGCTACCGCATTTTCTGAGTGACCCCAGAGTGTTTTTATCGTCAGATTTTGTTTTATCCATTTAAAGAATACCTCTATTTGCCAACGGTTACGGTACAGATAAGCAATTTCCATTGCCGATACTTCGAAGTTATTGCTCAGGAAAACGAGCAATATTTTTTTCTCATCATCGTAATATTCAACCAGTCGAAGCAATCCCGGATAAAGTTTTTTAGACTTATGCCCATTTAGGTTTATAGTCTTATCGCTTCTTAATCCGGTGTTTTCATCAATGTTGTAATTACACTCAACAATACTGTAATCTAATGTCACTTTTGCTCTTGTAACAAAAAATGCACCTGCTCTATGAATATTGTATAAAGCGGCAAAATCAACATACGCTTTATCCATCAGATATATTGCTTCAGGGATGGGAACCATAATGTCAAGTACATTGCTGTCATGGTATTTACCATCTGTGATAAATATAAATGAAGGAATGCTTCCTCTTAAATCGAGTAATGTATGAATTTTTACAGCTCCCCTGGAATACTTGCCCTTTGCCCAGCTGAATAGCTTAATGCTTAAGGATATGGTTGTTGAATCAAGGGCAAATATGTCATTGTCAATATCAATATTTGGGATTGAACTGTTTGCATATAGTGGTCTGACTAGTTTTATCAGATACTCACCAAAATCAGCAAAAATCCTCCAATCCCTTCGTTCGTTTGCACGTGAAAGGGTTGACTGATTGACATTTTGCTTTATGCCCAAATGATAAAGTTTGTTTTTATGTGCTTTCAAACATGTACAAATATCTCTCAATGAATTCCGGGAAGTGAGTTGTCCAAAGAAAAGTTGAATAAACTGGGTCCAACAATTCAAATCCCTTACATGGTAATCTCCTTTGTAGAGCTCGACACACTTTTCAAACTCATATTTGTTTACAAACTGTAATAACTGAGCGAAAACATATTTTCCTGAATTCATAATCTTGCACTTTTAAGGCGCAAAACTATAAGTCAATTCAAATCAAAAAATCAAAGAACGTCTGTAATATATTAATATATAGTTATTTATTCAAATATTTAAAAAATTAACGCATCACTAGTATTCTGCTCTCATTAATAACCAGCATTCAGAATAGCTGCTTAATTGATTCCTGGATAGCAAAATAAAGCATTTTTAAAGTAAATTCGCTCCAGAACCACTTTGGGCAGATTCAAACCTTGAAATGGGTTGTTTGATTTACTGTTCGAAAGGAGGCTATCGGTTGTAAAGTATTTCCAGTCATCCAAATAATACCGGTTCTTTTCCTCAAATAATTTCTTTTGATCTTCATTTTCTGAAACTTCCAGATCTGTTCCGTAGAGTATTCTATCCTGGTATTTAATGATAAAATCGCGTACTTTTTTTCGGTCCTGAACCTGAAAATGACAAATTCTGGCGGCAACATCAACAAAGAAATTTGGATAACGATCAAACCTTAGTGCAAGTTCATTAACATCCCATTCGAGGCTTCCAAGATGACAACCTACCACTCGCAAACGGGGGTGTTTTTCAAGCATTTTATCACGATGAACTATTAATTCATCGTACGACGGATAATCGGGATGCGTGAACATATGGTATTCCGGATGCTTCGTATAGTAATTCTTATCGTTGTTTACAGTCATTGAATCAATTGGCAGCCAGCAATTTTTAGGTTCAGCAATATGTGCTACCAGCGTTTTGCCATTCGCTTCAATAAAATCCAATATTTTATCGAATTTTGAATCATCAATCATAATAAAAGTACTATCCTTTTTTCTGAAAACCATCCCTATATCTTTCCACACTTTCACAGCGACAGCTCCCTTTGCAAAATCGACTTTCAATTTTTCAAGCACTTCTTCCTCCCATCCCGGATCATTAAAATTTTCCATGGAAAACGTAGTTGTAAAATTGAAATTCCCGGGGTACTTATTTTTTAGTCCGACTGCATATCCGAGCTGCCGGTCAATAATATCCCGGCTTCCGGAAGAAGTGACAATTGACAGGAATTTAAAATTTTCCTTTGCGGCTGATTCAATAAATACCGGGTTATTCGTGTCAAAATGGGTATGAGCGTCTATTTTTGGAAAGGAATAAAAATCGGGTTGCTTTGGACTACATTTTGTAAAAATCAAATATGCGGACCCAAGAACTATCAGCAGATACAATTTTTTCATGACTATATATTTTATAAATTTCAGTTTATTCTTACTCCCCAGCGGTTCATCTCAGCCTTATTCATAGGCAGTGCCGAAACAACAAACGATTTCGGCATTTCTCCGGAATAGAGAACAGCCTCTTCGCCTTTTTTCAGATTGAGTGTTATCACTCCGTTAAGCAGATGCATATCAGC
>CAYHDA010000162.1:4802-9646 GCA_964355145.1 uncultured Mariniphaga sp.
CTTCGCCTTTTTTCAGATTGAGTGTTATCACTCCGTTAAGCAGATGCATATCAGCGGTTTTCGATCCCACAAGCTTGATCTCACCCGATAAATCAGATTTAATCCGGCAAGGTTCTCCTGCAAGGCTTTTAATGCGGATAAATTGTGTTTTTCCTGATTTTCGAACGGCACTTACCAGGAAGGCACCCTCAGCGAGCAGGTTGTGAAAGGAGGCATCTTTCCAGGTTGAAGGGACGGCAGGAAAAACGCGAATAGTTCCACCCCAGGTCTGGATCAGCATATCGAGCATACAGCGTGAGGCAGAAACGGGTGATTCGAACGTAGGATTTTCACGTTCGCTGTAGAAGGTATTTTGAGTAAGTGTTGGAATTCTTGCCGG
The DNA here is from genome assembly GCA_964355145.1 of uncultured Mariniphaga sp. Classification (GTDB taxonomy): domain Bacteria; phylum Bacteroidota; class Bacteroidia; order Bacteroidales; family Prolixibacteraceae; genus JAAFHB01. Next base: position 5,182 of record CAYHDA010000162.1, read on the forward strand.
CGCAGGAGGAACGCCGAAACGTGGAAGGAGTTCCAATGACCTGCAGAGCCATTTCAGTGCCTTGTCACCGTCGCCTATTGCTGCCCACAAAGAAGAAGCACCTGAAAATTTATAGATACAATTGTCACCCTCAAGGTCGGTGAAGTGTTGAATTGACTTTTTCATCAAAGGAATTCTTGCCGTATCGCTGTCCGTATTCATATCGTATAGTGGAAAAATGGCAAACAGATGACTGTAATGACGGTGCGGCTTTGCAAAAGGGAGCTCCTTCCCTACCATTATGCCATTTCCGTCGATGTTGTAATCCTTCATTTTGGCAAGGGTTTCTTTCCATCGGGGGAGCAAAGGATCGTCAATTTCCAATCGCTCTGCAGTGGCAATCAACGTCTTGAATCCCCACCGGGCCAGCGCAATATTCAGACTGGTTTCCTTTGCATTGCCGTATTCATCCGAATAGGTGTAAGGGATATGATACAAACCATCTTCACCAGGGTACAGGATGCGAAGGTACACGTTAAAAGCACGGCGCATCAGGGGATAGACCGATTCTCTCAATTGCCGGTCGTCCATCGCCCTTCGGTTATGGAGGTAATACATCTGCATCAGCCAGGGAAGTACGATAATATTTAGTCCCATGTCATTATTTTTGTCATCCGACAAGAACAGGGGAGCATATAAATCATCATATCCAACAGGATTACGAATCCCTGCACAATCAGATTGAAACGCCGGCGGAACATTCTCAATCATCTGGTTTTTATGCCTTTCGAGCAGTTGGTAGAGATTTTGTTCAATATCGGAATGATTGGTTATTCCAAGGGTATAATAAGTCAGCTGCACATTAAGGTTCATCCACAGCAGAGGCCAGGCGGTTGGTTTAAACCATGGACCCAACAGATCGATGACGGGTCTGCCGGGATGGGTGGCACTTGCCAGTTTATACATTTGAATCCAGTAAAAACTTTCAAGCCGGGCGTCCGGAAAGGTGGCAAAACTGGCGGAATAGTAATTGTGCCACCATGCGCGGTGGGCTGCCTCCAGTGCAAACGGATGAATCTTTTCGGCGGTTTTTAGTGTTGCCACGGCATCGAGCGCTGAACCGGAGCCCGGTTTTCGTGTTTTTCCCCATCTGTTGGCAACCGTGACAAGAATAGTACGGGATCCATCGCGATTTGTTTTGTCGCTCCAGGCAGTCGCATAGTCATCGCCCATCAGCAGTGGCTGAGTTACGACTTCCAAACCCGCCATTTTTTCAATCCTAAAAGGCGGGTTCTGTTCATAGACTACATTTTGCTCCAACCCCATGGCTCTTTTGGCAATGTACCTTGCACTTTGCGCCAGTTGGGGGCGTAAGGAAACCTTCACCCCTTTTTCGCGGCCTGTTGTCTTAATGTTTAATACAATCAACTCTTCCCCGGAAGGGACGTAACAGCGAAACGAAATTGTTCCTGCTGTAGTGGTGAGTTCACCTCTGATTTCAGCGTTCCAAAGGTCATTCCGCATCTGCACTTTCTTAATGGCTCCTACCGGAGTCATCAAGAGCTGACCGATTGGCAACCTGGATGTTTCATAAGCACTGGACTCTTTTGTCCGGTGATCGTAAACATCGGTTCTTCCGATTTCAAAACGGAGCGTATTAGGCGCTGCATCATCTTTAAAAAGGATAGTACCCAGCAAACCATTTCCCACAAAAGCCCCTGCGAAATAATCTTCGGGCAGCTGATCCCAGATTAAATCATGCTGAGCCATGAATTTTGGCCAATCCACATTTAGCTGAACCAAAGGCTTTTCATTTGCACTAATTGACAAGAGTGCAACACTCATCAACAGGATTATAGTTGCTGTTATTCGTGTCATTGCAATTTATTCGATGGTAAATTCAAATTCGCCAGGGGCATAGGTCGTGAAATAGAGACAATCGGCCTGCAATTTTGGGAGGGCACCTCTCAACTGGGTCGTTTTATGTTTGCAAATACCGGGACCTATGGTAATTGTATTTCCATCCTTGGAATACTGAGCTATGGTGCCGTTTTTCATAAGATAAACGGCGTCGGTTCCCTCCTTTTTCGTGACATTACTTAGTGTCCCTCCTTTGCGAAATCCCAGCTCAAGACTCACCGGCAGGTTCTCAGGTCCGTTTACCGACACCTTTACCTTTACTTTCCCATCGGTTTTTGTGATATAAATCTTTGTTTCGAGTGTTTGTATTTCTGATTGTTCCCTTTCAGTTCTGGGTACTTTACCCCACGCCTCACCATCCGCAGGAATCTTCTCTTTTGAAAGTGGCTGGTAATAAGGCCCCTTGACTATTGATGACAAAATGTAGGTATCTCCAACCTTTTCTATCTTTTCACTTTGAAACTGACCCCTCCCAAAGAAAGCCGCCGAAAGACGCATTCCTTCAAGGGCTGCGGTTCCTTTAAAGTAGCTAAAAAAAGTTGAATTATTGGAGATGATTGACATATCTCTCTCCCCGTCCCTGATTCTGACTATATCGGAGAATTTAAATTGTTTCTCATAACTGGTTGGAAGAGGTGTTGGCTTCGGTAACTCCTGAAGCATCGACGGGTCTTCTATAAAATAGGGGAGCATTCCTCCCAGGTTTGCCAAAGGAACTGTTTTTTCGATATAATCGACCATGCCAGAATAGCGGCTATCCTTATCTTTCAGAGCCATGAACCGATAAAAACGGTAGTATCCCGACATGTCGCTTATAATGTATTTGTCTTGCCTGTTGGAAGATTCCGTAGCAATCTCACCGGTTGACCGTACGAAATAGAAGGTTAAATCAAGATTTTTTCGTACATGATCATAAAGATATTCATAATGCATTTTTTGGGCAATATCGATCAGGCTTCTGTTGGTAACAGGGGTATAAACGGCAGTGCTTCTTTCGTGGTACTGACCGTCGGGGTCAATATCAACCTTCTCAGCGAGCCATTGTTCTGCTCTGGATTTGTATTTCGGATCGGGAAAAAATTGATACAACCAGGCTAGTGCACCGGTAATCACCCAGCGATGGTTGGGGGTATGAACACCACCCACAGAAAGTGCATCGCCAGCTTTTAGCATATACCTTTTCATTAAGGAATTAAGCTCGCCATAGTTTAAGTTATTGTTTTGCAGCATGATTGAGTAGGCCAGGGCAAGCGGATAGATGGTGAATCCCAGATCCGGTGTGGAGTGAAAGTTTGCATTCACCAGATCTATCGTGCCATCAGAGTGCTGTAAGGTTATCATTCCGTTTGCAGCAAGTATCATGCGGTTAAGCAACTCCTTTGATTGATAATAGGTTGAAACAGGCGACACATAGCTGCACATCAGTTTCTGTATGAAATGTGCTGTTCCGTTTGGTGAAACGATGCTGTCACCATCAAAGATGGCGCCGCAGAGAGCGTTGTTTTTATCTGTCCATTGCCACTTCAGAGAGTTGGAAATATCGTCATCATTTAACCTGATGAGTTGAGTTAGCAGCTCCCTGGATTTGTATGGGGGAGTAATACATTTCACATTTGAAACAGAAAGCATTAGAAGAAGCAGTAAGCAAATCGTAATTTTGTTTTTCATCAGAAGATAATTTGTTTTTTAATTGCCTGATGGAACACCTGTGTTATCTTCGTTCATGTTTGCGAAGCGCAGATTCATGGGTGTTTCATCGTATATATTTTTCAATAATTGGTTTACCCATTTCCAATCCGTCAACATTAAACAGAAAGTTGTCAGGCAGGGGAGTTGGATTTGACCAGGTCAGTCGCTTTTTATTTAGGATATCGGCCTTTATACCCAACTTTCCCGATGAAGTTAGAACTGAAACATCAACAATACCATTTTTATCGCTGACATTTACAGGGGTATTTATGATGGACTGTCGGAATTTATTAAATTGAGCATCACCGGCTATCCCCTCTTCCACCTTCCACCACATTGCAATGACTCCCTTCCCGCTGTTTGGATGTTGAAGTGTTAATCGTAATCCCTTGCCATTTGCCATTTTAAAATTCTCCCTTGTTGGCTGGTAGTTAAATCCATCATTGTAAAGGGTCATTTTTGTTCCATTATCTGCATTGGACCACAAAATACGGATAGCAAAACCAACATCTTCAAAGCGTGCAAAAATAGTATTTGTCTGGTCAAATGCGAGTTTGCCACCCACCTCAGGGACACTGATTTTACTATTTCCCATCCACAATTCATCAAAAGCATTGGGCAGAATGATAGTCGAATTGAGGTAATTGTTGATACAGTTATGGTCTTTGTCGCCTGCTGCCAGCATCACAAATTCGTTTTTGTTTTGTGCCGCCTGCATAAAATACATCAGGTGGCGGGTTTTGCCCCAACCTCCGTTTGAAGGGTAGTTGGCTGGCATCAGTTGTTTCATTTTTTCGCCCTTCCCTTCGGCAGCCCAGGTGCCGTAATGGTCATCCCTTCCCTCCATGTTGTAGGCAATGTTAAGCATCTGAGGTAT
>CAYHDA010000163.1:0-9631 GCA_964355145.1 uncultured Mariniphaga sp.
GTGATGTCAGCATGACAAGAGCTACAAGTGCCAAAAATCTGGTCAATACAACTTATAAATCAACAGACTGCAAGATATATCAGGATTTCAGAGAGATCCTTGACGATAAATCAATCGATGCAGTGCAAATCTCAACACCCGATCACTGGCATGTTCCAATAACCATCATGGCAGCGCTAAAAGGGAAACATATTTGTTGTGAAAAGCCGACTCTTACCATCGCCGAAGGACGGTTATTAAGTGATGTAATCAGTAAAACAGGGGTCGTGTACCAGGTGTCGGTTGAAGACCGGTTTCTGCCTAATTACCATCAAATGGCTGAGATCGCTTTAAACGGTCGTCTTGGAGCAATTAAACATATCGACATTGGCCTCCCCGTTTCAAAATTGCCTCAAAAAGGGCTGGAAGTAACAGCGCCACCCCAAGATCTCGATTACGATATGTGGCTGGGCCCCGCTAAAGAGATCCCTTTTATCTACTCGCGAACGTTCTACCATTTCAGATGGAATGATGCTTTTTCAGGTGGAGTAGTCACCGATTGGGGAGCTCATCTTTGTGATACCGCACAATTGGTTTCGGGCAATGAATTTACCGGTCCAACTGAGGTTACACCGGCAGGCGAAACACTTTTTTATAACGATGGTATTTTCAATACCGCCTATAAATTTGATTTACACTATAGATATGCCAACAACATAACCATGCAGGTTGGTGTGGGAGATGGTAATATTAAAATCATTGGCGAAGAAGGATGGGTAGAATCGTCAGGATGGAATAAAAAATTAGCAGGAAGCGATGAGAATATTTTCGATTTAAAGGATAAAAAAATTGATCTCCCTACTGCAGATGACGAATTTATTGATTTTCTAAACAGTATAAAGGCGGGGCGAAAAGCCATTTACAGTGCAGAATCCGGGCATCGTACCAGTTCTCTGTTGCATTGCGGGAATATTGCCTTAAAACTTAACCGAAAATTGAACTGGAACCCTGAAAAGGAAAGTTTTATTAATGATCCTGAAGCCGAAAATTTAAAGAAAAGGGAGATGAGAGAAAAATGGAGCTACAGCAAAATTTGTCCTCAGTTTAACTATTAAGTAATTAAAACTTAATCATCATGTTTAACAAATCTACCAGAAGAGATTTTCTGAAACGATCTGCTGGTATAACGGCCGCTGCGCTGATCCTCCCCCAGATTATCCCTTCAACAGCTCTTGGTATGGGAGGGAAACTTCCTCCAAGCGACAGGATTGTGATGGGAGTTATCGGAATAGGCAGTCAGGGGACAAGTAATATGAGAGGCTTTTTAAAACGGGCAAAGGAATTGCAGCTCGTGGCAGCTTGTGATGTTGACAAATCCAGAACGGACAAGGCAAAAAAAATCATTGACGAATCCAACAAAAATAGTGATTGCCGAACCTACGGTGATTACCGCGAATTTCTGGAAAAAGAGAAACTGGATGCGGTATCTATTGCATTGCCTGATCATTGGCATGGTCTCATTTACTCAGCAGCCGCGAACAAAAAAATGGATATTTATGGTGAAAAGCCACTTGCACGAACGATTTACGATGGCAGAGCCATTGTGAGTGCAGTAAAGAAAAACAATATTGTGTGGCAAACCGGAAGCTGGCAGCGGTCGGTAAAAAATTTCAGACGAGGAGCTGAATTAGCCATCAACGGCCGGATCGGAAAAACAACATGGGTTGAAGTTGGACTGCCCGACGGAGGTCAGGGGACAGGCACACCTCCGGTCATGGAAGTACCTGCTGACCTTGATTGGGAAATGTGGCTGGGACCTGCCCCTAAAGTTCCCTTCAGGGGAATATGCCACGTTAACTGGCGATGGATACTGGATTATTCCGGAGGACAGCTCACCGACTGGGCCGGTCACCACATCGATATCGCACAATGGGGAATTGGAATGGAACGTTCGGGACCTGTTGAGATTGAAGGTGTGGCGATTTACCCAAGGGATGGTCTCTTCAACGTTCCGGTTGAATACGATTTCCAATGTAGTTATGCCAACGGAGTACGAATGAGAGTCGCCAATTCATCGCGTCTGCCACATGGAATGGGCACAACGTGGTATGGAGAATGGGGTTGGATTCATGTTGACCGTGGCGATAGATTAACAGCTTCAGATCCAAAAATACTTGAAGAGGAAATTGGTGAAAACGAAATTCATTTATATAAATGTGATGACCATGTAGGCAACTTCCTCGAATGCATAAAATCAAGACGGGAAACAGTAGCGCCGGTTGAGATCGCTCATCGTTCAATTTCTGTTGGTTTATTGGGTGAAATAGCAATGACCACAGGAAATAAAATACTGTGGAATCCTGAAAAAGAACTAATTACCGGCAATCCGGTTGCCAGTCGCCTGTTGACCCGTCCCTATCGTGAACCATGGGAATTACCCGTAATTTGAAAGGCATATGAAAGTTTATTGCTTTATCTCTCTCTTCACAGCATTCTTCCTGAATCCAGACATCGGTTTGGGACAAATGTCCACGAATTATTAACATGATAGATATGTAATCCCAAATAGAATGAAAACGAGTGTGTAAATATTTTATCAGGGTTGTCACCCTTACGACAGTGCAACGGTGTCTTAGTAAGGAAAGAAGATCAACCGGACAAAACTAAACTTAAGAGAATTAAATTATATCAGAGAATGATTTTAATCAAATTGACCAAACAATTACTTTTATTAGCCGTGGCATTCTATGTTTTGGCTGGTGGTGCAACTGGTCAAAATGATCTGACAAAAGGATTTGTGACTCCCCCGGATTCGGCCAAACCATGGGTGAATATGTGGTGGTTTGGCAATATTACACCTGCGAACATTACGCAGCATATGGAAGAGCTGAAAGCAAAAGGGGTTGGCGGCGTTATGCTTATTGATCTGGGGAATATGCCCGAAACCCCCTATATGAGCGACAAATGGAGAGAATTATTCCGTTATGCCGTGCGGGAGGCCGATCGTACTGGTTTAAAAATGGGGGTGAATACCTGTCCTGGATGGCCATCGGGCGGACCATGGATTACCCCTGAATATTCAAGCTGGATGATGGTGAACTCCGAAACAATCATCAAAGGCGGTCAAAAATTTTCGGGCAAATTGGTTGAACCGAAAGGAAAGGGATCAAGTTATGCCGATGTGACGATCCAGGCTTTTCCGATTCCTGATGAAACGGCAGATCCGCAAACCATCATCACATTAAGCAGCAATCAAGGCGATCTTCCCAATCTGCTGGATGGAAATTTTAACACAGTCTGGAATTCCGGAACATCGGAAAACCCTTTTATATTAATCGATTTTGGTAATCCACATCTTGTGGATTATACTTGGATTGACATTACAAGTAAAATTACGATTGAGGCTTCTGATGATGGAGTTGTATTTAAACCGGTGATTGCCTTCAACAGCCCGGGTGGCAACACAATTTATGGAACTATTCCTTCAACCACAGCCCGGTGGTTCCGGATCGTGATGCCAAAGGATACAAAAGTCCGTGATTTTGCACTCGGCAACAGGTTCGAGGTAGAACGTATTGCACGTCTTGCCGCCAAACGCGCAATAACAAATCCCCTTGGTGTAACGGCTACCCGACAAGCCGATCAGGTGAGTCTTGTCCGGGAAGATCTTGTAACACTACCTGATGACCGCCCGCTAAAAGTACACGGGATGATCGACCTGACATCTCTAATTTCGAATGACGGAACCCTAAACTGGGATGTCCCGCCGGGAAATTGGAAGGTAATTCGTATTGGACGTACAACAACCGGACTGAATGTAGCTTTTGGAAAAGGACTGCTGGCCGATTACCTCAGTCCCGCCGCCACAGAACTAAACTACGAGAAGGGGATCAAACCTTTGATTGGCGACGCGGGTCCGCTTGTTGGAAAGACTTTAAAATATTTCATAGAGGATAATGTTGAAATTGACGGTATGTACTCGTGGACGCCGGAGCTACTTAAAGAATTTCAAAAAAGGCGCGGTTATAATCCTGTCCCTTACCTTGCCGCAATGGCAGGTGAGATTGTGGAGAGTGTTGAAATCACCGATCGCTTCCTGGCAGACGTTCGGCGCACGATTGCCGATTGCGTGGCTGACGGACATTACAAACGCTGGGCAGAACTTTCGCATGCTGATGGTATGAAAGTTCGTGCAGAAGCCGGAGGCCAGCATCATCCGCGGTTATTATGCAACGACGGACTGATGAACCAGGGGCGCATGGACATACCGGTTGCAGAGTTCTGGGAAATTGAATTATGGAAGGAAAACCAGTGGGCACCTGCTGATCATCATGTCATTACTACACCAGGATGGGACGAGGCTGCCCAAAACGTTAATACCAAACAAGCTGCCAGTGCAGGTCATTTATATGGGAAAAAGATTGTTGCATCCGAGGCGTTCACAACAGGAGGGCGTCTGCAACACTGGAGTCAGTCGCCCGGCGGTCTGCTCCGCCACGCGAACAACGCATTCTGCGAAGGGATCAATGCGCTGAGCATTCATGGTTCAGCAACCTCAGGTCCTGAAGATGGCCTGCCCGGAAAATCTGTTTTCGGAGGGTTTCATTTCAATCATAACATCACATGGTGGAATCAGGGGGCTGAACAATTCCTGAGTTATCTGTCACGCTGCTCCTATATCCTGCAACAAGGACTCTTTGTCGCCGATGTATTGTATTATAGCGGTGATGAAGCGCCCAACTTTATACCACCAAAAAATATTGACCCTTCACGCGGATTCGGCTATGATTATGACGTCTGCAACACAGAGATTATGCTTACCCGTTTGTCGGTAAAAAATGGGAGGATTGTTCTGCCTGACGGGATGAGCTACCGGGTGTTGGTTTTGCCTGACAGACCCGTACTTCCGTTAAGTGTTGCCCGAAAAATACAGGAGCTCATTGCAGCGGGAGCCACGGTAATCGGTCCGAAACCACTGCGTACCCCCGGTCTGACCGGTTATCCGCAAAGTGAACAACAGCTAAAATCAATTGCGGATAAAGTCTGGGGAACAAAAACGGCCACTCCCCTGCTTCATAACACATATGGCAAAGGTCAAATAATAAATGGAATGACCATTCGTCAGGTTCTGGAAAAGGAAAAAACGCCGGCAGATTTCGCGTTCCAAAGTAAAACTGAAACTGCACTGCTCGATTTTATCCATCGACGCACAAATAATTCAGAAATTTATTTCGTAATAAATAAAAGAGGTGCCGGCCTCCAAGCAGATTGCCAGTTTCGTGTGAGTGGCAGACAGCCGGAATTATGGAATCCTGTCACAGGTGAGCAACATGACTTGCCACAGTTTAAAACTCAAAACGGCATCACTTCCATCTCTCTGGAGTTTGAGCCATACGGCGCTATGTTTGTAATATTCCGAAAGGAAGAAGACAGAAGGAAGAAGACAGCAGCGAATTATTTGGAGTATATTCATATACAAGATATTACAGGACCATGGTCGGTTCAGTTTGATCCCCAGTGGTTTTATCCGACTGCAGGTCTGGATAGCATTCAAGTTAAAGGACTGATGGTATTTGACAAACTGGAAGACTGGAACAAGCGTCCGGAACCGGCAGTTAAGAATTTCAGCGGTTCGGCAGTTTATAAAAAATCATTCAGCATGCAAACGCTCGTACCAAAACAACGGTATTTTCTTGATTTAGGAACAGTAAAAGAGACAGCCCGGATCAACCTCAATGGGAAAGACCTTGGCGTGGTCTGGTGTGCTCCCTGGCAGATAGAGATAACCGAAGCTGTCAGAACCGGAGAGAACGAACTGGAAATTAAAGTAGTGAATCTGTGGCCTAACCGGTTGGTTGGAGATAAAAAGTTGCCACCAGCAGAGCGGCATACGAATAAAAATATGTTTGTGGGCTGGCTGAATAACGACCAGCTCCCTTCAGGATTGCTTGGTCCCGTAACAATAAAAACAGTTCCAAAGATCAACTCAAAATAGTTAAATGAGAACTTCTATATTTATTTTATTATTTGTTTCCGCGACTTTCTCTTTTGGTATCGAACCCGGTGTACTGCTAAAACCCAAAGAGATCAAAGCCGCCTTTGCCGCCCACAACCGGGCGATCCATATTAAAGATGATTGGATTCGCGATCCTTATATCGTAAAATCACCCGATGGCTTTTACTACTTTACCGGAACTACACAACTATCCACACGGAAAGAGTTACCCGAAGACAGGTACACCTCGGGGAAAATTGGTTACGATGTAAAGGCATGGAAAACAAAAGATTTTATCCACTGGAAATCGTTGGGTATCATTTATTCCCTCACAGAAGGGTTTTGGTATACTGCAAAACCTGAGAGCTTTAAATCTGGAGAAGAGAAGGGATGGCGGCTATGGGCTCCCGAATTATATTTCATTAATAACAAGTTCGTAGTTATATCCACCAGTCCATCACCCGTTACTCTCGGAAATTTGTCGGTCGCTCAAGGATTAAAACCCAAAGGGCCCTGGGCAAACCCTATGGGAGATAAGGTTAGCCGAATCCATGACCCGTCCTTATTTAAGGACGACGACGGTACATGGTGGATGATCTGGGGATTAGGTCCGACAACCATTGCCCCAATGAAACCCGACCTCTCTGATTACGCTTCCAAACCGGTTAACATTGGTTCATCCGGTCAGGTAAAGGATGTTGGTTATGAAGGTTTCCTGATGCGAAAGATCCTTGGCAAATATGTCCTTTTCGGCACCGCCTGGTCAACAGGGAAAGCCCGCAGGGGGACCTACAACCTCTATTACGCCACCGCGGATAAAATTACGGGCCCATATAGTGAACGGAAATTTGCCGGACGGTTTTTGGGACATGGAACTCTGTTTCAGGATAATGCCGGTCGCTGGTGGTGCACCTCCTTCTTCAACGGGAATGTACCGCCTCTTCCAAGAGAAGGAATTCAAACAAAAGAGCTTTCTGATAATGCGTATACTCTAAATGAACAAGGCCTGAACCTCGTTCCTCTTGATATTCAAAAAGTTGGCAATGACATAGTTATTCATTCAACAGATCCTGACTATGCAGTTCCCGGACCTGAAGAACTTCAAAAATTCTGAGTATGAAAAATAACAACCCGAAATTTTCAAGTTTAAGGAGCACTAAAAACTTTTTAGTCTCAACACTAAAAGTGATTGTTTATGTCGTTTCCCTGACCTTTATCCCGCTTAATACCAGCGCGAAAAATCACCCTTTCAGTGATCTGTTAATTATTGAAAAACAAAAAGCTGATTCTGCTTTATTCTCGGGGCAAAAAGAACAATACCAGGGTTTTGATCGATATACAATTGCAATCGGTAATGAAAAAGCTACCGTATTATGTCCGAAAAGTCCTTTAACAGGAAGACAATGGGTTATTGCGCCTTCCAACTATACCTTGGACAGCTATCCTGTAGCCTACATAGCTCATACTGAAATTGAGCTGGCCAAAAGGGGATTTTATGTCGTTTATTTTGAACTTGGAAATACCTATGGGGCACCTGACGCAATTGCGAAATGGGACAAGCTCTACCCTATTATGACCAAACAATACGGGATGGCTAAAAAAGTATCATTAATGGGACTTAGTCGCGAAGGATTAGCCATTGCGCGCTGGGCCGCTCAACACAAAGGCAAAGTATCGGCTTTGTATATGGACAAGGCTGTTTGTGACTTTAAAAGCTGGCCGGGTGGTAAATATAAAATTGGGAAAGGGAGTCCGGGCGACTGGAAAAACCTGATTAAACTTTATCATTTCAAATCAGAAGCAGAAGCTTTAGCGTTTAAGAAAAATCCCGTTGACCTGGCTCGTAAATTGGCAAAGGATAAAGTGGCCATTATATATGTCGCCGGTGAAACCGACATTGCAGTTCCGTACATCGAAAATGGAGGTCGGCTTGAGCAGGAATATAAAAAATGGGGTGGCACTTTTAAATTAATCATGAAAAAAGGGGAAGGTCATCATCCCCATGGGCTACCTGACCAAACTCCGATAGTGGACTTTTTAGAACTGCATGCAGACACTAAATAATCTTCAATTTTCAATGAAAATAAAGACCGATAATCAGTGATATATAAATATTTAACATCCATTATCCCACATAAAATTAAATGCAATGGCCGATAAATCAACCAGAAGAGATTTTCTGAAACAATCTGCCTCCATCGCAATGGGTGCTGTTGTCATTCCTCAGATTATTCCGTCAACTGCACTTGGGATGGGAGGAAAACTCTCCCCCAGCGACCGGATTGTGATGGGTTGTATAGGAGTAGGAGGCCAGGGAACAAACAACCTGCGGAGTTTCCTGTGGTCGAAGGAGGTTCAGTTTGTTGCAGTTTGCGATGTTGATACTAACCATACAGACAATGCGAAAGGGATAATTGACAAGATCAATAAAAATACCGATTGCCGTACCTACGGCGATTACCGTGAATTTCTTGAAAAAGAGAAAATTGATGCTGTATCTATTGCTTTGCCTGATCATTGGCATGGGCTGATTTATTCCGCTGCCGCGAACAAGAAACTCGATATTTATGGCGAAAAACCACTTGCCCGAACCATTCAGGATGGCCGTGCAATTGTGAGTGCGGTGAAAAAAAATAATGTGGTCTGGCAAACCGGAAGCTGGCAACGGTCGGGGAAAATGTACAGACGTGCCGCCGAACTGGCCATCAACGGCCGGGTAGGTAAAATAACACACGTCGAAGTTGGACTGCCTGATGGTGACAGCAGAGTCGGCACGCCCCCGGTAATGGAGGTACCTGCCGGACTCAACTGGGATATGTGGCTAGGACCGGCACCCAAAGTTCCCTATCGCGGAGTATGCCATGGTGACTGGCGATGGACGCTCGATTATTCGGGAGGCAGACTCACCGATTGGGCCGGCCATCATGTTGATATTGCTGCCTGGGGTATCGGAATGGATCGGACCGGACCTGTTGAGATTGAAGGTGAGGGAATCTATCCTGTTGAGGGGCTGTACAACACTCCTGTAGAATTTGATTTTACCTGTAAATACGCCAATGGAATTGAGATGAGAGTTGCAACAGGATCGCGCTTACGCTTTAATACCGGCGCCGCTTGGTTCGGCGAAAAAGGATGGATTCATGTCGACCGCGATGGTGGCCTGATTCACGCATCTGACCCTAAAATACTGGAAGAAGTGATCGGTGAAAACGAAATCCAACTCTACAAAAGCAACAACCATTTCTGGAATTTCCTCGAATGCGTCAGGTCAAGAGCTGAAACCGTTTGTCCCGTTGAGATTGGTCACCGTTCAATATCCATTGGATTATTAGGTGAAATAGCTATGACAACAGGACAGAAAATTGAATGGGATCCAATCAAGGAAGTGATTATCGGAAGTTCCGTAGCAAGCCGCTTATTGAGCCGCCCCTACCGTCAGCCATGGATTCAGCCAACCATTTAATTTGATATTCAAATGAAGAAACAATATTTTCTGATTTTAGCTTTTGCCGGATTAATCACAATCTTTGGTGCCTGCAATTTTGACGGCCATTTTAAAGCACTCGTGGTTACCGGACAAAATAATCATAACTGGAAAGCCAGTTCCCCGATCTTAAAGCAATTGCTTGAACAAACGGGTATATTCACTGTCGAAGT
>CAYHDA010000164.1:0-9631 GCA_964355145.1 uncultured Mariniphaga sp.
AGTTGATATCTGACGTCTTTGATGCTTTCCAACAGCTTAGTTTTGTCGAAAAACAAGTAAAGGACAATGCCCGTTCTTTAATTGGCATTACCCATTTCACGGCCAGGAAATGTGCTGACGAGGAAGTTGGCGGATTTGTCCCCTTTGATGCTTTTTTCAATGAACAATTTCAAACCAACCTGATCCACCGGGGTACGCGTGCTATCGAAAATGCGATCAAATTAAGGTATGTTACTGATACTCCTTTTGCTATGAGGGTTGTCAAAACGCTGTTTATGATCTCCCATTTACAAGGTGCCCAGAAACAAACCTTCCCTTCTACCCTCGACAACCTGACGGTTTTAATGATGGATAAACTCGACCAGAACAAAATGCAGCTGCAGAATGCAATTAAAGATGTTCTGGATAAACTGGTCGAGGAAAGCATTATCCGTGAAGAAAATAACAGTTTCTTCTTTTTCAATGAAGATGAAATTAATGTACAGAATCTTATTAAAAATTTGACGCTTTCTTTTGATGACAGAATAACACCATTTGATTTCTTTTTTACCCGAATGACCAGGATCGGGGCAAAAGTCCCATTTGGATCGAACGACTTTAAAATGGCCTATTCCGTCGATGGTAAAGAGTACTTCCGGAGTGGTGATTTTGAATTAAAAATACTGTTTACAGATAAGACGGACATAGAGCAGAAAGCCTTATCTGCCTCCAAGACTGATTTGTTAGTAGGTGTCAATGAATGGTTTAACAAAGAGAGTAGTCTCCGAAGGGACTATGACTGGTATTGTAAAACGTTGAAATTCTTTAGCACTGGAGGAAACCCAACAACTGGTGAAAGGGGGAAGACCATTGAGAATTTCAAGATCCGGAACAGCAGTTTAAGCGATTCGATCAGAGACAGGATCACTGAAAAGTTCGCTGAATCACGGTTTGTGTCTCAAAATCTGATTATTGAGGCAGATCAGGTGAATGGCGTGACTCCTGCTGACAGAATTAAAAATGTAATTGAGAAGCATCTTGCCGGCATTTATAAAAACCAAACTTTAGCGAACAGCTACGCCCAAAACCAATTTGATCTAAAAAAATCAGCAGCTGATACACAAACAATGATGCCAAACCTCACGCCGGCAGAAGTTGCGGTTAACGATTTTATTACCTTACACAACAACAGTATTACAGTATATGATCTGATCAACGAATTTGCAAAACCGCCATTCGGATGGCGACACGAATCTGTACTCGATATCCTTGTACATCTTGTCAAGAAAAAGAAGCGCGAGTTCTCCTATCGCAGTATGCCGCGATACCGGATTGTCGAATTTATAAATAAAGCATTAAGCACACCGGAGCGAATGGTTTGTGTCGTTCAGTCTGGTGAAGAGATTGACCAGGCAACGCTCGATTTGGTAATCAGAAGTTTTAATGAAATTTTCAATCACGGAATTGCGGCCACAACCGATGGAAATATATTATTCGAATCGCTGTTAGCTGAACTGAAGCTTAAATCGAATACAATTGCTGATCTTGAAAATACCTATTATGGCGCCTATCCTTTTGGAGCCTGTTTTCACGATGCGGATAAATGCCTGACCAGGTGGATGGAAATGCGTGATCCAAAAAAATTATTTGCAGATTTTACAACCAATGTTGCCGAGTCAAAAGAGTTGTTTGATAAAGTCAAAAGTATGGCTGATTTCGCTGACAAACAGCGGAAAGACTATGATGCCATCAGAAATTTCTACGAGGCCAATACCGAAAATTTCAGGGAATTGACACCTGATAATCAGGCAAAAGCAGAAAAAATCGGAGCTTTTTTGAAAATGGCCGATCCCCGTACAGAATACCGTCATGTCCGCAAAGCATACGATGAAGTAAAACAGGCACTTGATCTATATAAAAAGGATCTCTCCGATGAAGTTGTAAAATTGTATAGTCAAATCTTTGTTGAGTTAGGCATTGAGGCAGCTAAACGCGGTGTTACTGAACCACATGTTTATGCTTCATCTGAAACCATCATCCAGAAAATCAAAAATTTGAAATCGATTTCAATGCTTAAAAATGAAAAATTAAGTGCCGGCGATTTCAAATCAGATCAGGTTACTGCGATTATTAAATATGCCTCCAATAAACAGCCTAAACCAGGCGGTGGTGGCTTACCAAGGGTTGGAGAACCCGAAGTCTATTATATTACAAATGTAAAGGCAACCATCTCAAATCAAAAGGAACTGGAAGAATACCTGATCACCATTCGATCAGAAATGACCAAACTGATATCCGCGAATAAGACCATCATTATTAAATAGTTATGAATACGAAAACCTTTGCCCAACTTGCACGCACCAATTTAATAAAAGGTGTGGAGAATAAATTGAACTATTGGGGGTTTGACAAGAAAGGGAATAGTACCGTATCACCTGAAAAAATCGAAGGTGGTTATCTGTTCAGGGGTGAGGCATATGATGATGCCAATGCATATACGCTGTGGAATTCGCTTAAAAGTGCAATTGGGAAAAAGGGCATTGACGTTGTAAAAGAGGAGGCTGCCTACACCTGGTTTAACCGGATGATGGCCATTTGTATCCTTGCGAAAAACAACTACGAACAACCGCAACTTGAATATGCCGAAGGAATGACACTTACGCCGATCATGCTTCAGCGGGCGAGGCAGGGTTATTATGATTTTCTTTCGGCAGATGAACAGCGCAGGTTGAAAAAAATTCTTCCAGATTACAGCCAGGATCAGGCTTCTTTTGCCATTCTGCTAATCGGCTATTGTCATTCGCACACCTTGCTAAAGAATATATTTGGAGGAATAGACGATTACACCGAATTACTCCTTCCCGACAATATGTTGTCAGACAATGGTTTTCTTCATTTACTGAATACCACTGATGCCATTAGCGACGAACAATACCGTGAGGTGGAACTGATTGGCTGGCTCTACCAGTTTTATATTTCAGATCGGAAGGATGAGGTATTTGCTTCGTTTAAGAAAAATAAAAAGGCAGAAGCAAAAGATATACCGGCTGCCACCCAGATATTTACACCCAACTGGATCGTAAAATATATGGTGCAAAACACAGTGGGTAAATTATGGCTCGATTTACATCCTGATAGTCCGATCAAACAGGAAATGAAGTACCTCGTCGAAGGTGAAAATCAGGATTATAGCAATCCGATTATTAAGGAAGCTGTTGATATAAAATTGCTCGATCCGGCCTGTGGCTCCGGTCATATACTTGTCGAAGGTTTTGATCTGTTATATCAAATGTATATGGCAGAATACTATACCTCGGAAGAGGCGGTTGAGAGTATCTTCAAAAGCAACTTATTTGGTTTGGATATTGATAAACGTGCTGCCCAATTATCGCGGTTTGCGGTCTATCTGAAAGCTGCCAAGCAATATCCCGGTGTGCTTAAAAAAGGATGGATGCCGCATATCTATGCCATGCCCGAACCCGTAGATTTTAGCAGGCAAGAGGTATTGGATTTTCTTGGATCCGAAGGAATCCAATACGAAGAAGACTTAAGCAAAGCTTTACTTTTGATGAAGGATGCCCAAAATTTAGGCTCCATTATGCAGTTCGAACTGACTAATAAGACTATATTATTTTTGGCTAAGCGATTGTCAGAATTACAACAAAAGACTTACAAAACAATAAATGAGGATCTTGTTTTCGTTAAACTAAAGGTATACATTGAAATCCTATTAATACTTGGGCAGAAATACGAAGCCGTTGTAGCGAATCCGCCATATATGGGGAGTGGAAATATGAATGGGTCTTTGAAGGCGTATATAAATGACAAATACCCAATTTCAAAATCTGATCTGTTTGCGGTATTTATGGAGGTTTGTCTTGACTTGAATATGGCAAATGGTTTTATGGGTATGATAAATACCCACAGCTGGATGTTTCTTTCTTCCTTTGTAGAATTACGAGAATACATCATTAATAATTACAGTATAGTCAGTATGCTGCACTTGGGACCACGTACTTTTGAAGAATTAAGTGGTGAGGTTGTTCAATCTACTGCATTTGTATTAGAAAAAGGTAAAAGTTTTAAAAATGCAACATATTATAGACTGGTTGATTATAAGGAAGTAAACTTAAAAGAAGAGAATTTTTTGATTAGAAATAATGAGTACAAAAATATTCCCCAATCCATCTTCTCAAAAATCCCTGGAGGTCCAATTGCTTATTGGGTTAGTGAAAATAGGCTTAAAACTTTCATTACTAAAAAAACTTTTAATGAAATAGTATTTGCTGATGGTCAAAATAAAACAGGAAATAATGAAAAATTTATTAGATTTATTTGGGAATTAAACAATAAGTTTATTGGCAAGGATTTAAATTACATCTTTTATGCAAAAGGGGGGCATTTTCGCAAATGGAGTGGGAATAATGAAATTTGCGTAAAATGGGATAAGGATTCAAGAAGGTTTTATAGTAAAGATAATGTTGCAAGAATAATTAAAGAAGAATATTGGTACAGAAGAGGATTTACATTTTCAAGACTATCTCAAATAGTAAATGGCAGATTATTAGACACAAGAGGCACATTTGATGCAACAACCGTTTCCTTTTTCATTGATGAAAATAATTATTCACACTTGTTTTTTGAATGTTTTGGATTTTTCAATAGCGTAGTATTTGATTCATATATCAAAATACTAAATCCTACCCTGGTCTTTCAGTTATATGATGTTCGTAATATTCCTTTTTTGATAAAGGAATCATCTGAAATTCAATCTATTGTATTAAATTCTATTAATATATCACAGAATGATTCTAATTCGCAAGAAATTTCTTTCGACTTTCAAAATCCTCCAATCCTAAATGAATCTAGTACCCTTAAACAATCTTATCAAAATTGGCAAAAGGCCGTTTCAAATGACTTCTTTCAACTTCATGCTAATGAGGAAAAGCTTAACCGGATATTTATCGATATTTATGGTTTAAAAGAAGAATTATCGCCGGTTGTGGCATTGAAAGACATTACGATACTTCAAGATGAGCTGGATAGTAAGGCTCTGAAGAAGTTGGAATCTGCCTTCAGAAACGGAAAAACGATTTAACTGCCCATCAAACAACCAGTCGTTATGCAGCAGCTTATTTCATATGCAATAGGGATATTCATGGGCCGTTATCGCCTTGATAAGCCTGGATTACATATCGCATATCCAAATCCAACCAAAGAAGAAATTGCTGCGTATGAATACAATGGCCATACAGTTGAGATTGACGAAGATGCAATCATCCCATTGATGGGTTCGGCCTGCGATTTCGCCGATGATGCGGTAACCCGTTTTAAAGATTTTTTGGATGTGGTTTGGGGAGAAGATACCCGCATCGAAAACATCAACTTCCTGCAAGAGTGTCTTGATCAGGATTTGGAGAAATTCATTGTCAACGGGTTCTGGAAAACACATTGCAGCATGTACAAAAAGAAACCAATCTACTGGCTGTTTGCTTCACCCAAAGGTGCTTTCCAGGTATTGGTTTATATGCACCGCATGAATACTTTCACGGTTGAGATGATCCGGTCGAATTACCTGATCAATCATTTGAAAACCTTGCGATCGAAAATTGCCATCTTCGAAAAATCGGAAAGTTCGTTGAGTGCCCAGGATTCCAAAATGCTCGATAAATTAAGGAAAGATTTACTCGAATGTGAACAATACGATCTGGTATTAAAAACCGTGGCAGATAATCAGATTTCCTTCGATCTGGATGATGGTGTAACAGCCAATTACAAATTGGTCGAAGGTGTCGTGGCTGAGATTAAGTAGGGTCAGCTGAAAAATGTATTAAATTTTAATAATTTAGAAAGTGTTTAAAATTGGGTTTTTTAATCCCGTGAGGGATTTGATATGGGTAGAAAATAGATTGAAATATCTGTCTAAGAATCCTTATGCTACCCATATGTAGTGCCTACGGCACAGTTGCTTTAAACCACGGAGTGGTTAAATCTTAATAACCCCCGGTGAAGCTTGCGAAACCGGGGGAAATGGGAAATACACAATAGCAGCCCCGAAGTGGGCTGAATATAGTCTTAAGATGTTAATATTGAACCCTTTCAGGGCTCATGTTTTGCTTGCTTTTTTTACCCCCAATTTCATCGGGGGTTATTAAAATTAAATCCTTTCAGGATTTTGGTTGAAAGAAAATTTTGAAGCGCTATGGTAATGTGTACTAAAAATTGTATTTTTGGTACAAAACAGAATGATATGGGACAAAATGCACCAGGTTTTAATCTTGATTACCTTCCTCCTCAAAGAGACAAGGTAGAAACTATTGAAATACTCCGTTATACAAGCAGGGCCGCAGCAGCATTGGCTGAATTAAAAGGGATTGCAAATACAATTCCCAATCAGGCCATGTTAATTAATGCCATTGTACTTCAGGAAGCAAAGGATAGTTCGGAGATCGAAAATATAATAACAACCGAGGATGAACTTTACAAAGCACTGATTATAAATCAATCAAATATTTCATCTGACACGAAAGAAGTTGTTAATTATAGAAAGGCAATATTTCATGGTTGCGATTTCATTAAAGAACAGGGATTCCTCCGAATAAACGACATTGTAAGTATCCAGCAACAATTGGTTAATAACACCGCTGGAATCAGAAGTATGCCCGGCACAGTCCTTAAAAATGATACCACCGGCGAAATCGTGTACACCCCGCCACAGGATAAGGCTGATATTCTTGATTTATTATCGAATTTCATTACTCATTTTAATCAGAATGAGCAGGATTTGTCACCGCTGATAAACCTGGCCATTCTTCATTATCAATTTGAAAGCATTCACCCTTTTTATGATGGGAATGGAAGGACAGGCAGAATTCTGAATATTTTGTACCTGATTTTGAATAATTTGATTGAGGTGCCAATCTTGTATTTAAGCTCTTATATCACTGCGAATAAGCCCGAGTATTACCGGCTTCTAAATCAGACAAACCGTACCGGTGAATGGGAAGACTGGATCCTGTTTATGCTAAAAGCTGTTGAAATAACTTCAAGAACGACGATCGCTAAAATAAATATAATCAGACAATTATTGGACAGAACAATTGAGGAGGTGCAACAGAAAGCTCCCAAAATTTATAAGAAAGAATTGGTCGAATTGTTATTTGAGATGCCCTATTCGAAAATTGATTTTGTTGTAAACCGACTTCAGGTTGAACGGAAAGCTGCGTCGAGATATCTTAGAGAAATGGAGTCAATCGGAATACTTGAATCGAAGCGGGTTGGAAGAGAGACACTGTATATCAATAAAAAATTGATTGAAGTACTGAAAAAATAATGCAGATAAGCGTTTTATGAAATGAGAGAAAAGATCGAGAAATACTTCCGGTTGTATCCGCATTTGAGGGTGTTATTCTTCTTCGATTCCGAAGGAGAATATCAGTCCGAAATCGATGCGCTTGAACTTGAAAATTTACGGGTTGTCAGGTACGAAAACAATGCTTTCCGGCTGAAAACGTTGCTACAAGGTGATTGGAAAGCAGACAAAGTGTTTTTGTATTTTCGGCAGGAACATCCGCGAACACAGGAAGAATATAAGAACTTCCCTCTTCTGGGGCAATTGGTGGCCAATAAAGAACTTGCCCTCGACGATGTGGGTGGTTTAATGGAGGAATTTGGATTACAACGCCATCAAAAACCGCTGGTGACTAAATATAAGAAGGAATTAAAAAATAGTTCTGTTCAGGAAGTTTGCCGACCAATACTTACTGCGGCAAAATTTGAAGAACAAGCTTTGATAAAGGGATTGATAGCTCACTTTCTGAAATTTAAGCAGATGGAAAGCTGGCCCGTAATGACAGGTCGGATTTTAACCCTTGCTCTGTCCGACAACGAAAGTGAATTGATCCGAGTTGGTAATAAAATAGCCGTTTACAACCTGTTCGAAGTAATCCAAAAACAGATTAAAGAATTCACAGGCATTATTATAAAAAGCTTAGATGCATATGAGTTGAATATAGCGTTAAGCAGTATTTTTTACAACCGTATTACCCAAACCATCAGCGTGGCATCGCCAAACGATCCCTATAAATCGTTTAAAATTAAAGAAACCGATCAGTTGATCAGGCTTAACCAGTTGCTTCAGGAGGTAGAACGTAATCCTCGCGTGAATGATAAATTTCAGGAAGCACTGTCAATGTCATCCGAAAAAATTAAGGGTGAAATCCTGATCAAAACATATGGCATCGATGAGAATTTTGCTTTTTACAGCAACGATATGATCTGGGAGATCATCCACCAGCAACAGACCAATATCTCCTACAATCCGCAAGGGGTCATCAAATCGCTCGAAGATGTATCAATGCAGGCAGATCTGGACCCTGTTGTTGCCGGTTGTCTGAACTATATGATCCAATCTGCCAAAATGCATGGCGAAATCAATAAAATTTCAACCTACATTCTCAATAAGCCAGCCGAATACCTCGAAACCTATGCCGACCAGTGGTTTATGGCCGATCAGTATTACCGCAAAGCGATCGTTGCCTGGAATGAACTGGATACAGTAGATATACCTGACCGGATTGATATTGCAGCGGTCAATAATAAACTGAACACTGCTTACGAAAAGCACCTCGATGTAATGAACCGCGAATGGCTGAAATGTCTTTCGCATTTTAAGTTCGATTACAAGGCAATGGACGTGCCGAAACAATACGATTTCTATAAAACCGAAATCGCACCGATTGACCAAAAGGTAGTTGTAATCATATCTGATGCAATCAGATACGAAGTAGCCTGCGAATTGCTTTCCGAATTGCACAACGACCCTAAGAATACGGCTGTAATCCGCTATCAATTAGCTTCGTTGCCGTCGAAAACAAGCGTCGGAATGAGTAACCTTTTACCAGGCACTTCATTTACCTACAAAGACGGCAAAATGCTGATTGACGGTAAAAGCACTGAAGGAATCGAGGCAAGACAACAAATTCTGGCTATTGCCAAACCGGATTCTATCGCAATGCAATTCAGTGATATTAGCGGGTTAAGTAAAATGGATCTGCGTGAGATCTTTAAAAAACAGGTTGTTTACATTTACCACGATGTGATCGATGCCACGGGAGATAAAAAACCTTCTGAACGCCGAACATTCAGTGCGGTGAAAGATGCAATAAATGAATTAAAGATCTTATTGCCAAAAATTCACCACACTTTTAACGTGGCGAAAGTATTGGTCACTGCTGACCACGGTTTTTTGTACAACGATCGTGAGATACAGGAAAAAGACAAAGAAGAAGGAGTTTGTAAAGATGCGGTGATCTCCAGCAATCGGTTTGAAATTGTGAGAAAGCCTGTAAAATATGAGCTTGGGTACCAGTTTCTGCTCTCTGCAACCACTAAATTCAAAGATGAACTCTATGTAATTACACCGGCCTCCGTCAATCGTTACAAAAAATCGGGCGTTGGTCATCAGTTTGTCCACGGCGGAGGCAGCTTACAGGAATTGGTTGTTCCCGTAATCGAAAGTTCGCGCAAAACCGAAGATGTGACACAGAAAGTGATGCCGATCCTTATGAAGAAAGGGGATCTGAGGATTATATCCAATATATTGCGATTTAACCTGTTACAGGAAAAAAAGGTGTCGAGATGGGAGAAAGAG
>CAYHDA010000165.1:0-9600 GCA_964355145.1 uncultured Mariniphaga sp.
GGGGAGATACCAAAGCGGCCAACTGGGGCAGACTGTAAATCTGCTGGCGTACGCCTTCGTAGGTTCGAATCCTGCTCTCCCCACATTTTCACCTCCAAGATTAAAATATAAAAGCGGGAGTAGCTCAGTTGATAGAGCATTAGCCTTCCAAGCTGAGGGTCGCGAGTTTGAGTCTCGTCTCCCGCTCTAATATTTTAATTATCCCCGTCCCTTCCCCAATTTAATTCGTTCCGCAACTGACAATTGATTAGTTTTGTATCAACAATTCGGCAACATCATATCAGTTAATGAGCAATGACAATTCATCAAAACATACAATATCAACCGACTGTCCTCTATGAAGTAATCAGAATTGCAGAGGGGATTCCACTGTTTCTTGAAGACCATCTGGAGAGGCTAAACCACTCTGCAAATCTTACGGGAATAAACACTATTCCCGGCCAGGATGAGTTATCAGATCTGATAAAAAAATTCCTCCTCACAGAAAAAAGAGACTCCGGAAATATTAAGCTCAGTTTTTCATGCGATAATCATTCAAACCAATCGAAATTAAGTATAGATTTTATTCCTCACGTCTATCCGGCTCCCGGGCAGTTCACCGAGGGTGTAAGTATTGGATTAATGAACGCCGACAGGATCGTTCCGAATGCCAAAGTTCAAAATTCTGACATAAGAGAACGTGCGGACAAGCTGATTTCAGATAATAATTTCTATGAAATATTATTGGTCGGTTCTGACAAAAATATAACAGAAGGGAGCAGATCCAACGTATTTTTCATTAAGAGCGACACACTTTATTCAGCCCCGGAGGATAAAATACTCGAGGGAATTACGCGAAAAAAGGTTCTGCAAATTTGCCGGATAAATAACATTCCCGTAGTTGCAACAGCTATTCCGGCGAACAATCTGAATCAATATGATTCCGCTTTCCTGACCGGGACATCTCCAAAAGTGCTGCCAATCTCTTCCATTGATCGGGTAGTATACAAAATAAACCATCCATTGTTACTGAGAATACAACAAGAGTACAATCAATTAGTTGAAAATTATCTGATTGAGAAAAGGCAGTCAATTAATTATCAATAAACAATGTGCAGATAAAAAAACGGCGCCTGAAATTCAGACGCCGTTTTTATTTATAAGCTAATGCCTGTTTATTCAGCAGCAGGGGTATCCCATTTCATGGAAGCCATGCGCTGGTATGAACGGTATCTCCATTTCGCATTTTCCTCAGCAGCCAGGAATAGTTCGTGCGCCTCGGCAGGGAATGATTTTTTCAAAGCCGTGTAACGGACTTCACTATTCAGGTAATCCTGGAATTTGCTCCAGTCCGGTTCCTTCGAATCAAGCTGGAACGGATTTTTCCCTTCTGCCTCCAACTGTGGATTAAAGCGGTAAAGATGCCAGTAACCACACTCAACAGCCAGTTTTTCCTCCTCCTGAGTACGACCCATTGAACGTAATCCGTGAGCAATACAAGGCGAGTACGCGATCACAATTGATGGTCCAGGATATGCTTCAGCTTCACGCATGGTCTTCAAAACCTGAGAATTGCTTGCTCCCATCGCAACTTGTGCCACATAAATATAGCCGTAAGTCATCGAAATCGCGCCAAGGTCTTTCTTGCGGATCCGCTTTCCGGATGCTGCAAATTTCGCAACAGCGCCAACAGGAGTTGACTTCGATGCTTGTCCACCTGTGTTTGAGTAAACCTCAGTATCCAGTACCAGAACATTGATATCTTTTCCGGAAGCCAAAACATGATCGAGCCCGCCATAACCGATATCATAAGCCCATCCGTCGCCGCCAAAGATCCAGATCGATTTTTTGATCAGATACTGACTTAGAGATAAAATTTCCTGAGCATAGGATTCATTATTCCCTTTGAGTACATCAAGCACTTTTTTTGTTGCAGCTTCAGATGCAGCGGCATTATCACGTCCTTCGATCCATTCGTCAAATGCGGTCATTACATCTTCCGAAACACCACCTTCAATCGCAATACTCATGATCGATTTGATTCTGTCGCGACTTGCAGCAATACCTTCCGACATACCGAAACCATATTCCGCATTGTCTTCGAACAGCGAATTAGCCCATGCAGGACCTTTCCCTGATTCATTATTTGAAGTGTAAGAAGTCGAAGGAGCCGAACCACCATAAATGGAAGAGCAACCTGTTGCATTTGAAACCATCATACGCTCACCGAAAAGTTGCGTAATCAACTTAATATAAGGTGTTTCACCACAACCAGCACAAGCACCTGAAAACTCAAATAAAGGCTGAGCAAACTGCGAATTCTTAATTGTTTTATCTTTTTCAACAATTTTATCTTTGTAAGTAACTTTGGCAGCAAAATGATCCCAGCGTGTAATCTCGGCATTTTGCGATTCTATTGGTTTCATTACCAATGATTTTACTTTCGAAGGACAAACATCGGCACAGTTACCGCAACCGGTACAATCAAGTGGTGCCACCTGAATACGGAATTGAAGTCCCGCGAATTGTTTCCCGTTTGTTTTAATTGTTGATGTACTGTTTGGAAGAGCTGCAAGTTCTGTTTCGTCAATAAGGAACGGACGAATTGCAGAGTGAGGGCAAACATAAGAGCACTGATTACACTGGATACAATTCTCAGGGATCCACTCAGGAACTTCAACTGCAATACCTCTTTTTTCGAACGCTGTCGTTCCTGCTCTGAAAGTCCCATCTTCGATTCCGCTAAAAGTTGAAACCGGAAGATCATCACCTTTCTGAGCATTGATCACATCAACGACATTTTTAATAAAGGCAGGGCGATTATCCGTTGAATCATTTCCTGTGGTTTTAATGTTAGCCCATTCAGCAGGAACCTCAATTTTCTGAACATTATTTCCGCCTGCATCAACAGCCGCAAAGTTCATTTTAACAATGGTTTCACCCTTCATACCATACGATTTCACAATCGCTTTCTTCATATGCTCCTGTGCTAATTCGTAAGGAATCACATTGGTAATCTTGAAGAAAGCAGCCTGCATAATGGTATTTGAACGATTGCCAAGACCAAGATCGACCGCTAATTTAGTCCCGTTGATGATGTAGAAATTAATCTCATTCTCAGCGAGGTATTTTTTCATGCCATCAGGCAATCTGAGCTTAACCTCTTCCTCTTCCCAAATCGTACTTAAAAGGAATGAGCCGCCTTTCTTGAGTCCTTTTAAAACATCGTAAAGGTTGATATATGCCTGAACATGACAAGCCACAAAGTCGGGTGTAGTAATCAGGTAAGTTGAACGAATATGGCTATCACCAAAACGAAGGTGAGAAGCGGTAAAACCACCCGATTTTTTTGAGTCATAGGCAAAATAAGCCTGACAATACTTGTCGGTGGCAGTACCTATAATTTTAATGGAGTTTTTGTTGGCACCCACGGTTCCATCAGAGCCCAAGCCATAGAATTTTGCTTCATATAAATCCTCAGCAGAAACTTTTACTTCAGGGAGTAATGGCAATGAGTGGAAAGTCACGTCATCTTCAATACCGATTGTGAAATTATTTTTCGGTTCCTTCATCTCGAGGTTCTTGTAAACCGCGATAATCTGGGACGGAGTAACATCCTTTGATCCAAGACCATAGCGACCACCAACGATTATTGGGGCGTTTGGCTTATTGTAAAAAGCATCGCGAAGATCGAGGTGTAAAGGTTCCCCGTTAGCACCCGGCTCTTTCGTCCTGTCCAGAACTGCAATACGTTTTACAGTCGAAGGCATTACGTTGAATAAGTACTTAATTGAGAATGGACGATACAAATGGACACTTACCAAACCGAAGTTTTTACCCTGAGCATTCAGATAATCGATTGTTTCGCGAATAGTTTCGGTAACTGAACCCATTGCTACGATGATATTTTCAGCATCCGGCGCACCGTAATAAGTGAATGGATGATATTCACGGCCGGTGATTTTTGTAATCTCTTTCATATAATCCTCAACCATATCAGGAACTGCATCATAGAATGGATTACAAGCTTCGCGGGCCTGGAAGAAAATATCCGGATTCTGTGCAGTACCTCTGGTTACGGGGTGTTCGGGATTTAAGGCACGGTCGCGGAAAGCCTGAAGAGCTTTCATATCCAGCAATGCTGCGAGATCATCCTGACGAATTGCTTCAATTTTCTGAACCTCGTGAGAAGTACGGAAACCATCGAAAAAGTTCATGAACGGAACACGGCTTTTGATGGTTGCAAGATGTGCCACACCGCTCAGATCCATAACTTCCTGAACGGAACCGGATGCAAGCATGGCAAAACCTGCCTGACGGCAAGAATAGACATCACTATGATCACCGAATATCGACAAGGCATGACTGGCAAGTGCACGTGCACTCACATGGAAAACAGTTGGCAATAATTCACCTGCAATCTTGTACATATTGGGAATCATAAGCAACAATCCCTGAGAGGCGGTATAAGTTGTTGTCAATGAACCGGATTGAAGCGCACCATGAACTGCTCCGGCAGCACCGCCCTCACTTTGCATTTCAGCCAACCGAACAGGCTGACCAAAAATATTTTTACGGCCATTTGCTGCCCATTCATCAACCACCTCAGCCATTGTCGAAGATGGGGTAATCGGGTAAATACAAGCAACCTCGCTAAACATATAGCTGATGTAAGAAGCCGCATAATTACCGTCGCATGTAATAAATTTTTTTTCTTTTGCCATTTCGTTTATTTTAATTTTAATTCGATGTGAAATTCGTATGTTGCTAATAATATAATACTTAATAAATAAATCCAAAGAGCCAAAGCGGGATCACATTTCCCTCTCCGATTTCAATCATATCGGCGGCGGCGTAATGGTTTTCCCCTTCTGCCTGGGTATATTTCCCCCCCACAAGAAAATCGTACTGGCCATTTACCCTGAAATCAAAATCAGCAGAGCTGTTAACCTTGTTCTGATATCCAACCTGATTATAAAAAAAGGTCAATCGCAGATTCCGGTTATTAATATTGTCAGGAGCGACAATATGCAATAAATTTGTATTGTGAAGGTATACCTGATCGGGTTTTTGAAGCTGGCCGTTTGTGCCATTTGAGAAAAGCAGATTGATCAACCGCGTATTTTTCAAATAATGAAGGTAATTCAAAACTGTTGCACGCGAAGTCTCTATCTCTGCACTTATCTTACTTACATTAGGAGAAAATGGCATCTGCCCGCCAATAAGCTGTAGTAACTTTCTCAGTTTGGACAGGTATTTCAACTCTATCTGGTTAAGATAGGTGACATCTATTTCAAGGGCAAGATTAACATGCCGCAACAAGCTCTCGCTATAAAACTCAGGATTCTTAATAAAATAAGGATAGAAGCCGCTTTTCAAATATTCGGGAAAATAAGCCAGAGGACGAACCTTATTAATAATGTCGGGAACTATTTCGCGGTGATGACTTAAAATATCGTTTAAAGTCAGTTTTGAGAACGCTTGCCCTGTTTTAAAATTAAGAAATTCGCGAAAAGATAAACCCTCAAGATGATATATTACTGCAATATCTTTTAAGTCATCGTTGCCTTCGATTATCCTAAGTACCGGCGAACTGCTGAAAACAATTTTAAGATTGGGAAGTTCATCATAGCATTGTCTTAATTCTTTTGACCATTCTTCGTACTTGTGGATCTGATCCAGAACTAAAACCTTTCCTCCCCTCTTATAAAATTCATCGGCAAAGGAGAAAATACGCCTTTTTGCAAAATAAAAATCATTAAGGTTAACATATAAACAATCGCGTGAATTGCCATAATGTTTTCGTATGTAATTCAATAAGAAGGTCGTTTTTCCAACGCCGCGAAAACCCTTAATTCCGATCAGGCGGTGAGTCCAATCAATTTCGAAGTGCAACTCCCTGTTTATCAACTCAGAAGATGCCTCAACTAAAACTTTATGTGCTTCGAAGAAATATTCCACCTCAATTAATTATTTCACAAAAATAATCAATCAGATGGTATTTTTGCTATCCGGAGTTTGCATTATATGCGTTTTATGCTATTTATATTTATTAAAAATAAGATGGAAAGACTTTTGCAGATTTATAAAACCTGAATCAGGTTAACGAGTTTTGAACAAGGGTTTTGGCAATTTGAAAGGATCAGTAATATGCGGCTTAAAAAGCATTTTGCATAATAATCTGCATTCATCGGAATATACCTCTGTAGTTAATATTCATACGAATACAAGCAAAAAAAAGGAACCTTACGGCTCCTTTTTTATATCTTATTTCAATATAAAGGTATTAATCGCTGTTCATCGAGATAAGGAATTCCTCGTTGGAAGCTGTTTTCATCAGCCTGTCTTTTACAAAATCCATTGCCTCCACAGGATTCATTCCATTTAGGAAATTGCGTAAAACCCAAATCTTATCCAGCATTGCTTTGTCGAGCAGCAGGTCTTCACGACGTGTGCTGGAAGCAATAATATCAACTGAAGGAAAGATCCGGCGATTCGAAAGTTTACGATCGAGCTGAAGCTCCATGTTACCTGTTCCCTTAAACTCTTCGAAAATAACATCATCCATTTTAGATCCGGTATCGGTCAAAGCTGTAGCAAGAATAGTAAGTGATCCACCCTCTTCGATATTTCGGGCTGCACCGAAGAAACGCTTTGGTTTATGAAGTGCATTTGCATCGACACCACCTGAAAGAACCTTACCTGAAGCCGGAGCTACGGTATTATAAGCCCTGGCCAACCTGGTAATAGAGTCGAGCAGGATAACTACATCATGGCCGCATTCGACAAGTCGCTTTGCTTTTTCGAGTACCATATTCGCAACACGCACATGCCTTTCTGCAGGCTCGTCGAACGTTGAGGCAATAACCTCGGCATTCACACTGCGTGCCATATCGGTAACCTCTTCAGGCCGTTCGTCGATCAGCAAAACGATCATGTAGACTTCGGGATGATTAGCAGCTATTGCATTAGCTATATCCTTAAGTAACACTGTTTTGCCAGTTTTAGGCTGAGCAACGATCAGTCCGCGCTGTCCTTTTCCAATCGGTGCAAATAAATCAACTACCCGGGCAGAAATACTGCTTGCCTTGCCGGTGATATTAAATTTTTCATCGGGGAAAAGTGGTGTCAGATGTTCAAATGGAACCCTGTCGCGGATATATTCAGGACTGCGCCCATTGATTTCAATCACTTTAACCAAAGGGAAATATTTCTCACCTTCTTTCGGAGGACGAATAATTCCATTTACAGTATCGCCTGTTTTCAATCCAAAAAGCTTTATTTGAGATTGCGAAACATAAACATCATCCGGTGAAGTAAGATAATTATAATCCGAGGAGCGTAAAAATCCATATCCTTCCTGCATAATCTCAAGAACACCCGTAGCATTTATAATCCCTTCAAAATCGTAAGATTTTTCGGTTTCGCGGGGTTTTTGAGTTTGATGAACGGGCTTTTGTTGAGCCAAACCGGCATTATTGCTGTTCTTTTTTGGAATTATTGGTCGCGAAACCACCTCAGTTTCATTTCGCACCTCTTTAAGGGATTCAATAACCACAGGTACATCAACTTCTGATTCGGCCACTTTCTGCTCAGGCTCAATCTCCGCATTCGCTTTTGCAATAGATGTTGCAATAGCAGCCTCGGTGCGCAAAACCCTTGGACGTCTTTCTTTCGAATCATTTGATTCTACTACGGGTTTTTCAATCCTCTTAGGAAAAGGACGAATCAAAGGCTGTCTTTCAGGCGGTATATTTTCAGTGATAACTTCCTTTGCTTCAATGAAAGATTTAATTTCAGAAACCACTTTCGGGGGGACTGTATCAGTTGAAATAACTAAGGGATTTTCTATCTTAGTTAATCTTGGCAAGACTTTTTTCTCTGGCTTCTTGGGCTCAGAGGCCATAATGGCTTGATTGTCAAGTATTTTATAAATAAGTTCTTGCTTTTTAAAGGATTCAATCCGTTTAATATTTAACTCTTTGCCTATCTCGCGCAATTCGGGCAATAGTTTCTTGCTTAATTCAAGAATGTCGTACATGTTTTATTTTTGATTTTTTTTTGATCGTCTGACTTTTGCCAATATTGAGATATTGCAAAGGCTGACAGTTAAATTCTACTTTATTTTTTTGGAAGTAAATCAGGATTCAAAGAAGATTACGTGCAAGATTGAATTCGAAATCCGATACAAAAATAAATATTTGATTTGAATTCGCAAATTATCGCATTGTTTTTTTTAGCACAATCTATTGAATGACAAAGTTACAATAAATAAAATTACACTCACAGCTGTTCAAATAAAAAAATCAGAAAGTTATTTACTGATTTTTTTATTAATTTCGTCCCTTAATATTTAGTAATTGAATATAAGTATTATAATTGAAAAAAATCCTAACCTGATTTTTTTATGAGGCAGTTAAAAATTGCAAAACAAGTCACTAACAGAGATTCTGCATCTCTTGATCTTTATCTTCATGAAATAGGAAAATTAAGCCTTATTTCAGCTGAAGATGAGGTATTACTTGCGCGAAAAATAAAAACCGGAGATAGAAAAGCGCTCGAAACCTTGATCAGAGCTAATCTCCGTTTCGTTGTATCTGTTGCGAAACAATATCAAAATCAAGGGCTTACATTACCCGACTTAATCAACGAAGGGAATTTAGGTCTTATAAAAGCAGCTGAACGATTTGACGAGACAAGAGGCTTTAAATTTATCTCTTATGCGGTATGGTGGATCCGACAGTCAATTTTACAGGCAATCGCTGAGCATTCAAGAATTGTACGGCTCCCTTTGAACAAGATTGGATCAATTTTGAAAATTAATAATGCATTTACAAAACTTGAGCAAGATTATCAGCGGGAACCAATTCCTGAAGAAATTGCCGAAATGCTGAAGATTCAAACAAAAATTGTTGAAGAAGCATTGCAGACCTCTAATTTTCATATCTCTGCCGATGCACCACTTCATGACAGTGATCGCGATGAGAATACATTATA
The DNA here is from genome assembly GCA_964355145.1 of uncultured Mariniphaga sp. Classification (GTDB taxonomy): domain Bacteria; phylum Bacteroidota; class Bacteroidia; order Bacteroidales; family Prolixibacteraceae; genus JAAFHB01. Next base: position 8,977 of record CAYHDA010000165.1, read on the forward strand.
TGATACATTAATCAATAACGATCAACCAGAGCCTGATATCTTACTGATTAATAATTCATTGAAAATTGAGATTGAGAGAGCTCTCGGAACATTAGGCGAGAGGGAAGCAGATATTTTACGCTATTATTTTGGACTAATCGGCAATAATCCTCTTTCAATCGACGAAATTGCTGTCGCGATGTCGCTTACGCGTGAAAGGGTGCGGCAACTTAAAGAAAAAGCCCTTAAAAAATTGAGAAATGTCCATAAAAACCGTCTGCTCCGCTCTTACTTAGGATAGATTTGCCAAACATTCTCTTACCAGGCAAATGCGCAGCGACAAAATCATTTTATTATTAATCTTTAAATTAAACAATATGTTGACTGTCAGTGTGAAATTGCGGATTGTATTGATCTGTTTGAATCTGATTTTGGTTTCAGTCATAAATACTTATGGTCAGAGTTTAAAAGAAATTGAATCGGCCCGTGTATCTCTGCCAAACGGATGGAAGCTTACCCCCGTTGGGATGTTGTTACCTTTAGGTGATCTGCCGTTAAATATTGCTGTAGCTCCTTCTGATAAAATGCTGGCTGTCACCAATAATGGCCAGAGTGATCAAAGTATTCAGCTGATCGACCCCGAAA
>CAYHDA010000166.1:0-9504 GCA_964355145.1 uncultured Mariniphaga sp.
TGTGATCACCTGCATGGTGGCATAATTCGAGCAGTAATGCAAAAGTCATTTGTGCGACTGCAATGGTTCCGTAAGTCGGAATATTGGTCACCGTTATTCCTAAATTCTTTGCAGCAACGATATCAACTACATTATAACCGGTTGCCAGCACACCAATGTATTTAACCGACGGGACTTTTTCAAGTACTTCCTTTGTTACAGGTGTTTTATTTGTGAATATGATCTCTGCCGAACCAATCGCTTTTATAATTTCTGAAGTTTCTTTAGTGGTACGGTCATGAACCGTTAAGTTTCCAAATTTCTCTAATCCTTCCCAGCTCAGGTCTCCCGGGTTTAACGTAAATCCGTCAAGAACAACAATTTCCATTTTATTTCTGATTATTTTAATTGAATTTTTTATTATTTTATGATGCATTAAATCAACAAAAAATCAGGGACATTGATCCGCCAGCCGGCGGAGAACATTGCCCATTATTCATTGAACATTGATCATTGAACATTATTCATTGATCATTGATCATTGATCATTATTCATTGAACATTGAACATTGATCATTGCCCATTGATTACAATGTCATTTCCCATCCTTTTTCATAGGCACGTGCCCAATATTTCATAGCTTCAATATCGTTCAGGATGTGACCGTTTTTTGAATCGATATGCAGGGTACGGCCTGTTCTTTGAGAAATATTCCCTAACTGAACAAGCAAAGTGCTTTTGTGTCCTCCGACGATATCGGAATGCAGTGCAGTTCCTTTGGTGATGCCATCGAAAAAATTCTGAAGGTGCAGTGCATCCAGTTTCTCTCCCGGATTCATGAGGTTTGAACTATCAATCACCACATCGCTTTTCACACTTTTAATTACTTTGTCGTCGAGTCCCAAAATCGTATAATCGTTACCACCCTGCATCACCATGGTTCCATTTTCGCCATAGAAAGTAACTCCAACAGTAGAACCTTCAATCTGATGAGGATTACAACTGCGGCCTTCCCAGGTCAGAGCGGTATTATTTCCGAATTCCATGCTGATCACCTGGGTGTCGGGCGTTTCCCAGTCGTCGTTGTAGCGGTATCTTCCGCCCGCGGAGTTTACCTTAGTGGCAAAGTCGGTGCCTAAACCCCATCGCATCAGATCGACCACATGGGTGCCGTTGTTAAGCGCCTCGCCTGTTCCCCAATGCCAGTGCCAGTGCCAGTTGTAATGTATGTAGTTGTCTTTAAATGCTTTGCGCGGAGCAGGTCCTTGCCACAAATCCCAATCCAGCCATTCAGGAACGGGTGCTTCTTTGCCAATTCCAATTGAAGGCCGGTTGTTGGCATACCAACCCTTGGCAAAGTATACACGACCGATAACCCCTTCCTTCAGCTCATTAATTCCTTGCGCAACATTGGGCCACGATCTGCGCTGGTTGCCCATTTGCATCACTCTTTTGTATTTTGCTGCACCTTGAACAAGCATTTCGCCTTCTGCAGGAGCGTAACTGCATGGCTTTTCAAGATAAACATGTTTGCCGGCTTTCATCGCCAGCATTGCCGCAGGAGCGTGCCAATGATCGGGAGTCGCAATGGCAACGGCATCAATATCACTGCTTTCCAGTGATTTCCGAAAATCTTTAAAGCCTTTTGGTTTGTTACCCGTAATTTTTTCAATATTTAAGCTGCACTTTTCGATGGCTCTTGAATCAACATCGCATACATGGATAATATCGCAGGTTCCCAGTTTTGAAAAATTCTGCGATAAGGAATTTCCCCGTGAGTTAACTCCGATGACGGATAATTTAATGCGTTCGTTTGAACCGATAATGCGGTTGTAACTGCTTGCGCTAAATCCCGGAAGGATGCCTCCAAGTGAAAGAGCTGCCGATCCAACAGCTGTTTTTTTGATGTATTCGCGTCTGGTTGTCATGGTATATTTGGATAAAAACAGTTATTTATTTTCCTTCGCCATTTCAAGTGCAGTAGTTGTAATATAGTATTTTGCGATTGTATTGGGAACTTCCCATTCCGGAAACTTCCCATTTTCAAGATGGCCGGTAAAGACCTTGAATGTTTGATCGCGTGATAATTCCAGATCCGAAGGTATAACTATTTCTGTATATTCCGGTCCGGCTGAGAATGAAATTCCGGGATAACTTGAATTCAGGAGGGAAAGTGCGTGTGTCAGATTTAACTGAAAATCTTTTTCTGATATATTCCCCGCTTTCTGAACAGTTAGTCCGGGCCGTTTTTGCCCTTCTGTTTGGCTGATCATCAAAGTTGCCTTCGTCCCATGGGTGTAGGCGCTTCGGAGATCGTTGCCATTTTTAGGTGTTGCTGCCCTCCATTCCACCTTCACACTCGCATTAATGCCTTTTATCTGGTAATTAATTGATCCGTTTGCAAATACTTCCAGAATAGTATCTTTTTTGTATTGGTTGAGGGACTCAGGAATTTCGGACAATGACGTTGCTTTTAAAAATTCCGTTCTGGTGATATTTACCGGCCAGTGTTTTGCCGATAATACCTTTATATCTTTTTTGTAGTCAATTATTTCATCAGGAAATGTCTTCCAAAAGGTGAGGTCTATCAGATGTGTCGTTACATCGGCAATTCCCTCGCCTTGTTGCGACACGTCGAAGAACCAAAAAGGCCGGGTGCCTTTACCTCCTCTGTAGTAATGATGTACGCTTGACTCCATTATTGCAGGCCGGTCAGGCGTTCCCTGCTGCATTTTTCCAAAAAGAAGCGTGTCCTGCATCAACGATTTTTGGACTTTATTCAACAGACTATATCGCTCGGTCATCATATCAAACAGTAAAATTCCTTTTTTTTCAGCCGTTGTGTATGCATTTATAAGTTCTTCAAAACCAGCTTTGTCTATAACCATCGGTTTGTCGGAGAACACATTCAGTCCGGCGTTTACGGAGCTGGTGATATATTTAATTTTCAGTCTGTTATTTCCGGCGAGAACGACTACGTTGCCCTTTTTTTCCTGAATCATCTTTTCGAGAAAATCATTCCCTATATAGGTCACCTGGTTCCATTTTGTGGGATTATCTTTTCTGGAATTCCATGAATTTATTCTTTCTGTATATTCATCCAAAGGTGCTTTTTCGGGTGCATAAATATACACATTGGTATCGAGTTGGCTAAGTTGCTCGTTTTGAGCGGCCGAAGCATGACCATGAGTAGGATCAAGCTGGATAATGGTTATTTTTCCTTCTTTCCCGGTAATCTTTGGATCTGTTTTCCGATTTGGTTGGCATGCACAAAACAGGAGGAGTACCAGCGAAAAAAACAGAATTTGTGATTTCATAGCTTACACTTTAAAGAATAGTTTCTTTCTATAGAGCAAATAAGTTACTAAAAAACACGAGCATACTGATATGACAGCCCAGATAAGCGACGCATTCATCTCTGCCATTCCAAGATCAGTCAGTCCGCTGTAGACAAAATCATGAAAATGGGTGTATTGGTAAATTGTTTCAAAGATATCTCCAAGTACATAAGCCACAATGGCATTACTGCCGAAAATAATGCCAAGCCGGGCGATAAAATTGTTTTTATAATCCATTAAATCAACGAAGCCGAGCGAAAGTCCCAATACAATGCTGGCCCATCCGGAGGTGTAAAGGACGAATGAGCTGGTCCATATTTTCTTATTGATCGGGAATTGCCAATCCCAGACTGATCCCGCTACTACGCAAAATACGCCTGCGATAAACAGCCAGATCACTGTTTTTTCGGATATTTTTTGTCTGACAATTAAATGACCGGCTAAGATACCGGAAATGACAGTTGCAATTGCAGGAAATGTACTGAATATCCCTTCGGAGTTCCACCCATGCTTGCCCATCATCTCCGGAGAAAAGAAAAGCAGATCAAACCAGGAAGCAAAATTCTGACCAGGTTCAAGTGTGCCGGTCAGAAATGCGCCTGTTGGAATATAGCACATTGCAATCCAATAAAACAGCAGTATTCCGCTAAAAATGTAAATCTGAGATCTCCGGTTCGTATAGATAAAAAGCAGCGCCCCGGCGGTGAATACCAGAGCAATTCTTTGCAATACCCCGAAAAGATCGATTTTGGTAAAATTAAAATCGGGCAGATAATGGATCAAAAACCCAATTGCCCAGATTTTAAATCCCCGGATGAGAATTTTTTTCACGATCGCTTGTCGGGGTGTTGCGGTCTCTTTTTGTTTGGAATAGGAGAGGGCAATCGACACTCCAACGATGAAAATGAAAAAGGGGAAAATAAAATCGGCGGGGGTTATACCGTGCCATTGCGAATGTGCCAGCGGGGCGTATTTATAGCTGTATGATCCCGGATAATTCACCAGTATCATCGCTGCAATAGTCAGTCCTCTAAAAACATCAACACCGATTATTCGGTTCGAAGTGATCATTAATTCCACTCCTTAAATCGTTGCATAATCTCTTTCCAGTTGGTAATGAAAATTCCCTCATCTTTCAGGTATTTAATCACCACCGGATCCGCAAATAATTCGCCTTCCCATTCCCGTTGCTGCCAGGTACCGGTGATCGATTTTAAATTCTCGGATTTTGTTGCCGGGTGGAAAATAATTTCAGTTAATCCTGCCTTCAATGATTTTACCAGTTTAAAGAAATTGGCTCGTTTTTCATCGTAAGTGTCGCCTGCACCCGTACTTGTAAAATTGTCTAATTTGGGCATGCTGTAGTCGCCCACTATTGCAATAACCTCATCGTTAATTGGATAACCTGCTTTTTTAAAATGACCGACAACTTCAGGATCGGAGAGGTCAATTACGTTTGCGGGGATATGATAATCCTCAGCGACTTTGAGAAATACTTTGACATATTCTGCTGATCCATATAATGTTCCCATATGGGTATCGATATGGCTTGGTTTAAATCCAAGTGAGAACGCCTTATCTATCTGCGCGCGGATCTCAGTTTCAACTTCCTTTGCCGAAGCGTGCATCACAACCTCCGGAACTTCGTGCCAGAATTTTCCTGACGGATCAACGAGACCCGGGATTTTTAACGGATCAGAAACCGGTCCCCAGCGGTAATCTTTCCACTCGCTGGTCAGGGTAAGGTGCACTCCTATATCAGCCGAAGGGTGCCCCTTTGCCCATTCAATAAATTCCTGAGCATTGGCACAAGGCATCATTACCGCGGCAGAATGCACAAAATTATTACTGATATAATTTTCTGTTGCAGCATTCGCTTCGGGGCACATTCCTGCATCGTCGATATGAAGCAGCAGCACTTTAGCGCCTTTGGGAAATCCAAGTTTTTCGGAGGATGTCATCTTTTCTTGTGAGGTATTTTTTGATGTTATCACCTGTTGAATACATGAGATCATCTCTTTTCTGAAGTCTGCCATTTTTGAATCACTGCACACAAAATCACATACTTCGCGTGATAACCCAAATTTCATTGCCTGATACCCGGGATCGACAAGGTTTGGTAAACTGATATTGAATAAGTGCTCAATGCTTTTACGAACAGATGCATCGGTGTTTATCTCAGTTTTAAGGTATTTTTTTAAAGCGGATAAAATCCGGTAATCCTCAATTCCCTCCCGGACAGCTTCCCAACGGCGGCTGGTTATCGATTTTGTGACTCCGGGATAAACGAGGTTATATTCTAATTTTATCCGTCCCCAGGCGTTTTCGCTTGCTAAATTATAACACCAATAACCGATTCCGGTGGCACCATTTCTCAAGGCAAGAAGTGCCGCGGTTCTGAATTCATAAATCAGATTAATATTTTTGATATTAGGACCGGAAGGTCGTGAGGATCCGTAGCCACAATTATACGACCAAAGGAATTTTCCCTTCGTACGCATAATATCCATCTCAGGAGTTTTGTCAGCTATCCCATCAATTGTCGGGCACCAGATATCCAGGTATTTCGCCATTGCCTGAAACATTGGAAGTTCACCTCCGCCATCCTGATACATCAGCACATCAGGGTTTATATCATTTGCAATCTCACCATATTTAACTAACTTATTCACTGCATTCCAGCCACTTCCGCCCGGTTCATCGATCGGATATAACGCAAAGCGATCGGTGCCTGTCTGATAACCAGCCAAATGGGAAACGAGATCTTTCAGATAAACGCTAAACTGTTTTTTATAACTGTCGCTAGCGAATTCTTCCTTTATGCCCGCAAGTCCATTCACTAAAAAGAATACATCTTTATCTTTAAACTGATTCAATACTTTATCGGTTTCGGTATAATCAAACCCGGTTAATTCATTTTTTGCATTGTAATTGAAAACCGGATTTGGGAGGAGAAATACATTATTCCCATGAGCGAGCAATCCCGGAACTTCAGGGCCGGATGAGGGCGACCAGGTACACAACCTGAATTCTGCAGAGGAAGCCATTTTAAACTGAAGTACATCAAGGGCGATTTGAACTTTAGTCTCAGGTGGTAGTACGGCATGCGGATTTGTCGGGGCATCCAAAACTCCAGCGCCATTGAGTGCCTGTAACGTAACCTCAATAGAATGCTTGCCTGGTTTTACATTGCCAACTTCGATATCCACCCATACTTCGCGGGCAGAGAGCGCCGGTATACTGATTACACCCGATTCATCCATCTGAGGCAGGGCATCCCACGACTCTTCACCTAAAGAGGTAGGAGTGCTGACAGCGTGTAACAGCGTAACATTAATACCGCTATTTTGGTTGCCGATTACAACCCTTGCATTTAGAAGATGATCAGTAACATTGAAAAGAACCAATGGGACAGGGTGATGCTCTCCCGGAACCACGGTGTGATTTAATAAAACGGGATTCTCAACTTTAGCAGGTAACTGTTTGTCAACGTTGCGGTTATCCCATTTATTTCCTTCAAAAGCAATCAGACTTGTGCCCTCACCCAGTTTTGCCGCCTGGCCGATAATCGCACTGATGGATATTGCCCGTTTTGCCTGATCATTCAGCTTCGAAGTATTCCTGATCACTGATTGAGCAGAAACAGCATCAATCACCGGAACTGTTTTCTGCTTTGAAAAAACCGTATTTGCCGTTGTTTGAATTTCTGTCGCCTCTTTGCGAAGCGACAGGGCAGAAAGCGACAATACTGATTCCACTTTATCGGCCATGGTATTCAATATACTGACAGAATTATTTACCAAAGCACGGTCGTTTTCAAAAGCCTGTAAGGTTACTTCACGTGAAGAGGCAAGTAATTCCTTCCCTTCAAAACTGGTTAAAGACCATGTTATTTTATAACTTCCCGGAAGGATAAAATCGACAGGTATCAGCAATTGACCCTCTTTGCCGTATATATTCGCAATGGCATAATTTTTCGCGCCATCAGGACTGATGCAAACGGCCGATGCTTTTACCGGATTTAGGCCGGGACTTGGATTGTAAATATTAAATTGAATTCTCTCGCCAACAAATATTTTATTCCAGGCCAGATTTTGTGGAACCATCCTTAATTCATCCGATTTGGTTAGTCCGAACCAGGTTCCGGTATTTTGGCTATTCCCCCGGTAATTAGACCATTGCATTCCGGGATTTTTAGGGGCTGACCCTTCGAAGCAATAAGTAAGACCCGCTTCACCACCGGTGAGTATCAGGTCTGTCTTACCGGGATTTCCGGTGACATTTCCAAGTGAAGGGGTGACATTGATGGTTCGTGATTGAAGCTGACGGTCAAAAATCACCTCTCCATTATTGTTTAGTACGTATAAATGGCCCTGTTGTGTTGATAAAATATACTCGGATTTGCCATCATTGTTAATATCTGCGATAGCTCCCGGAGCCAGACTGCGCCCTTGCATATTAATATTCCACAGTACATTTCCTTTTTCATCAAAGCGATAAATTAATCCCGAATGAGTTACAAGAAAGATATCGGCTTGTCCGTCCTGATCAAAATCACTTATCGAGATGGATGAAGATACCGGAACATTGGTTGGGAACTGCCATACTGCCTTTCCTTGAGCATCGAAACAAAATATCTCGCCGGTACCTGATGCGGCAATTAAATAGGATTTTCCATCAGAAGCGCCAAACATGACCGGAGCTGACGTTGACCAGGACTCTGAAAAACCGCCAATTTTCACTCTCCAAAGCACCGCCAAATCAAGTCCTAAAACAGTAATTGATCCATCATTGGTGGCGATTGCTATTTCAGATTTTCCGTCGCCATTCAGGTCGCCCACCGATGGACTTACCGGTTGACCGGCAATGGTTGTTTTTTTTATTATTTTGCCGCTTAGCGCGTCAAATATCCACACTGTTCCTTTTACATCTGTCTGAATCAATTCGTAATTTCCGTCTCCTGCAAGGTCTGCAACAACACTTGCTGACCATTCAGATCCTGCGTCTAAATCAGCCTGCCATACAATCTTACCTTTCCCATCGATGCAACTAAGCCGGCCACTGTTATCAGCAGCATAGATCAATGCTGTTTCTCCTTTGCGTTTTAGCACTGTAGGATATGTCATAAAACGACCTCTGGTTCTCCATCGCCATAAGCTGGCACCATTTTTTCCTACGGCAATCAGCTCTTCCTGTGAAGTGATTAAAGCTTCATCGGTTCCATTGTTATCGATATCGGCAACAGTTGCTGCACTTTCAATGAAACATTTCTGATTACTGGCCCATTTTAATTCCAGATTTAATTTCTGAGCAGAAAGCTGTTTCGGGAATGTGAATAGTGCAATCAGCAGAGCAGTCAATCCAACCTGAATTAACTGCCGGCGAAATGATTGACTGCAAAATATATTTGTGGTTAATTGAATCATGATGTGTGCCATTTTTTAAAATTAAATTTTTAGTTAAGTTGATTCTCTGTCAACTCAAATTTAAATTTGCAATCAAGCTTGCAGTTCAGTTATTTGGTAATTTTTTTAGGGTCAACGACCAGATGCCTGATCGTTTTTTTCCCCTCTCCCATAGCATAAGAATAGGAGATATTCAAGAGACCATCATTGGTCTGTATTACGCAGGGATATGAAAAACTTCCCTTTTTATCTGCTTCGTATTCCAATAATTCCTTCCATTTCCAGGAAGCTCCTTCGTCGTCTGACAGGTAAATCGAAAGCTGATACCGGCCGTCATTAATGTCGTTTCCGACGAATGCCCATTTGCCATCTTTCAATACACATATCTCCACACTTGCCTCATTGGGGATGTCTGTTTTTTTCGCACAACTCCACGACTCGCCATTGTCTGTTGAGGAGCTGATTTGCACCCGTGTAGGATCATCCCCGCTGTCGCGCATAAATGCAACGATCGATCCGTCTTTTTTGACCGCAAGTGCAGGCTGAATAGGGCCACGACCAACAATCGGAAGACTTGGACGCCATGTCGTACCTTCGTCATCTGAAATAGCGATCATTGAGAAGTTAAAACCGTCATTATAGAGTGGTAAAAGAATTCTGCCATTCGCGAGGGTTACCGGATGTATCCGTCCCATCCAGCCAAAGCTCCTTTTAGTCAGATCTTTGCTCGCTTCTTTGATCATATTGTCGTAGATTGGTGCAAAGGCCGCCCATCCTGCATG
>CAYHDA010000167.1:0-9472 GCA_964355145.1 uncultured Mariniphaga sp.
AATACCGATATTAACAGCGTTTACTCTGTTAATTCGCCACCGGGCGGGGAGTCACAAAGTTATGACAGGAATCGCCGCGATCATTCTGTTTCCCTGATGGTCAGTAAATTTTTTACTGACAAGTTATCGGCTAATTTTCTGGTTAGAGAGGACTTTACAGGAGGTATTTATGCACCGCTTATCCCATCAGCAGGAATCGAATATCGTCCCCTTCGCGATAAAGGATATTTTTTAAAAGGAAATCTGGCCAGAAACTATCATCAGCCAACGCTGAACGATTTGTATTATATTCCAGGAGGTAACCCGCAACTAAAACCTGAAGAGGGATTACAAGCTGATATTGGCAGCGGATATTCAAAAGTTGCCGGAAAAAATTCCTTTCACATATCGCTTAACGGATACTATTCAAGAATCAACAACTGGATTATCTGGTTACCAACCCCGCAAGGGTATTGGGAGCCTTACAATATGAACAGAGTAAATTCAAGTGGTGCTGAATTAAACGCCGGAATAACCGGAAAAATAAGCGCTTTCGAGTACCATTTCAACGGTAATTATGCATACACCCGGTCAATAAACAGAGATAATCCGCGAAACTGGGCAGATGAATCGATTGGCAAACAGCTCCCCTATATTCCGCAGCATTCTGCCAATTTCCTGTTTAACCTCTCACAGCTGGGGTACCATTTCACGTGGCAATGGAGTTACTACAGCGAACGCTTCACCACTTCAAGTAACGACAAGACTTCAAAACCAGATGTACTCTATCCTTATTTTATGAATAACATTCATTTCGGAAAGGAAATCAATTTTAAAAAGGATAAATTTGGTGTCGAATTGAAAATATTCAATCTTTTTAATGAAGTGTATCGTACTGTTTTGCAGCACCCTATGCCTCTTAGGAATTATTCCCTTCTTATCCGTTACGATTTCTAAATATGAAAATAAGGAACTCATATATTGCCCTTTTGCTAATGTCAGCTTTTTTGGTCTCAGGATGTATGAAAGATGATGCCTGGATCAAAAGTCACCAAACCGAAACTTTGCTTCCTAAAGGTGTATTTATTGTTAATGAAGGGAATTTTATGTATGGTAACGCTTCACTTTCATTTTATGATCCCGCAACGCGGAAGGTACAGAATGACCTCTTCTATAATTCAAACGGACTTCCTCTCGGAGATGTGGCTCAATCAATGGTCATTCGTGGTAATCTTGGTTATATCGTGATTAATAACTCCGGAAAGGTATATATCATCAATACCTCAAACGGAAAATACGAGGGTAAAATTACAGGCTTGACATCTCCAAGATATATTCATTTTGTGAATAATGAAAAGGCTTATATTTCAGATCTTTATGCTGAAAAAATTACAATTGTAAATCCTAAAACCCTTCAAATTACAGGTGTAATATCTACTTCAGGACATTCGTCAACTGAGCAAATGGTACAATGGAACGACTTTGTATTTGTCAGTTGCTGGTCGTTTGACGACACCATCTTAGTAATAGATTCCCGGACAGATGCAGTAGTTGCTGAGATAAAAACAGGTAAACAACCCGGGGGCCTGGTGCTTGACAAGTACAATAAAATATGGACACTTTGCGATGGAGGGTGGGCAAAAAGCGGAGCAATCGCCCGCAATCCCCTACTACAGGAAATTAATCCTGCAACGCGGACTATTGAGAGAACCTTTTCACTGACTGCTGATGCTAAGCCTTCGCGTCTGGCGATCAATGGGGCTGGAGATTCATTATTATTTATCAATAATGGGGTGTGGAAGCTCGGAGTCAACCAAACAACATTGGGTGATCATCCATTTTTAACAACGGGGAACCATCTTTATTATAGTCTTGCCGTTGATCCCCAAACCTCTGAGCTTTACTTGAGCGATGCAATTGATTACCTTCAAAGAGGTGTTATTTACCGCTATTCGGCACAAGGAGCCAAAATTGACAGTTTTAAAACAGGTATTATTCCGGGTGCCTATTGCTTTAAATAAACGTAAAAACATACGTATTTACGTGGAATACATTAATATATCTTTTATTTTTGGAATGAAAGATGTAAATTTAAAGTGTCATTGCAAAGGAGACTCCTCCTCCGTTTTTATAAATCGCCGGAAGAATAATCATATTTTTTTTCCCGCCCCATCGATAGCGATGTGTATAATACACAATTTTGGTTGAAAAAATACCAATTCCGGCTCCGATCAAAACGTCAGAAATCCAATGCCGGTTATTTGCCATCCGGTATATGGCAGTTGTCGTTGCAATGGTATAACCACCGACACTAATCCAGGGAGATGTATTATGGTATTCCATATGAAGAATGGTAGCAGAAACAAATGCCTGGGCCGTATGACCTGAAGGTATTGAGTTCATGCCTGATCCGGAAGGGCGCTCACTGGGAATGGTCCTTTTCATTCCCTGAACGATAACAGTCATCAGCAATTCAGCCTTTGCCGTAATCACAGCCTGATTTACAAAATCACTTCGGCTCTTCACTCCGGCTGCTTTTAAGCCAAATACAGCGGCGAGAGGAGCATATTGCATATAGTTATCCAAAGAAGAATGAAAATCAGGAAACAGACTCTTAACTTTTTCTTGAATCGTGTATTTGCTTAGTAAAGTATGGGAATCTGGCATTAAAGTAATCGTTCCTGCAAGTACAAGACCTGCCGGAAGGATTGCTCCTCTGATCCAATGAGAATGAAATGTATTGCCTGGCAGTGTTTTAAGCTGTATGGTTTTAATACTGACAGAATCTGAAGAAGGAATCGAAGAAAAAATATTCTGTGAAAAAACAGATAGGGGTAAAATCAGAAGTACTAAAATAAAAAGTGAGCGCATTGCCGGCATGACTAAAAATTAATTATCCTGCAAAGTAATCTATTTATTTTCTCATATTTTTGTGTAACAGTGATAAAATAGTCCTTAAACTTTAAGCATTCATATCTTATGGATGGCAGAAACAGAAATAATATCAATCCTGGAACTGAGGTCGCGATTGTTTAAAAAAAAAGATCAGCGTACAGGCAAACTTACAGAGGGTACTGTTCAAAATATTTTAACTAGCAGTCAGTTTCACCCGTTTTTCTTGTTAGTTTTGTCGAAAATTTAGATATTATGGCAACAAAGAATCTTTCGGAATACGATTTAAATACAGTTCCGGATGGGAAAGAGATGAAATTCGGAATTGTAGTTTCAGAGTGGAATTATGAAGTAACAGGGGCTTTAGCCCGAGGTGCCGTCGAAACACTTAAGAAACATGGTGTTCTGGATGAAAACATTATTGTAAAACACGTTCCGGGCAGTTTTGAACTGACTATTGGCGGACAATTTTTTGCAGAATACACCGATGTAGAGGCCATTATACTTTTGGGATGCGTGATTCAAGGTGAAACCCGTCATTTCGATTTTATCTGTCAGGGAGTGACCAAAGGAGCAACTGACCTGAACATTAAATACAATCTCCCTGTGATATTTGGACTGTTGACTACTGAAAACCAACAACAGGCACTTGACAGAGCGGGTGGCAAGTTGGGTAATAAAGGCGACGAAGCCGCCATTACTGCAATTAAGATGGTTTCACTCCAAAATGATTTTGAAAACGAGATTGTAAACGAGATTGAACCCGAATAAAAATGCATTAAGAATAATATTATTTTGTTTTTTTTAAACTTAAAGCTCAAATAATCGTTAGTTATCTGTAAAAGACATATTGATGTTTTTTACAGATAAAAATAACCTGAAATTAATTTTCAATATTTGAGAATGCATTTGAAAGAATCTGGCCTGCCTGAATTATTGCATATTGAAAAAGACGTTGTTCTCAGCGATTATTATACCGTATTTTTAAGCCGGCAATTAAGTATTTTAGGCCGCAAGGAGGTTCATGCTGGTCGTGCCCATTTTGGTATTTTCGGGGACGGCAAAGAGCTGGCGCAAGTGGCTTATGCCAAGTGCTTTAAAAACGGCGACTGGCGATCAGGTTATTACAGGGACCAGACTTTTATGTTAGCTACAGGATTACTCAATCCTGAAGAGTTTTTCGCTCAAATTTATGGGGATACCGATATTGAAAATAACCCATCGGCAGTAGGGCGCAATTTCAATAATCATCATGCAACCCGAAATTTTGATTTTGAGAGTGGGTTTGATAACCTGCTGGATCAAAAAAATTCATCGTCCGACATCTCACCTACTGCAGGTCAGATGCCTCGTCTTTTAGGATTGGCTCAGGCTTCAAAACTGGTAAGGGATAATCCTGAACTGAAAAAACACACAAAAAATTCCATTACCGGAGATGAAGTTGCATTTGGAACAATTGGTGAGTCGAGCACTTCTGAAGGGATGTTTTTCGAAACTATCAATGCCGCATGTGTTTTGCAGGTTCCAATGGCTGTGGCAATTTGGGACGACGGTTACGGAATAAGTGTTCCAGTAGAACTCCAGACAGCAAAAGGAAGTATATCTAAAGCACTTCAAGGATTTGAAGCCAATGAAAATGATGCCGGGTGTAAAATCTTCGTTTGTCCGGGTCATGATTACCCGGCCTTGGTTCAAACATTCGAAAAAGGGATAAAAATCTGCCGGGAGAACCATATCCCTGTTATATTTCATATTAACGAGTTAACCCAGCCTTTGGGGCATTCTTCATCCGGATCGCACGAGCGTTACAAAAGTGATGGCCGTCTGTTATGGGAGAAAATGCATGATCCGATTTTGAAATTCAAAGAATGGATACTGGAGGAAAAAATAGCAGATAAAAAAACAATCGTTTCAATCGAACATAGGGCTACACTTCGGGCTCGGTTAGCAAAAGATCATGCCTGGCAGATATTTTTTCAAAGTTTTGCCGACGAAATAAAAGAGCTAAAGGGTTTAATAACTGCAATATATGAAGAAGATACATCAGCTCATGAAGTAATTGCAGAGGGATTGGAAGACATTCTTACAGCCCCGTTTCCAACCCGCAAAAAATTACTGGCATTTGCTAAAAAACAACTCAGATCACTGCGTGGTAATCCGGCGTTTCAAAAGAGCAGAAATAACCTGTTGAATTGGGTTACGAAAATTGAAAAAAAAGGGAAAGACAAATATAATACCCATCTTTTTCACGAGGACAATAATTATGATGCAGGAAATGATGTAAAGCCGGTTTATAACTCTGACTCCAAATTGGCTCCGGCCCATGAGGTTCTTAATCTCAATTTTGATCTTCTGTTTGACAAATATCCATTGCTGATCACTTTTGGCGAAGATACAGGCCGACTCGGAGATGTTAATCAGGGAATGAAAGGGATGCAGGAAAAATTTGGCGCTCACCGTGTATTTGACACAGGAATCAGGGAAACAACGATTATTGGTCAAGGGATTGGATTGGCACTCAGAGGGTTTAAGCCTATTGCCGAAATTCAGTACCTCGATTACCTGATTTATGCCCTTTCAACTATTTCCGATGATCTTGCGACACTCTATTACCGGACCAGCGGACAGCAAATTGCTCCGTTGATTATCCGGACCAGAGGTCACCAGCTGCAGGGAATGTGGCATTCGGGTTCCCCTATGGGTATGTTACTTGGTTCGCTTGGAGGTATCAATATTTGTGTTCCACGAAATATGACGCAAGCTGCAGGGTTTTATAATACCTTGTTAAAAGGACATAATCCGGCTTTGGTAATTGAACCGCTGAAGGGATATTATATTCATGAAATGATTCCTGAAAATATGGGAGAGTTCGCTGTTCCTCTTGGTATCCCTGAAGTTTTAGCAGAAGGAACAGATGTTACCCTCGTTACCTATGGCTGGAATGTTACCATTGCCCAGAGTGCTGTCAATAAATTAAAATTACTTGGAATATCAGTAGAACTAATAGATATACAGAC
Organism: uncultured Mariniphaga sp.; assembly: GCA_964355145.1. Lineage (GTDB taxonomy): Bacteria > Bacteroidota > Bacteroidia > Bacteroidales > Prolixibacteraceae > JAAFHB01. The sequence goes on from CAYHDA010000167.1 coordinate 5,889, forward strand.
ACTTGTGCCATTTGATACAAATCATCTCATTAGCAAGTCAATACAAAAAACCAATAAAGTGCTGTTTGTAGATGAGGATGTGCCCGGCGGAGGTACTGCATATATGATGCAAAAGGTGCTTGAAGAACAAAAAGCATTCCAGTTCCTTAATTCGCCTCCCAGAACATTATCGGCTAAAGCGCACAGAGGTGCTTACGGTACTGATGGCGAATATTTTTCAAAACCAAATACTGAAACAATTTTCGAGGCGGTTTACGAAATTATGAACAAAGCTAACCCGGTGAGATATCCGGGACTTTACGATTGATTAAAAATTTGAAATTGAAACAGATAAAATCAAATATTATTCCATCTGAAGATCAGTTTAAGGAAAAAGTTCAGGATTTTTCCCGGCTGATGAACACTTATCATTCAAAAATGAATAGTGTGATCAGGCGTGAGGAAAATTTAAGTTTTGTTAGACACCGGTCGCGCGGAAAATTTGATGCCAGAAGCAGAATTGATTTATTAACCGATGAAAACACCCCCTTCCTTGAACTTTCTGTATTGGCAGCATACGGACAATACGAAGATAATTTCCCATCCGCAGGGATTATTACCGGGATTGGGAAGGTGCAGGGTAAATTATGCATGATCATTGCCAATGATGCAACCGTAAAAGGGGGTACTTATATTCACGAGACGGTCAAAAAACATTTACGAGGTCAGGAAATCGCCCTTAAAAACCATCTGCCATGTATTTATCTGGTTGATTCAGGGGGGATATTTTTGCCGGAACAATCGCGGATATTTCCCGATTATGATGGTTTTGGACGAATTTTTTACAATCAGTCACAGATGTCAGCCGCCGGAATTCCTCAGATATCCATTGTAATGGGATCATGTACTGCCGGTGGTGCTTATGTACCTGCAATGAGCGATGAAACTATTATTGTTAAAAATCAGGGTACTATTTTCATTGGTGGTCCGCCTCTGGTAAAAGCCGCGACAGGCGAAGAGGTTACTGCTGAAGAATTAGGCGGGGCATTCGTTCATACCGGCATTTCGGGCGTTGCAGATCATCTGGCAGATAATGAAATAGATGCGATCAGAATCTGCAGAAATATATTCGAATTAATTCCTCAGCATGAAGCACAAAGTGTTAATACTTCTCCAATTGAACAACCGGTATATCCCTCGCTTGAAATATATGGTTTAGCGCCTGTTGATTTAAAAAAACAGGTGGAAATTTATGAAATTATAGCAAGAATTGTTGATGGGAGCAAATTTGAGGAGTTCAAACAAAATTACGGAACAACAATCATAACCGGTTATTGCAGAATCATGGGGTTTCCTGTTGGAATTATTGCCAATAATGGTTTTCTGACTTCTGAGGCTTCACTAAAAGGAGCTCACTTTATCGAAATTTGCAATTTCAGAAAAATACCGCTCCTTTTTTTACAGAATATCTCAGGTTTTATTGTTGGAAAGAAATATGAACACGAAGGAATTGCACGTAACGGAGCCAAGTTAATTCATGCAGTAGCGACATCGGTAGTTCCAAAGATAACTGTCATCATAGGCGGATCGTTTGGAGCAGGCAATTATGCGATGGCAGGAAGAGCTTACGACCCTGATTTTCTGTTTATGTGGCCGAATGCAAAGATTGGGGTTATGGGTGGATTCCAGGCCCAACAGGTACTGAATTCGATTAAAGAATCTGACAACAATCAGAATAATGATCTTATCAGTAGATTCGAAGAGGAAAGTTCGGCCTATTACAGTACTTCGAGGCTTTGGGACGACGGTATTATCGATCCTGTTGATACCCGGTCAATTGTAGGACTGGCTCTTTCGATAACATCGAACAAAAAAACAGGACCACCTAAAAATGGTATTTATAGAATGTAAATTATTAATAATTAAAAGAATATGAAATTAGAATCATTTGTAACCGAAGTATATCAATCGATCGATCACGCGGACGCCTCTAAATTCGCTTCATTTATATCTCAAGATGGAAGTTTCCGTTTTGCAAATATGCCTGCTGTGACCGGGAATAAATCAATTGAGGAGTTCGTTGACGGTTTTTTCAAAAGCCTGAAAGGGATCAGTCACTCCGATCTTGAATGCTGGTCAGTTGAAGATGTCATCTTCGTCAATGGAAATGTACACTATTTCCGCCACAACGGCACCTCACTGAAGGTTCCCTTCTCTTGTACCTGGAAAATGAAAGATCATTTAATCGATCAGTATCTGATATTTATTGACAACTCTGAATTATACAATTGAAAGATTTTAAAACCATATCAGTAACTGTAAATGACGGTGTGGCAGCTTTGTCGCTTGCACGGCCGGATGTCCATAATGCGATCAATTACACAATGATAACTGAGATATCCTCTTTTTTTACCGAAATTGAAGAAGATGGGAATATCAGATTGGTCGTTATACGCGGTCATGGGAAATCATTTTGTTCAGGGGCCGATCTTGAATGGATGAAAAAATCTTTTAATCTTACGGCGCAAGAGAATCTTGAAGAAAGTGAAGCCCTGTCTGGTCTGTTTAAAAAGATCTTCAACAGCAGTAAAATAGTATTGGCAGCAGTTCATGGCAATATTTTTGGGGGAGGTGTCGGTTTGGTTGCCGTTTGTGATCTCGCCTTTTGTACGGATAATTCGAGGTTTTCGTTAAGTGAAACACGTATTGGAATGGCTGCAGTTACGATAACGCCATATTTGCTTCAGAAAATTAGAGCCGCCGATTTGAAGGAACTTATTTTTACGGCTAGAAGTTTTAACGGAGAAGAAGCCGTTAAATATGGACTTGTTAATCAATCGTTTAATAGTTCCGATAAAATGGAAATCTATTTGAATGAGATAATTAACGGAATAATGTCAAACGGTAAGCAAGCGCTGTTTGCTTCCAAAAAATTAATCAACCGGTTGATTCTTCAGCCGATTGAAGAGGAGATGAAGCTCATCCCGGATTTATTTGCGAAAATCAGGGTATCCACGGAAGCTCAGGAGGGTTTTGCTGCTTTCATTGAAAAAAGAAACCCCAAATGGTAAGCATCGGTTCGAAAATTTTAATAGAATTTCAAAAAAAGTAATCAATTGATTGATGGTATTGCTGGATAAGATATTAATTGCTAACAGAGGTGAAATTGCTTTAAGAATAATCCGTTCGGCCAAAAAATTGTCTGTCCAAACGGTGGTCGTTTATCCTATGTCTGAAAGTCAGGCTGATTATGTCAAATTTGCAGATGAATCTGTGTGCCTCGGTGAGGGCGATTTGAATTCAACATTTTTGAATATCGGCAAGATTATTAATATTGCTGTTTCGACCGGATGTAAAGCTATCCATCCCGGATATGGATTTCTTTCCGAGAATCCTGAATTTGCAAAAGCATGCGAAGATCATAATCTTATCTTTATAGGGCCCCATTCGGATGTTTTACGGTTGATGGGCAACAAGCTTGCGGCTAAGTCGCTTGCTCAAAGCCTCGGTATTCCGGTAATTTTTAGCAGAGAGGTCGATCCGCTATCTATCAACCGGGATCAAAATGAGTGGCATTACCCTGTTTTAATAAAAACTTCTCACGG
>CAYHDA010000168.1:0-9392 GCA_964355145.1 uncultured Mariniphaga sp.
TTAATTCCTACAGCAAATACTTCAACAAACGTTTTACCCGTCACGGAGGCCTGTTCGAACGTCGTTTTGAGCGCAAACGTGTTGGTAATGTGAGATATCTGAAACGAATGATACTTTACATCCATAACAACCCTGTTCATCATCAATTCTCCACTCATCCTGCGGAATATCCGTGGTCGAGTTACCTCACCTGCATTTCTGTAAAGCCAACGAGGTTGCAACGCGATGCTGTTTTGGGTTGGTTCGATAGTGAAACAAATTTCAGGTACTTACATGATGACAAAGAAGATAAAATTGAACTTGAAAAAATCGAAAAATGGATTGGCCTTAAATATTAATCATCCACGACCTCTCATCAAGCGAAGCTCATGAGAGCGTCAATTTAATAGCGTCAATTTAATAGCGTCAATTTAATAGCGTCAATTTAATAGCGTCAATTTACCTATAGCGTCAGGTTATCCGTTAGCATCAAGTTATCTATAGCGTTAACATGAAATTTTGAATGAATAAATGAATAAATTCTTGGACATATTACGTTACTCAGCATTGGTAGTTCTGCTTCCGCTGCTGTCTGCTCTGGCTCCTGCCAAGGCACAGAACGTTGTGTCCCAGAATACAATAACCAAACTGACTGTACTCAATGTTCCGGGGAATACTTATCAATGGGAACTCTATAGCAATGGAATCGTTGACTTTGCAACTACATCGGGTAATTGCCCGGTTACATCCGCAAGGTTTACGGGAAGCAATGCCGGATCAAGTGTCGATGTGCAATGGCTGGTACCGGGAACCTACTTCTTCAAAGTCACCGCTCATGATGCACTCAACTGTGCCATGAACCTAAAAGTTGGAATGATAAAAGTGACCCCCGAAAATCCGCAGCTTGTGCTCTTGTCTGACGCAACAGCAATGGGAGCGTGCGGGAAGATTAAACTTGATGCTTCGAAATCGATCGGCGATATTATCAAATACGAATGGTCGCTCATCGATCAGGGCGGTGCATTATCCGGGTTGACAGGAATAAACACAGAATTCACACTCTCGCCTGCATACTCCGGTCCGCTGCCTGCAGATTTCAAAGTTAAACTTCAGATTACCGATAGTGCTGGAAAGACTAGAAGCGATACCATCTCTCTTAATGTTGACAGCCGGCCTATTGCCGATCTTTTCTCCTCCGGGAAGCCTGAAAAAGACGGAAGTATGATTGTGGATGCTACGATTTCAACCGGATCTGCCATTAAATATAAATGGTCAACGGTTGAAGGGAAAATAATCGGATCCGATATTCTGCCTACTGCAAAATTATCCGGGGCAGGAATTTACACCCTTGAAATTACGGATAATCATGGGTGCAAATCGATAAAAACATTCAAATTTCCGTTGGAAATTGATGAAATAATAGCCAATCCGGATTATGCCCGGATTGCATGGACAAAAGATACGACACTTAATGTGCTGGCAAATGACCACTCGACTGTAGATCTTGTTCCTTCTTCTGTCCGGATTCTTGAACCAGCAACAAATGGAATCACCAAGATAAATGTAGATGGATCAATTACCTATATTCCGCGAATCAGAATAGCAGGCCGCGATCAGTTTGTCTACGAAGTGTGTGACGCGGTTAACTTATGTGCCTCTGCTACAGTGACTATTGATATATTTGACAATTCAATAACCTTTGCAGAAGGATTTTCGCCAAACGGAGATGGAATAAATGACGAACTGGTATTTAAAGGTCTTGAAAATTATCCAAAATCACAATTGTATATTTTCACACGTTCCGGTCAGCTTATCTATCAGAGCAACGATTATCTTAATAACTGGGATGGAAGAACCATGCAAAGCACTTTGACCAAAAAAGAACTTGTTCCAACGGGTGTTTATTATTATGTGCTCAAAATTGGAGGCACAACCCGAACGATTAAAGGATTTGTGTATATTGGATATTAAGGGGATATGAGTATAGAGAATCTAGCAAAAATAATTATCAATTATCAATGAACCTGATTATTAATATTCAGCACTTTAGTGAAATGGCATTGATACAATCAATCTTTCCAATTACTTAAAATATGCTTTCTTTCCTGATGGATTTTTGAGATCAGCTCACCAAAGAGGGTGTTAGCCCAGGCAAACCACGAACGGGTAAATTTTTCCGCATTGTCGCAATGAAAGGTCTCGTGCATAAATCCAGAACCGGCATGGGTGTTTTTCAGCCAGCGAAGACATTGAATAATTTCCTTGTCATCGTTGGAAGTCATGGCCCGCATAATTATACTCATTGGCCAGATCATTTCTGCACCAACATGCGGACCGCCAACGCCTGAAGCCGCTTTTCCTTCAAAAAACCAGGGATTATCTTTGCTCAAAACAAATTTTCGCGTTTGCTTATAAAGTTCATCATCCGCTTTAATACTTCCGAGGTAGGGCATAGCCAGCAAACTTGGAATATTGGCATCATCCATGTAAAGGCGGTTTCCAAAACCATCCACCTCAAATGCCAGCACTTTGCCGTAATTCAGATGACTTGCTGAAGCATATTCCTTCAATCCTTTTTCGACGGTGCCGGCCAGTTCATTGCAACGGGCAGCGAATGAGGCATCGTTAAAAACAGCCGTGACAAGTTCTGCCATCTGCCGCAAAGAGACCAATGCAAAGTAATTAGAAGGGATGAGGTATAAAAAAGTTGTCGCATCGTCGGACGGGCGAAATGTGGAACAGATCAGACCATTTGGTTTGACCGGATTTCCATATCCGGCACCGGTAACAGTGTCGGTTTGTTTCTCGGTAATCCTCATGAAATGATAGGGACCTTTTCCTGTTTTGCGCTGTTGCTCTTCGAAGGTTTTAACGATCGATTTTGCTGCTTTCAGCCACTGGTCGTTAAAGGGAGTTTTATCGCCGGTTTGTTTCCAGTAATGATAGCTCAGCCGAACCGGGTAACACAGCGAATCTATTTCCCATTTCCGTTCATGCAACTCCGGCTTCATTTCCGTTAAATCGCTTTTCCACTCGCTTCCTGTTGGTCCAAAATTAAACGCATTTGCATAAGGATCGATTAAAATACATTTCACCTGCCTGTTAATGACGCCAATGAAAAGTTTTTTCAGCTGCGGATCCTTGTTGACGAGGTGAAGATAGGGCCATACCTGAGCCGATGAATCGCGGAGCCACATGGCATGAATATCTCCCGTAATGACAAATGAATCAGGCACTCCCTGGGTTTCAGAGAAATGAACCGTAGTATCAAGTGTGTTGGGATAACAATTCTCAAACAGCCAGACAATTTCAGGATCGGCAATGTCCTTTTTGATCCGGACGATCTCTTCTTCGACCGCTTCACTTCGGAACAGCCGCTTTGAAACAGGTGGCCGGTTCGAATTCCGTGGCGTTGCCGATGCGGACAAAAGGGTGGGAGCTACTGCTAACGCTCCGGCACCCAGGATAGTTTGATTTACAAAATTTCTACGTTTCATTGATCTTATATTTTATTTACTCCCGGAATGAGTTGAATTGTTTCGGAACCACCTTCCCAGCTGAGTAGTAATTTCAGTTCGAGGTTGGAAGTGATTTCAATCGATGGCTTTTGTTTAACGGAACTTCGTGCAGCACATTTCAGCGAAAGCATTCCCTCCGGTCCCATCGGATAACGATCGATACCGTGCTCAGCAGTCAGATTGACATGCCAGTCAAGGGTTTTTTTCAGGAAATTGGGATTAAGGCCAAAGATGGATTCGAAAAGTACAGAAACAGGAACTAGACCGGTCCAGCCGATAAAATCAGGACGGGCAAGCAATCCGGGATCGGCAGTTTCCGGGGCATAATATTCCCAAAAGGTGTTGGTTTTTTTAAATACTTCGCCTACTTGTTCATGATGCCTTAGTGCCAGATCGAAAGCCTGTTTATGCAACCCATTTCGCTGAAGACCCTTAATGATCATGTAGTTAGTTGGAGCCCAGACTCCGCCCTGCCAGTATCTTCCGTCTGCCTGATACTTTTCGTGATTGGCCGGAATAGATGGAACAGGATGCTTGCGATAGAATGTTGCCGGATCAAAGAGGTGCCCGACAAAGGATTTCAGTTCATCCTTGTTCAGAATATCAGTCCACAAAGCCCAATAGGCGCCAATGCTCATCAGTGTTCCTTGGCTGCCATCGGCATACTTATCGTAGAAAAAATTGGTTTTTGGATTCCAAAGTTTCTCCCGGATTAATTTTTTCAGCGATTTTGTTTCATCTTCAATCTCTTCAATCTCCTGCCACCGTTCGACATAAAATCCAAATTCAACGAGTAATTTTCCGATGAAGAGTTGTTGAAGACAGGTATCCAGCCATGTCATATGACCATGTGAAAAGATGGGATTGTAATTCTTTGGCACCCGGGGCTGATTGTCCATTCCTGTTCCCCAGCCACTCGACCAGTAAGAACCATCCTGCCAGGTCCGGTTCTGCTTAAGCCACTGATAATAGGCAACCAATACCGGAAAAATCTTATGTACCCTTTCCCATTCTCCAAAATGGAGGAAATATTCCATCTCGCTCCAGGGGATCAGGTTAGGTCCGGTGCTGGTGGGATCGTAACGGTGAAAACAATCTTCACCTGTATTCCCCCATATTTCGCGACAGATAAACCCGTCAGTATGCTGTTTGGCATAAAAATTATCGAGCGTTTTCTGAAAAGGATAAGCTCTTGACCCATACCGAGCAAAAAGAGTGATAAAATTGGAATCCCACATAAAAATATTACCGTTGTAGGCCGTATCGATGTAGGAAGTGATAAAACCGGAAGCCGGAGCCGGGTCTTTGATATTTTTAAATGCGATCTCCCATGTTTTCCAATACATTTCGATGGCCGTATCGTTTCCTTTCCAATAGGGAACCGGTAATATTTCTTTCGCTTTTGCAAATCCTGGCGAAGCGACAATCATCGGTTTGGCATTGCGAAAATCATTCTCAGTGACAAACACATTTTTAACATACGTGTTTTTATAGGGCAGTTTACCTGTGGTTGTTGCCGATGTCTGAACAGGATCATCCGCCAGGACTTTAATACCCGGGAATGCTGTGGCTCCTGCAATCATAGCCGTTTTCAGAAAAAATTCACGTCTTGAACTCATTGTATGTTAGTTTTTATTAGTTTTTAAATAGTCGGACAATTCCTGAATATGATCTGTATTGAGGTAATCAACTTTCAGTTTCATCAAAGTTTTCCAGGCAGCATCAGTATCCGGCGCATTCCAAAATCGTATTTTTCGGTCCAGACCATGAACAGAATCAATGATCTGAGTTAATCTTTTTTGTTCCTTATCCGAAATGGCTTCCTTCCCATTCCAGGTTGCGAAATTAGCAAGATTCTCACTAAAAAGAGGTACCCTTTTCAGCTGCCGGGGATCATATTTTTTGGTGACATTTCCATCGAAAAAAATAAAGGGAGGATATTTATTGAAATCGGACGGATCGGGTCTGTTGCCGGTTATCACGATATGGATGGCATTTTTATTCGCAACTGCGTCAAACACATCCGGATATTTTTTCAATTTCTCCACCAGGAGCGAAAGGGTAGGCTCAACATTTGTTTTTAAATCAATTAATAATTGAAAGGTGCCAGGGTAATCCTTCCATGCTTTTCCTCCATTGGCCCTAAAGAGCTTTACAATAGGCTGAATGTAAAGTATTTCCATCGATCTGGCCGGGGTGATATCAGCTCTGTTATGAGCCACGAATAAATCGCCGTCGACTGCCCAGATATCGGTTTCGATAGATCCGAAATGGGCATTGTAAGCGAGAAAAAAGGGTGTTTTTTGCATATAGTCATTGTGCGAATGCACATTCAACGCTGAATATTGCGCCTGCGCTGAAGTTATGAATCCGAAAAAAAATAGGGCAAATAATAATTTTTTCATGTTGTGTTTAATTAAGAAATGGGAATTATTCGTTATCGCATTCTTTATTTGAAAATGATCTCTGATAATTATTGAATTATTAAATAATTATTACGGTGCGTTGCACCTTATGGTCTTTGACGATTAATTTTCTACAAATATCGCGGTGCTCTGCACCTTAGTAAAATAGGAAAGCAGCAGAGCTGCGAAATATTTGTAGAAATAATTTTATTTAGCTCCATTCTTTGGCTTGCCACTCATCATTATCTGATTTATTTCCGGGCCCGTTAAAGGTTCAACAAAGATCTTAAAATGTTCGATATCTCCACGAAAAATCCTTTGATCCGGAAATTCTTCATTGCCGCCTTTCCGCCACTTAGCAGGAGAGGAGAGATTGACCGGCGCATTGATCATCCTGCTTCCCGATTCAATACCGTCTATAAATATTTTCAACGTGTTTCCATCACTGACCCCTGCAATATGATGCCAGTTGTCAATCCAGTTTTTTGGAAGCGGAACGGTGATGTCACCTCTGCCCCAGCCTCCTGCAAAAAATGACAACGCTCTATTCCCTTGGGCCTGCAAGACAATGAAATCGCCTTTCGACAAGATATCCATCAACTCCCTGCTTTGTCCGACTGGTTTAACCCAGGCCATTATAGTTATTTTCTGCTCCAGATTGTCAGAATCTGAGGTACTGTTGAATTCTTCCAATTCAGAATCCCCATTGACCGAATACGTTTTTATGCTTCTGGATTTTGAACCAACACGCAATTTATTGAATCCAGAATTTTTAAATACTGCCTGAGAATTGATATTTCTGATTTCTCCGGGTTCCAGAGCAATCTGAAGGCTGTGATCAGGGGTATCATTTACAAAAACTGAAATAGTCGCTGGTTCACTGATGCCTCCTTTATTTTGAACCAGATACGTAAATTTCAGTGGTTCATTTGTTTTTGAAATTGCCCTGCATTTTAATTCAACCACTTCAATAGCTGATATCTGCTTTGAGTCAGGTGAAACGACTTCGATCATTTTTTCTTTGAGATTATCAATTCGGACAGACCTGTTGCCGAATCGGTAAAGGCGGCATCCAATCGAATCGTTGATGGTCGAATTTTCATCAATCAATATGTTTTTGCGATTATATTCTATCCCGTCCAGGTATATTTTCACAATTTTTGTTCCTTTAGCTCCTTTGTTGCTGATCGAAAAATGGACAAAGAACAACTCATCTGGAATGACTTTTTTCTGTGAAGGGTAAAAATCAGTCATCCGAAAGTCGGAGGTATTTTTTGTTTCAGATGATGCCCCATCACCCAATAGTTTATGGATGATGGATGCTGGTGTTTTATCCATCTCAAAAGTCAGGGTGCCACCATCAGTAATTGTTGAATGCGAAATCCATGATGTGTTAAAATTCCGGCCATTAAGTGACGCACTTCTGACAAAAAATTGATCCACCCCATTATTATTGGCATTAATAATCCATTTTTTCCCGTTCTGAAGGTGAAGGGTGACCTTTTTAAAGATTGGAGAACCGAGATCATATTCCGGCCTACCCGGGCAGAATGGATAAAATCCCATGGCACTGAAAACATACCAGCTTGACATGGATCCCAGATCATCATTCCCGGGAATTCCATCCGGTGAAGCCGTATAATGAGATTTCATAATCCTTCTTACCCATTTCTGCGTCTGGTCGGAACGATTGGCGTAGTTAAAAAGATAGGGTACATGAAGGACAGGTTCATTGTCAAAAAAAATGTGCTGTCGGGTTAAGGCTGAATCCAGATGAGCTGCAAATTCGTTATCGCCTCCCATAAAATTGATTAAATCTTGCGGATTATGAGGGACAAACAGAGAATAGCTCCATTTATCACCCTCTTTATACCCTGAATTGCCAGGTTCGAGTGTGAAATTTTCCCTATTGCGCGGTAATAAAAACAGCGACTCAGTATGAAACAGGTTTCGGTAGTTAAAGCTTCTGTTCGTGAATTTTTTGTTTCCGGTCTGATCATTCATCACCTTTCCCGCAAACTGAGCCAAAACCCAGTCATTGTAGGCATATTCCACAGTACGCGTCACAGATTCCGGATAGGAAGAAGGAACATATCCCATTTCTTTATATGCAGAAAAATCGCCGGTCGTCGAAGATAAACTTGCATTCATTGCTTTATAGGCCAGTGTGCTGTCGAACCATGAATACCTTTCAGATAGGTGTCTGTAATAATTGCCAGGATATGGTTTCCGGTCATCGGGCCTTTTGGCAACTTTCCGGTTTGCTCATATTGATCGAGCATCGAAAGGATCATGTCATTTTGCCTGTCGGGTGCAATCAGGCAGAGCAGTGGATGTAGGGTCCGAAATGTATCCCACGCCGAAAAGGCGCCATACTGATTTTTCCCTTTCACCTGATGGGTTAATCCGTCAGCACCTTTGTACTTCCCATCTACATCCGAAGTGATCCACGGAATTAACATCGAATGGTATAATGCGGTATAGAAAATGGTTTTATTGATTTTAGACGAATCTTCAACCTCTATTTTTGATAAAGCATCCACCCATTTTTGCTGATTTTTTGCTTTAAACAGGTCAAAATCCCAGGTTTCGGCCTCCGTTTGAAGGTTCAGTTGTGTACTTTTCAGATCGGTCATCGAAGTTCCAATTTTCAGGATCAGAGTATTCTTGCCATTCTCAGCATTTGGAAAGGTCAGGATCCAGCCTCCGTTAACTTCTTGTTTATCAATGTAATCAATATTTAAGGATACTATGGCATTAAAAACTGAACCTTTTAAGACTCGTTTCGAGATGCTTTCTATTTTGCCAATATCGCCAAGGAATAACTTTGGTTTCTGTTGAGGAGGAAAAGTAAACCGAAACATTCCGGTTCGCTCAGAAGAAGTAGCCTCGACGATCGTTCCGTTATCCATGAATTTCACCCGATAATATCCAGCCTCCGCCTTTTCGTCATGATGCGAGTAGGAACGACCATAATTCCCGTTCTGATATTTCCCGTTTTCGATTAAAGGCATCACCTTAATCCTTCCCGATGATCCTTCAGGATATCCGCTCATATGATTGACGCAACTAAAAAAGAAGATTGCAGTGTCGCGATAATCATATCCCTTTGCATTTACGATCCTTGTTTCGGGTGTTAACTGAACAAAACCGAAAGGTGCGACAGCTCCCGGATAGGTGCCACCCTCATCGCCCCATTGTGAATTTATTTTTGTTTTTGTTGTTCCGATCAACGGATCTACAAATTCTAAAACACGCAAATCCTGTGCGAAAAGCTGTAAGACGGTGCAGAAAAGGGAAAGAATCAAAAGCGAATATTTTAACCCGTTTCCAATCATTGATCCGCCAGCTGGCGAAGAACACTCTTCATTGCCTATTGCTTGATTGATATTCATTTAAACAATTCCGGATAATATTTTGCAATTAATTCTTTTTCATCCAGCTTAAGATCTTTCAACAATATTGGCTGATCCTGAGGACGTAATCCTTT
>CAYHDA010000169.1:0-9360 GCA_964355145.1 uncultured Mariniphaga sp.
TTCAGGATCTGCTTTTTGGATTTTGATAACCTCAATAAATGCATCCATCCATTTTTCATAACTGTTCATAAAAGCCTTCTGATCGGGGGTGATCATTATATTCTGAGTTGTCTCGACAATATTGGCTGAAATCAGCGATGATGCAGTTAGGGATGCACCAAGTGTGAACCCCAATTTGCGTAAAAAACCTCTTCTTTTATCTTCGTACCCGTCCATTTTTTCAATGTTTTTTATTGATAACAAAAGATACCTTGTTTTAGTTTAAACCTGAATGATGTAAACAAATTCGAAATTGCAGAATCCAATTTCTGCTAACTAACCGGAAAGTTTTATTGTCGCAATATTGTATTGCTAAATTGCAGAATATTAATAGTATAGATTATTGAACATTGCTGATTGAAAATTGCTTAGTACCGGTATGGCGGTGTATTTTCATGTGCCGGGATATCCTGAATCCGCATTAGCCAGACTTCTGCGACCTGGACGCATCGCCCGCTTCCGCCTATTCCCTTTGGACGTGTCCAGCTGAGTTTTAATTCGCCGGTTTTTGTAGCTTCTGCCGGAACATCAAATTCAACGGGCTGATAATTCATCTCTTTGGGGCGCATTGGGTGTATCTCAAATTTGTCATTCGCTACTAGTCTGATATCACCCTTTCCTTCCGGACCATAAACAATTCTGAGGCGATATCGGGCGGTTTTGTCAAGCTCCGGATAGAACATCTCCAAAGGATAATCATGTAAAGTTTCAGCATACGTGCATGATGACACACGGAATTCGTGATTTCGTGAGCGGACAACCATACCCGAAGCCGGAGCGCGTTGAAATGCAGGATCTTCAGTATAAACAGAACCTGTTACCAGATGAGGCTGTGAACCATAATTACCCAGGTCATCATAGAATCCTCCTGCACCAGGATTGCTCCAGTTTAATATTTCATCAATCTTAAGTAACCGTTCAGTCTCACCAGAGATAGCACCAATCTCCGAAAAACGCTTGCGAAGCCAGGGTGCATTATTTAATGGAAAGTCGATGAGATCAAGGTTTGCTCCCCTTCGAACGGCAATTGCCTGATATCGGGATGCGCTCAACTGCATATGAATACTTTGGAAAAGAGCTTCGGCAAGTTCAAAAACACGCGCACGGGAATCCGCTGCCGGCAGCAAGTCTGGCTTTGCAAGTGCGGTCTCTGCATTCGCAAGAGCGGCTGAACTTCCGGTTAAACGTGCACGCCGGAGAAATTCCAAAGCTTTTTCTTCCTGTGCCGTTTCTTGTAAAAGTCTGCTGCGGTTTGTCGCATCATAATAAGCACGGTAAAGAGCCTGCTGGAAACGCCAGTTTTGCAGCATTGATGGTGTGGCGGATCGCTCCAGCTCCTGAAATTGAGTAAGAGTGGTTTGTACGCTCAGGTTATTGGCAAGAGGTCCTTTCCAATTCTGTTCCAAGCTGATAATTCCCTGAGCAAAAGATGCCCTTACTGCAGATCCGATAAAATAACCACTGTAGTCACGTAAAATATTGGTGATATTTGCTTCTGGATCCCAACCCAGACTGCTCCAGATTATTTTATTTACATCATCGTTACACCCCTCAGAATAGGTAAGAAAGCCATACGGCGCAACAGGTTGCAGTCTCTTGAAGATTATGCTCTGATCCGTGGGCCGGGGATTAATTGGTTCACGATTAAGAGTGGCTAAATACGCAAAATCCCAATCCGGAACGGGATATTGTGCCCATGCTGAATGAGTTATGTCTGGATAAAAACGCATCTTGAAGCGTTTCGGAATTTTTGCACGTAAATTTTCCATACTTTCAAATTGCTGAGGGCCAAATACAACCCCTTCCAGCCAGGTGGGTTCTGCTTTCATAATGGCATAAAAATCATCCATCCATCCGGCATTAAACCCTTGGGGCGACATCCACATTTTTGCTCCCGGATGCAACTTTTGCAACTGTTCGGTTTGCTTCTCCAGCATGGGGAAAAAATTCTTTGGCGGCGTATGTCCTGGATCACCCCCTGGAACAAATACGGCATCAACACGTGGTAACTGACGCAGCACATCGCCCCACTCTTTGAGTGCCTTATTTACAGTAGCCTTATCTCCGTAATCTTTTTCCATTGCCGGATACCATATCCAACATTCAATGCCATAGGCTTTTGCCAATTCGGACATCCTGATCATCATTTTCATTGGATCAATAGGGAAATGCGGACTGTCAACATCGTCATCCGAAACAGGCGGAATGAGTTCAATGGCGTTTGTGCCAAAAATTACCAGATCACGAATATATTGTTCCCACATTGCCACCGACCATCCATCATAAGAATTTGTTTTTGGACGATAACCTAACTGATGTCCTCTTAAAGGATACCGGGGTGAGGTTGACAGATTAACTGCATTTGGCAGAGAGACCATATCTCTTGAATAATTCATCATTCGCAGCAGGCGTCCGGCTCCGAAAAGTACACCACGTGCATCATTTCCTGCCACAACGACCAATCCGGATTCGAGGGTTAAAATTCTATAACCTTCGGGTTTGTCATTTTGTGAATCTTTTAGCTTTTCTGCCAGAAGCGGAAAAGTGTGCATAAGATCCTTTCGCTGACCCAATACGACTCCGTTATGACCGCTTTTTGGCAATTGATTTACGGTATTCCAACGCACTCTGCTTCGTTTTTCAACTTCATCAAGCAACATTTCAGAGGCTTTCATTTCAGGGCCATTTATCCCCGGAACCACCACGAGAACAGCGGATGAGAGGTTAACAGAACTACCTTGTACAGTAGTTTTGTCAGCTGCCTGCATTTTTTCCTGAGACAAAACAGGCCATATACTCAGGCAGAAATATGCCAAAACACAAAAAGAAATTCTCTTCTTTAACATGATTTTAACTGATTTAAATTACAGAACCTCATTGAAAAGATTATAAAAATACAAATTTTCCATGTTATCCTGTCTCTTGCCATATCCCGGACAATAATTGGAGAATAATATTCCGAATTTCTGTCTCTAAGCCAATTGGATCATTGGTTCTTCACTCCGGTCAGATGAAAGGCAATCCGGTTCATCTCCCGGGCCTTTTTCCCGATTTTTTTTATTTCCATGAATTAAACCTTTACAGGTCACTAAATAGGAAAGTTTTAATATAAAAAAACCCGATGAAACACCCATAATTCTGCGTTTCGCAAACACGAACGAAGATAAAATGGGTGTTCCATCAGGCAAAAAAACACATTATCGGCCGATGAAATTACCCGGAAAATATGTCCGGGTAATTATCATCGGGTTATTGAATTCCTTAATCCTAAACTTTGCTACATTTGAATAGTGACAATTTCTGTAAAGTTGTAACGACCTGAAGGATTGCTGCATCTGGCGCCAATGCGAATATAATATTTCTTCCCTGCCACCAGTTTGTCAAGCGTAACAACTTTAACTACTCCCATATCACTGTTTGTAATCGCGACTTCGCCGGAACTTACGCTGGAGTCGAAATCAAAAGTGCCAACGTAAGGGGTTAACAGCGCTACAAATACACGGTAACTTTGGGGTGTAGACGATACAACATTTTTAGTTAATGTAAATGTTGCAGTAGCATTTGTTCCATTTTTAACGATAGATACGCCAGCGAAACTAATATACGGAGTAACAGTGAATTTAACCGTTGTAATTCCACCCGAAGTAATATCGATAGTCTGAGGATCAGGCGTAACAAATGCGCCTTCAACAGGAGTGACATTGTATTTCCCCGCAAATAGCTTTGTATTGTTAAAAGTGCCATCGGCTTTACCCCAGAAGTATTGGGCTATTGGTGTTGCGCTCCAGCTGATTTCATCGTATTTTATCCGGAATCCATCTGGTTGCTGGGTGATAATTGCTTTCCCCGTTACATTGTCAATCACGCTCCCTGTTAATGTTCCGTCAGGTGCATCATAGTTGTCGATTTTAGTACAGGAAACTAATATAGCGACTGTTGCTATACAGAATATTGATATTAAAATTTTACTTTTTTTCATCTCTAACATGTTTTACAATTAATAACCCGGGTTTTGCACCAAAAGAGAATTCTTTTGAATCTCACTATTTGGGATTTGCTGATAGTAGCGATACTTCTGGAATGTATATTTCCAATCGCTAAAAACAGTTTTTTTCATGTAATACTTTTGCTGGTCAAATACATATATGGGCCAAAGTACTTTTATTTCCCTGCTGGAAAATTCCAGATCGAATGTACGCCATCTTTTCATATCCCAGAAAATCTTATTTTCAAAGAACAATTCCATTTTACGTTCTTTGCGGACAAGATTAATGGTTAGATCTGCTGAAGTATATACTTTTTTGGCTCCGGCTCTGTCGCGAAGTGCTTTTATACTGGTAACAGCATCATCCACTTTTGTAGCATCACCCAGCGATTTAAGTTCCATTGCAGCTTCTGCACGGATCAACAACATTTCGGCATAACGCATTTCGATCCATGGAGTTTCAGTTCTGCTTCCTGAAACATCTGACCTTGGAATTGCCGGATTTAACCACTTACGGATATAAAAACCTGTAGGTGTACATTCGTTATAGCCCATACCGCTTGCACCCTGAAGAGTCATGCCGTTATATTGGTCGGTAAAACTATTTGTAGATGTAATCGTCGTAATAGGATCTCCTGCTTTTACTATACCCTTGCGGACATCGATAACTTCACCTTTATAGGTGTCCCCCGGAAAAATAACCAAACCTTTCAGCCTAGGTTCTGCCTTGGTAAATAAATCCATGCGATTGGCATAAAAGACCGGGGCATTATCCGTTCCTGTATTCAAAATAAAGGGATTTCCATCGGTATCGTCAAACATCTCAACAAAATCCAAAGTGGGATTAGCACGACCGGAATAGTTTTGCGCGCCACGGATTTGCCATGGAATCATAAATAATTCCCAGCTATGACCATAATCAGGGTACTTGTAATACTTAACAAACATATTCTCACCGCTGCTTTGGTCCAAAAATATATTTGAAAAGTTATTCGCCAGATCGCCTCCTTTGTTGTACAACGAATATTTACCATCAACGGCTTTTGCTGCATCATAAGCAACCTGAAAGAAGCTTTTTGCCTGGTCGGCAGGTATTCCCAAAACTCCATTCAATTCAACCGTACCATATTTGGCAACTGAAGCCGCATAAAGAGCCACTCTGGCTTTCATACCATAAGCTATGTTTTTGTTTGTGCGGCCGGATGCCAGGCTTGAAGCGGGAAGCATTTTGATCGCTTCATCCAGGTCAGCAAGAATAAAATTAATACATTCAACTTCTGTATTCCGGGCTGCTTTTAATTCTTCAATTGTCTGAGCCGGATAATTCAAAACTTTCTTAACAATTGGTATTCCTCCGTAACGTTTTACCATTGCAAAATAGTGATAAGCGCGCAGGAAGTAAACTTCACCTGTCCAGGCATCAATTTTTTCTTTTGTGAAATTAACCGCATAATTTGGAAATTCCTGCAAAAAATAATTCATGTTCCTGATTGGCGTATAATCCCAATACGGGAAATCGCCGCCACCCAAATCACTGCGCCGGGGATCACACTTCATCGTTTCACCGGTATAGTCCTGGGCGTTGTTTTCCGGGTTATTTTTAAGACCACCATTATTCGAGCTGAAATCTTCAATTGGCAAATCCCAATAAAAACGTGCCATATATGAATTGACTCCTGATTCAGAGGAAAATGCTTCTTTGTCTCCTACAATATTCATGGGTGGAACATCTAATGTGTTGCATGAAATCGTAATGGCGAAGATGCTCATCAACAATATTTTAGTTGCTTTCATTTTAATCATTTTTTAGAAAGTAATGTTTACGCCAAAATTAAAAGCCTGACTCAGTGGATATGTATAAGCATATTCATCACCAGTATGCTCCGGATCGCAATACGTAAGATTCGTTAATGTAAGTAGGTTATAAGCATTAAAGAAAATTCTTGCTTTACTGAGTCCAACTTTATTTGTATAGTTTGTTGGAATGTTGAAACCGAGTTCAAGACTCTTCAACCGAAGGTAAGAAGCATCCTGCATCACGAAAGTGGAATTTTGTAAAATGAAATCACTTCTTCCGTTATCCCTGTAAGTTGAAGGGAAGTGGCCTGGAACCCATGCGCTTTTTGGATCAAATTGATCAACCCTGTGCCAACGGTCTAAAAACATCGTCAATCCGTTACGGTTCCATGGAAGAGGCATTTCCAACTGTTCGGGATACCTAAGCCAGCTCATTGCTGCTCCCTGAAATACCATACTTAAATCAAACCCTTTGTATTCGGCTCCAAGGGTGAAGCCATAATTGAGCATAGGCATACCACCATTGAAGTTGGTCTTGTTAATAGCTGTGTTGTAACCGATAGGGGCTACGTCGTTAGCATCAATAATTCCATCCTTGTTCCAGTCATCAAAAATCAAATCGCCCGGAAGCATCATAGAATTGCCCTTGCTCCCGTTGTAGATTGTGCCGGCAAATATTTGTTCCATCGTCTGGAAACGTCCTGTATTGTTGAGCCCCCACCAAATGTCGTTCCATCTGTTGTTGCTGTTATTGCGCCAATTAAGATAGGAATTGCCTTGTTTTGCAATTTCCCTGTACTTCCATTTGGTGCGCGACATTGCCATATTCCCTGATATGTTGTATTTAAAATCATTTCCGATTTTATTTTTGTGTGTCAGTGTCAATTCAAAGCCTTTAGTCAGGTCACCTTCTAAATTTTCCTGTGGCAAGTTTGCACCCACCAGCCCCGGAAGGCTTTCGCTGCGTGTTGCCAGCAGATTTGAACGATCACGTTGAAAGATATCTGTACTAACACCCAACAAACCATGCCATAATTCAGCATCAGCTCCAATATTTAACATTGCCGCTTCGTACCATGTAATATTTGGATTTGGCATTCCCCTCATACCAAATGCATTGGTGTAGTTTCCACCAAATACATATCCATTCGATGGGTAGTTATAACCTGATAAAAATTGGTAGGTTGAAGCTCTGTCATCTCCCATTATGCCGTAAGAGGCTCTCCACTTTAAATTAGAAATAAATTTAAGCGCCTCGCTATCCTTAATAAATGATTCTTCAGACATACGCCATCCGATCGAACCTGAGGGAAAGAATCCCCATTGTTTACCTTCCTGAAACATTGAGGATCCATCGTAACGGAAACTGAATTCTGCAAGGTATTTCGAATTATAATCGTAGTTTAAACGGCCGACAAGGGCTTTGTTGGTATATTTATACAAGTCACCGGTGTTCATATTTCCCACCTGATTGGTGCTATTACCGGCAAACAGCTGACTTACTGCATCCATACTGAAGTCTCGTTGAGCATAAAAATTATCAGCAAGCCGATTATTCTCTTCATACAGCAAAAGACTGCTAATATTATGAACTTTATTCAACGACTTGTTATAAGCCAATGAAAGTTGAAATTGTGAAGTGATGTAACCGAAATATTGGCGGGTCAAACGCGATGGCGAATTTACTGCGGCAGCAGTATACGTTTGATTGGATTCGTTGTAGGTATAGAGATTAAATGTTTTGCGCCAATTTTTGTTTTCGTTTTCACGGTAGTCATAACTATACATCCCTTTTGCCTTGAGTCCGCTGATCCAGGGGATAGCATACTCCAGACTTAATGTGGTTTGAAACAGTCGTTGATTTGCTCTCTGGTAACCCGACTTTTCCTGATCGGTCATATAATCCGGATGAAGACCATCGGCAGCAAAGAAAGGATATTGAGGATTGTCGTTGGCATAATATGGATTCAATGGAATTTGTGTCCAGTATCCTTTAAAAAGATTCCAGGTCGGCCATGAAGATGGTTGATTTTTAGTGTCCATCATTGCATTAACCAGCACTTCGAAATGAAGCCCTTTTGCTACCTCCGCACTGACATTCGATCTCAGGTTATATCGATTATACCATAAATCGCCCGATTTCCAATAGCCATCTTGTTTGTTGTAACCGAAGTTTACGAAATAGGTCAGTTTGTCTGTTCCTCCTGTGGCACTGAAACTATGCTGAGTTTGCAGAGCTTGTTTATTCATTGTGTTACCCTGCCAATCGGTAGATTTCTTTGTTCCGTTAAGGTAAGGTTCAAATGAAGATTTCGGATAATTAGGAGTAGCAGAACCGCCATTAAAGGCTTTTTCGTTCTGTATTTGCGTAAAGCCTATTGCATCAAGCGGTTGAGGTTGGTTGATCATGTTTTGGATGCCTACATATCCAGTGTATTCCAATTTAAAAGCGGTTCCTTTTGTACCTTTTTTGGTAGTAATCAACACTACACCATTTGCTGCACGTACCCCGTAAATTGCAGCCGAACCATCCTTCAGAATAGACATGGATTCAATTTCGTTAGGATCAAGCTTGGTAAAGTTGTCGCGCGCTACCCCGTCAACCAAAACAAGTGGATTGCCCATGCCCCTGATCTGTATATCGTTGTTGAAGTTTCCTGGTTCAGAGGTCTTCTGAGTTATGTTAACACCGGCAATTTTACCAGAAAGCATATTTTGAACATTCGCGCCTTTGGTTGTGATAATCTCGTCACTGCGGATAGCTGCAACAGCACCTGTCAGGGTGATTTTCTTTTGTGTTCCATATCCTACAGCTACAACTTCTTCCAGGCCTATCGCTTCATCTGCAAGGGTAATATTAATGGTTACTTTATTTCCCACTGCAATCTCCTGTGTTTTCATTCCAACAAAGGAAAACTGCAGAATTGCATTTTCAGGAATGTTGCCCAATGCATAACTTCCACTGCTATCTGTTACTATTCCCGTGGTAGTTCCTTTCACCACAACAGAGACACCGGGTAAGGAAGCTCCGGACTGATCGGTCACTTTTCCTTTTACCCTCTTATCCTGTTGTTCACTCATAAACGGCTCCATCTCGTTTCTATCGTACAACGCGATCTGGCGTCCAAGAACCTTGTATTTGACAGAGGTACTGGTGAGTAATTTATCCAGAATATCGGTTACAGATTTTTGGGTGGCCTCAACAGAAACTGGCCTGCTGACATCCACTTTCTCATTGTAAAAGAACTTGAATTCACTCTGTCCTTCGATCGCCCGAAGGACATTCAATAACGTGGAGTTATTCTCAGTAATGGTCAATTTTGTGCTCTGCGAATAGGTCTCAGCAGAGAAACTACTTAAAATTGACACTGTTAAAATAAAAATGGTTAGTTTCATTTTTCTTAAAAATGGATAAAATATTGGCGGGTTGCCATATTTCCTTAGCAATTTATTAATAACTTTGCCATTGGTTTAAATAATTATTTTTTTAATTCGAATCTGGTTTAAAGTTGGGAACGGCTATTCTCATCTTTACTTTT
>CAYHDA010000170.1:0-5667 GCA_964355145.1 uncultured Mariniphaga sp.
TGCCGGTATAAAACAAAATCCGCTCTGAAGTGGTTGTTTTACCGGCATCGATGTGAGCCATGATACCAATGTTTCTGATATTTGTGAGATCCCTTTTAGCCATTATATTTAATCCTGATATCTACTGTTTATTTCAATTAAAACCGGAAATGGGCAAATGCACGGTTCGCTTCTGCCATTCTGTGTGTATCTTCTTTCTTTTTGAAGGCTCCACCCTCTTCGTTGAAAGCAGCAACTGTTTCGGCTGCGAGCTTTTCGGCCATTGAGTGACCTGAACGTTTGGTTGCAAACTGGATAAGATTGTGCATGGAGATAGCCACTTTACGTTCCGGACGGATTTCCATTGGAACCTGAAAGTTCGCGCCACCAACACGTCTGCTCTTTACCTCGACTGCGGGAGTGATATTCAGCAAACCCTTTTTCCATACATCAAGCGGGGAAAGTTCGCTGTCTTTCATCTTTTTTCCAACGATGTCAAGTGCATCGTAAAAGATTTTGAAAGCAATAGATTTCTTGCCATCGAACATCAGACTGTTGACAAACCTTGTCACCAGTACATCTTGAAACTTAGGATCAGGCAAGATGATCCTTTTCTTTGGTTTTGTTTTTCTCATTTTAGTTACACATTGTTTGTGTTATTCGAATCGGTTGTTGTTCAGTCTTCAGTTTAAATAGCCCGCTCAAGGCAGACCCTTACTCAACCAAACCTCCAAACAAATAACTAATTTTTAATCAATTATTTCTTCTTTTTTGTGGCGGCAACAACTTGTCCTGGTTTTGGGCGTTTTGCACCATACTTGGATCGGCGTTGTTTACGGCCTTCTACACCGGCGGTGTCGAGAGCTCCACGAATAAGATGATAACGTACTCCTGGAAGATCTTTTACTCGTCCTCCGCGAACCAGCACAATTGAGTGCTCCTGCAAATTATGACCTTCACCGGGGATGTACGCATTTACTTCCTTTTGATTGGTCAACCGTACCCTGGCAACTTTTCTCATAGCCGAGTTTGGTTTTTTAGGCGTCGTGGTGTAAACACGAACACATACGCCCCTTCGTTGCGGGCAAGAGTTGAGTGCCGGAGACTTACTCTTATCCTCGATACTCGTTCTTCCCTTACGTACTAACTGTTGAATAGTAGGCATAAACGTTTTTAAATTTTGAAATTATACTAAATACACACGAAAAATGAACTCAAGTCCAAACCATTTTAACATAAAACCGACCCGATAACTAAAATTAACCGGGCGGATCTGCCCCAAAATGGACTGCAAAAGTACACAATTTCACCATAAAACAATAACCCTTCTAAAAAAAAAGTGTTTTTAATCTAAAGTTTAGAATTAATCCAGAACAAATTTCGTGAATCTGAATTCCAATACGACATTATGATCATCACAATATTACAGCTCTGATAAGATTCCAATCCTAAGGGAGGCAGATAATTTCAATATAATTTATGATTTAAAAACATGTTTTTTGAATACATAAAATCACATATTCCGTTGCCACTATCAGCTAAATGCTATGTATCAATTAACTGAACAAGGATTGACTCAGAGTATAACATCAAAAAAAAATAATGCGATTTTTGTAATAAATTGGAAACTTTTAAAATTTTTATATTTTTGATGGCATTGTAAAATATTAAACCCTTTTAATGTCGCCTTGTTTAAACATTTTACCTGACTTCTTATAAATTTTTTCATTTACCTGATTTAAATAATACAGCCCCATTAGGGAAAAACGTTTCCCATGGACCCAAAGAGCTGTGAATGTCTCATTATTAGTTGATTAGTTAGTATATTGAAGTTTGAAATCCAAATGACGGATTTCGTTTTTTCCATTGTTGATGAATTAAGTTGAATTTCGAACGAATAGATTATTGAGTTTTTATCTAAATTTTATCACATGAAAGTATATCAGACTAAAGAAATCCGGAACATTACTGTAATTGGTAATTCCGGCGCCGGGAAAACCACCCTTGTAGAGGCGATGCTCTTCGAGGGTGGTGTAATCAGTCGAAGAGGCGATGTAAAAAGCAAAACGACTGCATCGGACTACAATCTTGTTGAACAGGAGTATGGCAATTCGGTACACCCCACAGTTCTTTACACCGAATTTGATGGCTGCAAGATTAACATCATTGACACCCCCGGAATGGATGACTTTGTTGGAGGTGTAATCCCCGCACTGAGTGTAGCTGCAACCGGACTATTATTGTTTAATGCTGTTAACGGCGTTGAAGTTGGAACCGAAATCGCAAACCGCAAAGCCGAAAGATTTCACAAACCATTGATTTTTGTGATCAACCATCTGGATCACGAAACCAGCAACTGGGAAAATACGATTGAAATGGCCACAACTACTTTTGGAAATAAACTGGCCATCGTACAATATCCTGTTAACCCCGGGGTAAGCTACAATAAAGTAATTGATGTACTCAAAATGAAAATGCTCCAATGGGGTCCAAACGGAGGAGCACCTGAAATATTAGACATCCCATCGTCTGAAATTGCGCGCGCAGAAGAAGCTCATAATCAGCTTGTTGAAATGGCAGCTGAAAACGATGAGGAATTAATGGAACTCTTCTTCGACCAGGGAAACCTCAACGAAGATGAAATGCGAAAAGGAATCAAGCTGGGTATGTTAAGCCGAAGTCTGTATCCTGTTTTCTGTACCTGTGCCGCACGCGACATGGGAACACGCCGCCTTATGGAATTTATCTGCAATGTTGCTCCTCATCCGGGAGAGCTTGCTCCCGTTAAAACGATCGACGGGAAATTAATCAAAATGGATATTCATGGTCCAACGTCAATATTTATTTTTAAGACTGCCATAGAACAGCATGTTGGCGAGGTGACCTACTTTAAGGTGATTTCCGGAATTTTGAAAGAGGGAATGGATCTGGTGAATACCACCAAAAATTCGAAAGAAAGAATTTCTCAAATATATGCCGTAGCCGGAAAAACCCGGACGAAAGTTCCGGAAATGCAAGCCGGGGATATTGGTGCAACTGTAAAACTGAAAGATGTAAAACATAATCACACCCTTTGCGACAAAGATGCTGAGATTAGTTTTCCACCTTTAGAGTACCCGGATCCTCGTTTCACTACCGCAATCAAAGCGGTAAATGAGTCAGATGAAGAGAAAATGGGAGAATTCCTTCATAAACTTGCCGAAGAGGATCCTACCTATGTAATTGAGTACTCAAAGGAGCTTAAACAAATTCTGCTCCATGGCCAGGGCGAATACCACATTAATACGTTAAAATGGTATTTCGACAATGTTTATAAAATCGATATTCAATTCATTAAACCTAAAATCCCTTATCGGGAAACAATCACCAAAATAGCTGCCGGCGACTATCGTCACCGCAAGCAGAGCGGAGGTTCCGGCCAGTTTGGAGAGGTTCATATGGTAATTGAACCTTACGAAGAAGGTATGCCTGTCCCTGAAATGTTCAAAATCGACGGCAAGGAAATGAAAATCAGCTTGCGTGGAACCGATGTAACTGAGTTGCCATGGGGTGGAAAACTGGTTTTCTGTAATTGTGTAGTCGGAGGTTCGATTGATGCACGATTCCTTCCAGCCATTCTGAAAGGAATAATGGAAAAAATGGAAGAGGGACCTCTTACCGGTTCGTATGCCCGCGATATCAGGGTTTGTGTTTATGACGGCAAAATGCATCCTGTCGATTCAAACGAGATTTCGTTCCGGCTTGCAGGTCGCAACGCGTTTAGTGCAGCCTTTAAAATTGCAGGTCCTAAAATTCTCGAGCCGATTTACGATGTCGAAGTATTGGTGCCATCTGACCGGTTAGGTGATGTGATGGGCGATCTTCAGGGACGCCGCGCCTTAATCATGGGAATGAGCTCTGAAAAAGGGTTCGAGAAGATTATGGCCAAAGTGCCACTTAAAGAGATGAACAAATATTCCACTTCGCTAAGTTCAATTACCCAGGGACGTGCAATGTTTAAACTGAAATTTGCCAATTACGAAAAAGTACCTGCCGAAGTTCAGGAAGAGCTGCTTAAGGCTTACGAAGCCGAACAACACGCTGAAGAATAAGGAATTTAATAACTAGATTAAAGAGCCGTCGCTGTATTTCAGTGGCGGCTCTTTTAAAAAGAAGACAAAAAAGAAGGATTTTGCCACTAAAGCACCAAAACACTAAGTAGCACCAAAATATTAATGAACAAACCTTCTTATTCCGTTTCCAATATTCACAACATCAAAATTAATTAGAAAACCCAATCGTTTATTTGTTAGCTTTAAATGACTTAACACTTGTACCTCCCAAACTGGGTTTACTGTTTCAATTGCCTTCAATTCACAGATTACTTCATTTTCCACAAGAACGTCCAGACGAAGGCCTTCATCGAAAACCATATTGTCATATACTACGGGAATATCAACCTGACGCCGATAGGACAATCCTCGCTTCACTAATTCATGGCAGAAACATATTTCATACACCTTCTCAAGTAAGCCAGGTCCCAAATTTTTATGGACAGTATAGGCAGCATCAACCACTAATCTTCCAATTTCATCCAGCTCTTTAGATACCGGAAGAAAATTCCTATTTGAACGAATTGCGTTTTGGTAACTTGATGACATTCTAAGATATAGTTTATCAAATTTACAAAATATTTTTGGTGAAATTTGGTGACTTTGTGTTTTAGTGGCGAAACTCTTTATTGTTTTTTATTTGCTATTATTCCTTCCAAAACCGTATAATTTAACTACTTTTAGGTTATATTTTATCTGTCAAATTATGAAAATAAAATTCCTCGGTGCTGCGCGTGAGGTAACAGGCAGTAAGACGCTGATCACATTGGATAACGGAAAAAAAATCCTCCTCGACTGCGGAATGTTTCAGGGAAAAGGTCAGGAAACCGACAGTATGAACCGCAATCTTGGATTCGAACCAAGCCAGATCGATCACATCATCCTTTCACATGCCCATATCGACCACTCAGGATTGATCCCTTATGTTTACCGGCTGGGATTCAGAGGGTCGGTGATCTGTACCAACGCCACCCGCGACCTCTGCGCGATTATGCTCGCCGATAGCGGTCATATTCAGGAGAGTGATACTGAAATGCACAATAAGAAAAGGGCGCGTCAGGGACTCGAACCAGTCGAACCAATCTATAAAAAAGAAGATGCTGTCAATTGCATGCCCCTTTTTATCGGGACAGCCCATAACAGGAAATTCTATATCAACGACAGCATTAAGGTACGATTTACCGCAACAGGTCATCTTCTGGGAGCCGGTGCTGCTGTTATTGAAATTACTGAGAACGGAAAAGTTACAAAAATCGGTTATACGGGTGATATTGGACGCCCCTCCGGCAGGATCCTTAAAGCACCCGAACCATTTGCGCAATGCGATTACCTGATTACCGAGGCAACCTATGGCAACCGGTTGCATCCGCACATTAAGGCAGCGGAGGAAGATCTTTTGCGGGTTGTCAAAGAAGCATGCGTTAACCGGGGCGGAAAACTGATCATCCCTTCATTTGCCATCGGCAGAACGCAGGAACTGGTTTACTCATTGAATAATTTTTTCAATGACGGAAGATTACCTAAAGTACAGATTTATGTGGACAGTCCGCTTGCAGTGAATGCTACCGATATTTTTAGGATGCATCCGGAATGCTTT
>CAYHDA010000170.1:5677-9297 GCA_964355145.1 uncultured Mariniphaga sp.
TTAATAAAGAGGTGCTTGAAGTGATCGAACAGGACGATGACGCATTTGGATTTAATTCATTACACTATATTAAGTCAACTGCGGAGTCGAAAAAACTCAATACCATCAAAAAACCATGTGTGATTATTTCAGCCTCCGGGATGATGGAAGCCGGACGGATCAAGCACCACCTTGCCAATAACATCTCCAATCCGAGAAACACCATCCTTTGCGTTGGTTATTGCGCGCCGCGAACCCTTGGTGCCAGAATTCTCGGAGGCGAAGGCGAAGTCTCTATTTTCGGCACTAAATATGAAGTCAATGCGACCATTGAAAGGATCGAAGCCTTCAGTGGTCATGGCGATTACAACGAAATGCTCGAATACCTCAAATGCCAGGATCCAAATCAATTAAAGAAAACTTTCCTTGTTCATGGTGACTACGATGCACAACAGTTTTATAAGGAAAGGATGATTGAAGCCGGGTTCGGAGCTATCGAGATTCCGGAATCGGGAAATGAGTTTGTGCTGGAATAAACAATACCACCAATGGCTCGGAGACACTAATCCGTCAACTGACGGTCACCAAAATTAAATTACTGAACGGCGGGGAGTAACAAAAAAAATGTGCGAAGTAATAAAAACCGCCACCAGAATGAGTGAAGGGGTGAATGTTCAAATCATGGACATTCACCCCTTCACTGCTGCCATAAGTATCAAATTTATTGAAGCCTGAATTGAATCGGAACAGTAAGTGCCACATCAACTGCTTTACCTCCTTGTTTACCGGGTTTCCAGTCGGGCATTAAGCTGATCACTCGCATCGCTTCCGCATCAAGCATCGAATCAACACCTCTTGCAATTTTTACGTTCTCTACTTTGCCATTACTACTTACCACAAAACTTACAAACACCTTTCCCTGAACATTGTCGGTAGCTGCTTGTTTTGGGTATCTGAGGTTTTCGCTTATAAATTTCATCATATCCTCTTGTCCACCAATGTATTGTGGCATCTCTTCAACTTCAATAAACGTATTCTTCTCTTCCTTTTTAGCTTTTTCTCCGTCGAGAGTAAATTGTATCGGTATGGTAAAGGCGACATCTACAGCTTCACCGTGCTGTTTGCCTGGTTTCCAGTCGGGCATTGAACCAATCACCCGCGCTGCCTCTGCATCAAGGAGCGGATCAACACTGCGGGCAATCTTTACATCTCCCACTTTTCCACTGCTTTTGATCACGAAACTAACAAATACTTTTCCCTGAACATTATCTTTCTTTGCCTGATCAGGATATTTCACATTCCCTCCAATAAACTTCATCATTGCCTCCGTCCCTCCGGGAAATTGAGGCATCTCCTCAACTACCGTAAAAACCTCCTTTTTCTGGGGAGCATCTTTCGATGTCGTTTGTTTCATACTGGCAGCAAATTCCTTATCGACCGCAGCACCCGATCGTTCTTTGGCGAAATCGTCAGGATTCCCCTCTTTTTTAAATGTCTCACGGTCAATAGTGGCACCTGCCTTTTCTTTTGTGGAGATCTCAATTACACCGTATTTACCTTTGTCGCCATACTTATCAGTCGCATTTTTGTCTTTTAGGATGGCCACAGACTCGACACCATCGGCCAACACTTTTTCCACCAAAGTTTTCTCAGTTATTCGACCATCCAACACATAAAGTGGCGGATGCAGGGGATCAAAATGTTCAACATAAGTATTATTTGCATTATGATTGGCATCTTTCAATCCAGAGGAATTCTTTTTTGAAACAATTAAGATCACGCCATTTTTACCTTTCTCACCATATACCGCAGTAGCTGATTTATCCTTTAAAACACTGATTGATTCGATATCATTAGGATTAATCGCATCCATCCTGGCTTTATCGATAATTTGTCCGTCAAGAAAAAACAAAGGTGGATTATCCGAATTCATTGAATTGAACTTCACCGGTCCTGCTGAAGATTCATGAAAAGTAACCTTATCAAGCAAAATTGTTGCCGGTTCCATCTTAACAACCATATTCTTATCAAATTCCGGACTCAAAATGACAGATTTTTGGCCGACAAAGGAAAATACCAGTTTCCCATTTTCTGAAACATCTTTTAATTTAAAGCTTCCATTTTTATCGGTAACCGCTCCCAATGTTGAACCCATTAAAATCACCGAAGTACCTGCCAGCGGTTTCCCTTCAGCATTAACAACCGTACCCTTCACCGGCTTGCCTTTCTCGTTCAGCATAGAACCGGATAGCTGATCCGCCTTAACAGCAGAAACATACTCAGGTTTTGCAAAAGCATAGAAAACAAAAACAATCAAAGGCAATGCAAAGAGTAATTTTAGTTTTCTAAATGGAGAATCTATAGTCTTTTTCATCATTTTAAATCTTTTTTTGTTGAGTGAATAACTGAACGAATTGGCCAGGCTGATTACCGGGGCCCCAAGGAGCTGGTTGAGCAATGTAGCCTGATAAATAGCCGGGTCCGAAGTATTTTGCAATGCCTTCTCATCAGCAAGATATTCGTGATTCTGACGGATCTGGCGGGCATAAATCCATACGAACGGATTAAACCACTGCAACAGACAGAGGATCTCTACCAGCAGCAGATCGAACCAGTGCCGTTGCTTGATGTGCTCACTTTCGTGGTTCACAATCTCTTTCGTTTCAACATCAGACGTTGAAGGATTGACAAAAACGTAAGAGAAAAATGAAAACGAAGCAGCATATTCGGAGGTACGAACCAATTTTACCGGTCCGTTAACTTCGTAGCCGGCATGCTGCAATTTACGGATGACCCTGACTGTTTGCCATATCAGCCGAAAAGCCAGCCAAGCGAACCCAGCCGCATACAACCACCCATAAATCTGGAAATCAGATACGATAGGAGTGCCTGCGATCGGTGACAGTCCTGAAATTGAAGCCGAACCGGTAGATGAAGGAAGGAGCACAGCATAATGCCAGGTATAAAAAGGGAAAATTATGGAAGCGATAATCCCTGATATGAGGTAAATCCTGTTCAACCTGAAATACCGCTCATTGCGTAAGACTGTCAGGAACACAATTGCAAAACCAGTCAGCCAGACCGTCGATTTTAAAAGATAAATTCCAAAAGCTTCCATTTTTTAAGCTGTTTTAACGCGTTTCGCTAACTCCACTTTCGTATCCTCGAGCAGTTGCTCGAGGTCTTTGATTGACAGGTCCTTCTCGCGGACAAAATAGGAGGCCATAGCTGGAAACGAATTATTGAAATAATCGTTCAGTAATCCGAAAAGCTGCTTGCCAGAATATTCATTTTTCATCACCAACGGATAATAGACGAATACCTTCCCGTAATCTTTGTGCCCGACAAAACCCTTTTTTTCCAGTACCCTGATCACAGTTGAAACCGTATTCCGTGCAGGTTTAGGCTCATCGAACCGGTCGCGGACGTCCTTGACCAATCCCTCACCCATCTCCCACAGGATCTGCATCACTTGTTCTTCTGCTTTTGTTAATTGCATCGCTGTTGTTTTTAGTCTCAATCCTTCATCACAAATATACGACTATATTTATAGTCATGCAAGTGTTTTTGAAAATATTAACTATAAAAATAGTTAAATCTTTTCTGTGTCAGAAATATCCCGAAATACCCCTCATTTGCAA
>CAYHDA010000171.1:0-7223 GCA_964355145.1 uncultured Mariniphaga sp.
ACCCGAAAGGGCTGTTTACCTGAAAAATTCAGGAAAACATGAGAACGGTTCTTCCTGCACTTCAAAGTATGGCCAATATTCGAATTCGCCGTTTCCTTCGATCGAGAAGTGCAATGGCTTTCCCGGAACCGGCTTCAGCATTCCCTTAATACGCTCTGATGTAGCTTTCACACCGATATCAAACTTACTTCCTTTGACGCCAACCATGGCCATCAGGATTGGTCCGTATTCGATGGCAAAATGATTTTCTTCAAATCCCTTTTCCAGTCCTGCATATTTGGTTACCTTAAAATCCATTGGAAGGTTAAAAGAAATAAGATCTCCGTTTTCCCATTTTCTGTCTATTTCGCAATAGGTGCCCGGCTTTCCAGTACCTGCAGCAGTTCCATTGACCAATAGAGACATATCCCCGGAAGCCCAGGATGGGATCCGAATACGTATCTTTGTTTGGATGGGCTGGTCATTACCAACCACTATGTTCACCCTTGAATCATAAGGAAACCGTGTCTCCATTCTGAGGCTCAAGGGCTGATTTTGCACCACACATTTTATCGTGGAGGCGGCATATAAATCCACATAAACACCATCTTCTGCTACTGAATAGATGTATTCGGGCAGTGAGCCGAATACCCTGGTTCCCTGTCCTTCGCAACAGGTATTCATGCAATGGTGCGAATTGGGAGAATGATCGCCGTATTTCCGGTCCACCAGTTTTGCAAAATAACGGATTCCCTCGGACCCGTATTGATTCGCAATTGCTACGTTATAGATTGACTTCTCAATTTCGCTGACATATTTTTCACTTGTGGGGTAGAGCAAATGAAAACGCTGATTCAACTTTATCCAGAACGAATTTCCACATAACTCGCCGGTCTCATGTCTCAAATAATTTGATTTCGGCTCATAAAGAAAGGTTCCTTCGTTGATGGCAAGCGATCCTCCGATATGCTCCCAGTTGTCATGGTAGAGATCCCATGCTCCCAAAGCTGCATCGAGGTATTTTTTAGCACCAGTTGCGCGGTACAAATCAAGGTAGGGCTCAATTCCTGTAACGAGGTAGTTATGCGGCCGGTCGTAAGGATATAACCAGATGGCTTTTGTATCCCTGTTTGTCATCTGCTCCATCCAATAATTTTCCTGAAAATATTGTTGTACAATCTGAATATCTTTCGGCTTTCCTATGGGCGTAAAATAAGTCCTTGTGATTGGGATAATTCCCTGCGTGCCCTGCCTTACGCGGCGCAACATTTCAGGAAGATATTCGCAGTTATCAAACCAATCGTAGAACCCGCGCAGTAAAGGAAATGCCTTTTTATTTCCCGCAAATCCTGCCTCAATCAGTCCTTGAGAGACCCATGATCTGGTATAGGCTCCATTTTCATGGTCGAACATGGCATGTTTGGGGAACGCCATCAGATAGCCATCGGGCTCTTTGCATTGGTCGATAACATCAACAATATCATTCATCCTCTTTCGTAATGCGGCGTTTTCTGTCCATCGTAAGGTATTTCCGGCGCCGGTTAAAAAACGGGCCGCCTCAGAACCGGGAAGAATCTGAAACCACATATTTTTAAACCGATCCTCAAGAGGTTCGACAGGAAATCCTCCCTTGACGCGAAAATTGCGAACCAGCTGATCGAAAGTAAACGAGTTCATCAGGTAATTGATATTGTTTTCCATGGTTGTTTTAAACAACCCTTCATCTAACTGAACTCCACCCATTGGAGTTTCTGCTTTATATGCAACGGGTTTCCAGGTTTCCACTTTCATCACATTGCCGGGATTGTCGGTCACAACATATTCCCCTTGGGGACGTGGTGCCCGTGTCAGTAATTCTATATGGGAATCTTTTTTAGGATTTGATTCCGTAGCCTTGCATAGCTCTGCAATATCTTTGCCATCTGAAAGAACAACAATCTTGGTCATTGCCAGCTTATTATCTCTCAGCGCTGTAGCTGTTAACCGGACATATCGTCCATAGACTTCTTTAGAAGCAAAGGTACATACGGCATCATCCGGATTGGGAAATTCCTCTTTCAGCGTATAGTCTTCATACATTATGGAGTGTCTGAAATCAGCATCGTCGGAGACTTCCAGTCTGAAGCGTGAAGGGAAACCTCCGGATGCAGGTCCCCAGCCCTGGGCTCCGGGCAACAGTTTAATGCCGTCAATCTTTTTTGACTGCCCCAGATCTATTTGCACCCAGCGCATTTCGTTATTGCTGCCTGCTGCATTAGAATAAGCCGGAAGATAATACCTTGCCACCCGCTCCACCCCCATTTTGGCTTCGCGAAGTTCGTTGGCTGCATTATACTTTACTTGTGCATTTGCTGATGTGGAGGCAAGTATGCCGAAGAAAGCAATGACTATGCATACCATCTTTACTCTTCTGTTTAAAATGTAAGGTTTTGAATTCATTTGGATATGATTTGGTTTGGGAACAATTTAAAAGAGGAGTAAAAATACAGAAATGAATTGATTAAAAACAGAGCGCTCCCCAACTGCAACAAAGCAATTGGGGAGCGCAAAAAATTTGTTTATCCAAAATTATTTGGCTCCGGCATACCCTGGATTCTGGGTAATTGTTCCGTTACTGTTATCAATTTCCCGTTGAGGATATGGCAATAAACCATGTGTACCGGCAACAAAGGTACGTGCCGGCTTGTAAGTTCCTTCAGCTGTCAGTGCATTGTATACTTCTGCCGCAAGACCCCATCGTACGAGATCGAAGTGCCGGTCACCACCTTCAAAGGCAAGTTCCATCCGTCGTTCGTACATCAGGTTATTAAAGCTTGGAGCTGCAATTGCCGGAAGACCGGCGCGTTGCCTTACTAAATTGAAGGGTGTTGCAGCAGCTGAAACACCGGAGGTTCTGGCTGCAGGACCACCGCCGTTCAACCTTATAATTGCCTCAGCATCGATGAGTAAAACATCGGCATACCTTAAAGCCGGAACATTCAACCCTGCGGCCCAACCAACATAAGAATCTTTATAAGGTGCGTTGTATTTTACACAAACAACAGGCGACTGGTTATTTGGTGCCTGAAGAACATCTGTTGATCCATTATAAGTGATCACATCGACACCGCGTCTAGCAACAGTAGCAGCTTTCCTGAGATCGCCAACCTGATATGAATTGTAGAATGCCAACGTTGCGCTGACAAGCCTCCAACCTTCTCCCATTGGTTCTTCGTGCAATCCGTTCCAAACGTTATTTGGTAACATCAGAACAGGAGTGATAGGATATTCGCCCAGACGTGCACCCAGTCCCCAAAGAATTTCACTGTCATTTTCGTTTGCTATTGAGAAAACATCGGCATAGTTTGAAGTTAGACTGTGTTTACCTGAGTTGATCACAGTTTCTGCGGCAGTTTTGGCTTCGGCCCATTTCGCTTCATGAGCATATACTTTTGCAAGCATTCCCCATGCAGCACCAAGTCCCGGGCGGCCTTCCTCGTGATTCCAGGCCAGTTGGGTAGTCGCAGTTTTCAATCCTGTCTCTATCGTTTCCCAGGTTTTAGCAGCAGTAGCCCTCACTAATGAGGCTGACGGATCATTCGAGTTATAGATAGGAACTCCTCCATAACGAATTGCCATTTGATAGTACGCGAACGAAAGCAGAAAATTTGCCTCACCCAGGATTCTTTTTTGCTGAGCCGCATCCATGGTGATCTTCGGCACATTGGTCAAAACATCAGTTGCCCTTTTAATGGTCTTATAGTAAGATTTATAGCTGTTTAAGCTAAGGTCTCCCTCAAGATTCTGGTTTGCGCGAAACTCTGACATTGCAATAAAATCAGAATAGTTGTCGTTCTCGTAGCCATTATCACTGAAAGATTCCATGCTGCACCACTCTTCTCCTCCAAGTGCTTCTTCATCTTGCAGAGGTGTATAAACTCCTCCTAAAGCAGCTTCAGCCTGCGCAGCAGTCTTCCAGAATACTGCATCGGTAAATTCATGTGGTTGTTTATTCAGAAAATCTTTCCCGCACGAGGCCAGCAGAACCAGCATCAATAGGATTGGAATATATTTTTTCATCGTATTCATAACGTAAGAGAATTAAAAATTTAAGTTAACACCAAATAAAATGGCTCTTGCCTGAGGATAAGCACCTGAGTCAACACCATAGATATTGTTGCTGAAATCACCGGATGCGCCAATTTCAGGATCAAATCCTGTATACTTGGTTATAGTAATCAGGTTTTGGAAAGTAAGGGACAATCGCAGTTTTTGAATCTTGTCCCCTGTCACCTTCTTATCGAAAGTATAACCAAAGGTGAGGTATTTCAAGCGGGCAAAACTACCATCTTCAAGATAGAGTGTATTGTAATTTTTATTGCTGTTCAAATCTTTTACAGTAACTCTCGGAATCGAGGCATCAGGGTTTTGAGGTGTCCAACGACCCAGAATTTCGGGACTGTTGTTATAGCTTGTTCCCTGCATGAAAACACCACCGAGCTTAAGACCGTTAAAGACTTTATTACCTTGATTTCCAATCCAAAGCATACTTACATCAAAACCTTTGTACTCACCGTTAAAATTGAGCGAATAGGTCATTGTCGGAAAACTGCTGCCACCATTGAACCGGTCATCAGCACTAATCAGACCATCCTTATTCCGATCTTCAAATTTAATGTCGCCTGCTACTGCATAAGGTTGTATTTTGGTTCCGCCGCTATTTTTGTAGGCGTCCACCTCAGTTTGGGTTTTGAAAATACTCAATGCATTCAGCACGTAGAAGTGACCTAAAGGTTCACCTTCCGCGATTCTTCCAACGTTAACATTTTTGTAGTTGGCAGCAAATATTTCCTTTTTACCGGAAACACCCAACGTTACCAATTTGTTAGCAACACTGGCAACATTGGCAGTAACAGAATATTTGAATCCGTGATTTTTGTTCCGGTAGGTGATTCCCATATCAAATCCTTTATTGGAAACCTGTCCTGAATTTTGGAAAGGAGCAGTCCCAACTCCCAAAGAGGAGACCAGCGGAACCTGAACTAAAATATCGGTAGTCTCCTTATCAAAATAGTCGGCTGTTAATGTGAACTGATCATTAAGGAACGAGGCGTCAATACCAATATCTGTCTGTGTAGTAACCTCCCATTGAATATTTGGATTAGCATACCGATCCTGAGCTACAGCTGTAAATTGTTCTCCGTTCAACGTAGGTGAACCAACCGTGCTTACAGTGCTATAATACTGATAATTAGGAATTTTATCATTCCCTAACTGACCCCAGCTGGCACGAAATTTTAAGTCTGAAATTGTATTGGTTAGACCAGCAAAGAAAGCTTCCTTGGAAATCCTCCATCCTCCTGAAACGGAAGGAAATATTCCCCAGCGTTTATTTTCAGGGAACTTTGAAGATCCGTCTGCGCGAATATTGGCAGAGAGCAGGTATTTATCTGAAAACTCATAACTTGCGCGACCAAAATAACTTTGAAGTGAATAATCATCTGCACTGCCTGAAACGTGCTGAGGAAAACTCCCGGCATTATTGAAATAACGCAATGCGGCACTTTCATTACTAAAATCTTTTGCGGTTCCTGAGCTTAACCATTCATAGATACCCTCTTCTGCTGACATCCCAACAAGAGCTGCCACATGATGTTTATCTAATCGTTTGTCAAAACTCAAAGTATTGTTCCAAACCCAGGTACTGGAATTACCATAATTTTCACTCAAACTATTTCTATCCATAAGCCCACGGCCACCGCCAATTGCAATTGACTGGAAACTTTTATTTTTAGAGTTGCCTGAAGTGTATCCAAAATCTGTTTTTATTGTGAACAGATCGAGGAGTTTGTATTCCATGTACATGTTTCCACTTATTGAAGTTCCTTTCCCTTTGTTATCCTTCACATTTAAAGATGCCACAGGGTTTGGAAAATCACCTGTAGGGGTGCCATAGATAAGGTTGGCCTGATCAACCCAAACCGGTGTATTCCGCATGTTAAAAAGAGCAGAACTCAGTACACCATCGTATCCGCCGCGAGTATCTGCACCTTTTTGATCTGTCATTACAACAGAGAAATTTTCTCCGAAAGTTAGATTCTGTGCAATTTCGTGCTGGCTGTTAAATCTTACGTTGTACCTTTTGTAATCTGTGTTTATAACAACACCATTATTATCAAGGTATCCTAAACTAAATAAGTAGTTCGATTTTTCACCACCACCCTGGATGCTAAAGTCCTGGTTTGAAATATAAGCAGGCTTTAATACTTCTTTGAACCAATCAGTCCTGGTTACGGCATTTTGCGGATCGTTGTAATAGTTCCAGATCGACTCGTTAGTGGGCGTACCATCATTGGTCAAGGCCTCTTTATGAATCATATTCCGCTGGGCAGCATCAAGAGAAGATGGCATTTTCCATACCGACTGAATACCCTGACTGGTATTGAAAGAAACTAAAGTTTTCTGATTCCTTTTCCCCTTTTTCGTGGTAACGATAACAACACCATTTGCGCCACGTGAACCGTAGATTGCGGCAGAGGCAGCATCTTTCAGAACGGTCATGCTTTCAATATCCACCGGATTCAGATTACCTATGCCTCCAATAATTCCATCGACTACGTACAATGGGCTGTTGTCGTTAATGGAGCCTGCACCTCTGATCCTGATTTCAACACCTCCGCCAGGTTCTCCTGAATTCTGGATAACCGTAACACCGGCAGCCTGACCCTGCAAAGCATGAGAGACCGACTGGTTAACTCCCTGATTTAGTTTTTCAGGTGCCACACTGGCTACAGATCCTGTCAGATCGGCTTTCTTCTGGGTGCCATAACCAATAACAACAACATCTTCAAGACGTTGTACGTCCTCATTAAGAACGATATTAATTACTTTCTGGCTTGCAGACTTTTCTATTGTCGTATAGCCCACAAAAGAGAATACCAATATTGCCTTGGTGTCAGGAACATCAAGAGAATACTTTCCATCCTGATCAGTAACAGTTCCGGTAGAAGTACCTTTAACTACTACTGTTACGCCAGGCAATGCCCCGCCATTTGCTTCAGTGACCTTCCCCGTTATCTTTACAGCTGCAGCTACAGCCGGGTTTCCTGGATTATTCCTTTCTGCCAAATCTTTGGCAGATAATCCGGGAGAGAAGACAACAGCTCCAATGACCAGCAAAAGAGCCGTTTGCTTAATAAAAACTGATTTCCATTTCATAGTTAATAGAATAAAATTAAAAGGATAAAAATTAGTGAACGTAATAT
>CAYHDA010000171.1:7323-9208 GCA_964355145.1 uncultured Mariniphaga sp.
ACCGGACGATGTTCCAAATATGATTTTTTTGCAGCCAACGCAATTGCCACTGATTTCAATCCGTCGTCGCCTGAAACAGGAAGCGGCAAATCATTTACTACTGCTTCACAAAATATTTTCATTTCACTGGCATACGCCTCAAGGTAGCGCTCCATGAAGAAGTTCAACGGGAGTGAGCCATGAACTCCATCAGCACCATAGTAGCGGTGATTGTCGGGGTAATTATTATCGGCACTCAGCATCCCTTTTGAACCGAAAATTTCAACCCTTTGATCATAGCCATAAACGGCTTTACGGCTGTTGTCGATCACACCTATCGCACCATTTGCAAAAGTCAGGGTAATGATAGCAGTATCGACATCACCGGCTTTCCCAATTTCAGGATCCACCAATACAGCGGCGTTGGTATAGACCTCTGTAACTTCGCTGCCTGCAATATATCGTGCCATATCAAAATCGTGTATGGTCATATCCATGAACATTCCTCCCGAAACAGCGCTGTATTCTGCCGGTGGCGGTGCAGGATCGCGTGAGGTTATTT
Source organism: uncultured Mariniphaga sp. (assembly GCA_964355145.1). Taxonomy (GTDB): domain Bacteria; phylum Bacteroidota; class Bacteroidia; order Bacteroidales; family Prolixibacteraceae; genus JAAFHB01. The sequence goes on from CAYHDA010000171.1 coordinate 7,865, forward strand.
TCAATATATGCGGATCTCCAATTTTGCCGGCTTCAACTAATTGTTTAATTTTCAAAAAATTGGGATCAAAACGACGGTTAAAACCAACCATCAATTTTACTCCGGCCGATTTCACCGCATCCAGGGCGCCTTGAATAACCCCGATGGAAAGATCAACAGGCTTCTCGCAAAAGATATGCTTTCCTGCTCTTGCAACCTCAATAATATATTGAGCATGCGTATCGGTAGGCGAGCAAATGACAACAGCCTCAACCTCAGGATGGTTGATTACATCCATATAATTGCTAAAGACAGTCGTGATTCCAAATGTTTTTGCAACTTCATTTGCACTAATCAGGTTTACGTCAGCAATTGCAACGACTTCTGCTTGTGGCACACTTTGAACCAATGTAGCAATATGAACCTTACCGATTCTTCCTGTTCCAATAACTCCCAGTTTTAATTTTTTCATTTTTATTGTATTGATATTTTATTGATATTAAGAATATTACAAACCAAGTGATTGAATAAAATCCCGGTTTCGTTGTGCGCAAACTTTTGGATTTCCCATTCCGGGCAGCACATCCTGTTCGACTGTGATCCAACCCGAATATTTCTGCCTGATCAGTTCCTCAACGATTGCGGGGAAGTTAACGGCACCTTTACCCAATTCGCAAAAAACACCTTTACCAACAGACTGGAAATAATCCCATCCCTCAGTTTTGGATTTAAGCGCAATCTCAGGATGACAGTCTTTAAAATGGACATGCCAGATGCGATTTTCATGCTTTTGCAAGGCGGTAAGCGGATCGCCGCCGCCAAACTTATAATGTCCCATATCAAGAACCAATCCTACGAGCGACGGGTCGGTAAGGGCCAGAAAATGATCAATCTCAGCCGGTGTTTCTACATATCCCGCGCAATGGTGATGAAATACTGTTCGCAAACCTGTTTTATTTTTCACCTCTCTTGCCACAAAATCAGCCCCTTCTGCAAAAATTTTCCATTCTTCAGCTGTAAGTCCCATGTCTTCAGTTACCCTTCCCGCATTTAGGGTACGCTCTTTAACGCTGCAATTATCGTCTGCCAGCACTATAAAAGCATCTGCATAACCTGCATCGGCCATCAATTTTGCCGTTCTTACTGCTGCCTCAGCTCCGGCAACATGTTTGGAAGCGTCTTTGAGAAAAACCGGAACAAAAGCGCCCACCATAGAAAGATTTCGCTTATCAAGTTCATCTTTTAATTCGGCTGGGACAGATGGCATAAAACCCCAGTCGCCTAGTTCGCTACCCTCATATCCGGTATCCCTGATTTCATCCAGCACCTGTTCAAATCCGGCGGCTTTGCCTTCCAGATCAAATT
>CAYHDA010000172.1:0-9192 GCA_964355145.1 uncultured Mariniphaga sp.
TCTATTAAAGCAGTTCTGCTTGCGATCATCAAACAATCACTGGTTGCCTAATTTCTGAGCATTAATTTTATGCCCCGATTTATTATACATTTGTTAAGTTTAATTTTTACAGTATTTAATGACCGGATTGATAATCCCTTTTTCCTTGTCAGTTATTGATTGGGTACTTATTGTTTTTTGTGCGATGCTTATTGGAATGTCTAAAACCGGAGTTCCCGGTGTTTCAATGATTGTTGTTCCAACGCTTGCAATAATCTTTGGCGGGAAACAGTCAACCGGGATTTTACTCCCGATATTAATTATGGCAGATGTTTTTGCTGTAATATATTATCACCGCCATGCACAGTGGAACCATCTGCTGAGAGCGCTTCCCTGGGCAATCGCCGGCTTATTTTTGGCTCTTTGGATTGGAAATCAAGTTAATGATGTTCAATTTAAACGGATAATTGCAATCACCGTATTTGTGAGTATTGCTTTGATGATCTGGAAAGACTATGGCTATAAAAAGGAATTTACACCCGATCATTGGGGATTTGCTGCATTTTTGGGAATTATTGGGGGTTTTGCCACAATGATTGGTAATGTGGCAGGCCCTATATTTGCAATCTATTTGTTAGCCATGCATCTCGATAAAAAGAGCTATATCGGCACCACCGCATGGTTTTTCTTTATCATTAATTTGTCAAAATTTCCTTTGCAGGCCCTGGTTTGGAAAAATATCAATATTCAAACATTAACCATCGATCTGCTCGTGCTCCCCGCAATTGCCATTGGTGCATGGTTTGGAATTTATGCTGTGAAACGGATTCCTGAAAAAGCGTACAAATGGTTTGTAATTGTCATCACAGTTCTTTCTGCATTTTTAATTTTCATCTAAACCGGTGAATTTGTGGGCTGACAAAATTATATTTAATTGAAAATCTATTGGTTAAGTCATCTGATGACATATTTATTTTTATTATAGCTGGTTCTTCTCCTCATTTTTTCGTAACTTTAACCCCTCTATCAGGAAGAGTTTTCGCTACTCCTGAGTGATTCGGATTATTGCGTAATATAGCACAAACTGAAATTCTATAACAATGGTATTCATTAATAGGAAGCAAAGACTGATTATTTTATTCCCGATCGTGATTTTAATAGTGGGAGCAATATTTTTACTTTCGCGGGGATTAATTCCACAGGCAATTGACATCAAAGACTGTTTAATTATTACAATTGACAAGGGGAATGTTTATGAGCCGGTCGTAGCATCCGGTACAGTTGAGGCAGAGAATGAAGTGCTGATCCGATATCCTTACATAAGTTTAATTAAACAGATTATTAGAGAACCTGGCAGCAGGGTACAAAAGGGAGATGTTATTCTGATTTTGGATGATGAGCCAATCAAAGACGAGATAAGTAAAATAAATGATCAGCTTGAGCTAAAACGCAATAATCTGGAAAAGAATAAACTTAGTGAGTTCAGTACAAATGTGGACTTGAATTACAGTGATGAGGTGAAAAAATTGACCATTACCTCACTTAAGTCACAACTTGCGGATGAGTTGCAGCTGTTGGAGGTAGGGGGCATCTCTCCGGCAAAAATTGAAAAAACCAAACAAGAGCTTGCCTTGGCCGAAAAAGATTTGAGTATGCTGAAACAAAAAAATGGGATTCGTCTTAAACAATTGAAGGCAGAAGAACAAGGATTAATCCTTGGAATTAAAATTCAGGAAAAGGATTTGGCTTACAAGATAAATGTTTTAAGTATGATGCACATAACTGCAACTTCAAACGGCATTATTTTATCCATATCTAATAAGGTTGGAGAGAATATAACTTCAGATGTAACGACTTCTTCGGTTTTGATCAGAATGTCCGATTTGTCCACATTTAAAATTTCAGGTTCGGCAGAGGATAAATATGCTAATTTAATTAAGACAGGCAGGAAAGTCTTTGCGGTAATTGACTCCGAACGCCTTCCGGGACTAATCGGAAATGTTACTCCTGTTGTTGAAAACAATAAAATTCAATTTAACGTCCATCTTGAACAAAAAAATCACCCAAAACTTATTGCAAACCAGCAGATTGTATTATGGGTTGTGGCGGCAGAAAATGAACAGGCAGTACGGCTTAAAAACTTAAATATCTTTAACAAGGAGATTCCAGGTGTTGTTTATGTTTTAAACAATGATGAAGCTATTCGTCGTGAGATCACAACGGGAATCAAAAATTCGGATTTTATTCAAGTGCTATCCGGACTCGATGTAGGCGAGAAGGTAATCATTCCAAAACATGGTATAGGTGTCTTTCGAAATGCGAAAAGTGTTGTAATTAACAATTAGAAAATGGCGAAAAAACTAATTACATGCATTTTATTCCTCTTTGCGCTGATTCTTGTTCCAAAAGCACAGGAGACAAAAGGAAACGTAGATCCGGAACCCATTAAAATGAGCCTTACGCTACAAAATGTAGTTGATCTGGCAATTGCTCAGTCTTCAGCGGTTAAATATGTGCAAAACACGAATGTAAATTATTTCTGGCGCTGGAAAAACTTCAAGAAAACGTTTCTTCCTAATCTGGTAGTGTCAGGAACTTTACCCAGTTATAACCAATCGACGATTCCTGTGACTCAGCCTGATGGAAGTATTGAATTTAAAGAGGTTTCTAACCTTATGGCTTCGGCGAACCTTTCGCTTAATCAGTCTATTCCAATTACCGGAACCTATATTTATGCCTCAACTTCTGCAAGCAGAGTTCAGGATTACTATAAAAAGCAAACTAATTTTTCCGGTAATCCAATTTCTTTCGGCTTCTATCAGCCAATCTTTGCATACAACTGGATGAAGTGGTCGAAGAAGACCGAACCGATGATTTATAATGAGTCGCAAAAGAATTTTGTTCAATCGATAGAAGAGATTGCCTACACCGCTACTGCACATTTTTTTAATTACCTGCGCATCCAGACCGACTTTAAGCTGGCAGAGAGCGCATTCAAAAACAGCAATGACAATCTCCGTATCGCCCAGACAAAGCAGAAACTCGGGCAAATTTCGGAAAACGATTTTTCCAGAATTGAACTCTCAGTTTTGAATGCACAAAAGGCAATGAACTCAGCCGGAATGCAATTAAAAAACTCCGATTTTGAGCTTAAGTCGTATATTGGCCTCGCTCAAAATCAAAAAATAGAACTACAAATGCCTTTGAATATTACACTATTCGATATTGACTCAAAAAAGGCACTTATAGAGGCCAAATTGAATAGGCCTGAACCTCTTAACTTCGAAAGAAGATTGATTAATTCTGAAAGAGATCTGACAGCAGCCAAACGTGGAACTGGGCTAAGTGCTACATTGTCTGGCAGCTATGGTCTGTCCAACAGCGGAGAGACAATGCCCGCAATTTATCATGATCCAACAAAATCACAGGTTTTGCAGTTAACGCTAAGCGTTCCGATTCTTGACTGGGGTCGTGCAGCATCAACAGTAAAAATGGCAGAATCACAGCGCGATTTAGCACAATTCGATGTTCAAAAGGCGAAAGAAGATTTCGACCGGAGTGTTATCGTTCAAGTAGAGCAGTTCGGACTGCTAAAGGACCAGTTAAAAACAGCAAAAGAAGCAGATCGTGTAGCGGAGAATGGCTATAGAATTGCGTTGAAAAGATTTCAAAATGGTGAAATCACGATCACCGATCTTAATATTTCACTCTCAGAACGCGAAAGTGCAAAACGAGATTATATTGGTTCGCTTGCAACTTACTGGCTGGCCTATTATAACCTGAGAATATTAACGCTTTATGATTTTGATACTGATCAAAAGCTGAGTTATATTAACCCGATGTTATCCTCGGAAAAGAGTATGATTTCGAAATAATATTAATCTGTAATGATACACCCATGATTCCGGGCTTCATAAACATGAATAAAGGTAATACAGGTGTTCTCCCGATAAATCGGGACAGGCTATCAGGCAATTAAAAAATAAATTATCTTCTGATGAAGTTTTATAACCAATTTCTGCTGATAATTATAGCCGGTCTTTTTGTTTATTGCAGTACCTATAAACCAAAAAAATCACTTGAAGACCTTAAGTCCGCTTTTAACACCGAGTCGACATCTGGTGAAAAATATGCCAGATACGCCCGGAAAGCTGAAGCGGAGGGGTTTGATACAATTGCGCAATTATTTGAAGCTGCCTCCAGATCTGAAAATATTCACGCCTTCAATCATGCTAAAGTTCTTGAGAAACTTGGTGAAGGCATAAATACTGTTCCTGGCGATTATGAAGTTAAAAATACTGAAGAAAATTTGAAATCTGCTATCTTAAGCGAAACCTATGAGATACAGACCATGTATCCTGCGTTTATCAGAAATGCCGAAAGAGAGAAAGTAGCGGAAGCTGCCAAATCGTTTACCTGGGCATGGGATGGCGGAAAAAAACATCTGAAATATTACCGGAAAACTTTGTTAGCCATTGCAAATGGCAACCAATCCGGTCTTCCATTTACCTGGTATGTTTGTCCTGCTTGTGGCAATATTTATAATGCTGAAGATGTTAAGCAGTGCTGTGATTTATGCCTCACTAAACAAGAGCGTTTTATTGGTTATCCTGAAAAAACGGAATAACCCAAACTGAGATGGCTTAATATCATCTCTGCTTGGGTTATATTATTGATTAACAGTATTCAATATTCTTTACAGGGCTTTTACCACCGATAAGGCAGCTTCGTAATCAGGTTCGTTTGTTACCTCGCTTACATATTCAATATACCTGAGAATTCCTGATTTATCAATTACAACTGTTCCGCGAGCTAATAATCGCAGTTCTTTGATTACAAAACCATATTTTTCACCAAAATCAAGGTCTTTGTGATCTGAAATAGTTATGATATTGTCAAGTCCTTCTGCTGCGCAAAAACGACTTTGAGCAAAAGGGAGGTCGCAGGAAATGGATAAGACAACAACATCTTTAAGCTGATTAACTTCAGCATTAAATCTCCTGTTCTGCGCCGCACAAACACTCGTGTCAATTGATGGATAGACGGCAACGATTACTGTTTTTCCTGCAAAGTCCGACAATTTAACCGGAGCCAGACCCGCACCAACAGCTGTGAATTCCTGAGCTTTATCTCCTGCTTTGACCTCATTTCCCAGTAAAGTCAGGGGACCACCGGCAAAAGTTACTTTAACTGAACTCTCTTTCATTTTGAAATTTATTAGTATTAATTTTTAAAATTAACTATTTCCCTTCGGGGAATAGCTAAAAAACCTTTTTATAAAATAAAGACTTAACTTTTTAATAGCTTCTGAATTATTTGCAACAAAGTTAGTCACTCCCTGCTGAACAAAAATACCTGCAACGCGAAGCAATGGGTTTCCGGAAGATCGTTGCACTATTTTGCGCGACAGATATCCGGTCAGTATAGCAAGAACTGAACCTAAAAGCTTTTTTCCTAATCCGGAGGAAGAGGATGATTCGAAGATTATCTTGTTTAAAAAATGAAGGGGATTCAGGCTTTCCCAAGTCAGCAGCATTTGTTTTTTCAATAGAATTCCTTGATCAGTACGACGCTGCTCAAGCTCATTAATTGCCCTTCTTAAAGATTCCGTTGGTGTATTCTTCTGCATGAAAGAAAAGTCAAACTGTTTATCCGCAATGCTTCCGGCAGTTGTGGAAATTGAATTAATTGAATAAGATTACTTATCAGAGAACTGATCTTCGTCCAAAAGATGAGTAATTACCGCGTTGCTTACCGGAGTTTTAATCCAGCGATTGCGAAAAATGTAAACAATTAGTCCGGCAAGTAAATAAAATCCTGAAAGAAGCATAAATCCCATCCAGGTTTTATTAAATAACCCGCCAATTAAAAGTGCAGCACCGATATTAAGATTCAGGAAGAGCAAGAACAGCATAGTCGCAATTACAAACTGCGAAGCCAGACCGGAAACCAGACCGGCAATTTTCTCTGTGGCTTTAAATTTAAATAACCGAATACTGGTCTCGGTGTAAGCTTGCGCGCGCTCCAGCAAAACCTCAAAAGAAGTGCTCTTTTCTTCCATTTTATTTGTGGTCCCCGTCATTCAGAGGATTGGGCTCATGGCCTGCTGATTCCTTAATGTCATTCGCGACGGATTCAAATTTATCAGATACTTCGGCAACAAATTCACGGAGTTTTTCAGACAGGTCTTCAGCAAGATCCTTTCCTTTTTCCCCAATTTTTTTCCGGGTTTCACTCCCCTTGTCAGGAGCCAGTAAAATTCCCAATAAAGCGCCTGCTGCAATTCCAGCCAAAAATCCCAACATAACTTTTCCCGAGTTCATTTTCTAAATTTTTTAGTTATTCTAAACAATTATTGTTTATGGTACCAGCCCAAAGTTACAAAATAAACGGCGTAATTGCGATATCCTATTCGATATAAATATTAGCCGGACAACAATAAGATTTTGGAATTTTTTATATAAGTAATAAATACTTTTATAAATTTGTGCTGTTAAATTGGATGAGCATGAAAAAAGAGGGCAGCATATTAATGCATAATGAACTTTATAATCAGCACCAAAAACACTTTGTTGCAGTAGATTGCTCTGTATTCGGCTACGAAGAAGGGGAGCTTAAATTATTATTATATCCACGGGGTTTTGAGCCATCATTAGGCAAATGGTCGTTAATGGGAGGCTTCGTAATGGAGGACGAATCGGTTGATGAAGCTGCACGCCGAGTCTTGCTGGATACCACAGGACTCAAAGATATATTTTTAGAGCAGGCGGGGGCCTTTTCAAAGCCCGACAGAGATCCGGGAGCACGCGTAATTAGCATGACCTTCGTAGCCTTGGTTCGCATTGATATTTACGATAAAGACCTTGTTATAGAGAGGGGAGCCCATTGGTGGCCGATTACAAAATTACCCGCTCTCATCTTTGACCATCAGGAGATCGTCGCTAACGGACTCGCATTATTGCAGCAAAAAGCGAGTATCGACCTAATTGGTAAAGAGTTATTGCCCGAAATGTTTACACTCATGCAATTAAGAAATCTGTATGAGGCCATCTTTCAAAAAACCTTTGATCCGGGGAACTTTAGAAAGAAGGTCCTTTCTATAGATATTTTAGAGAAGTTAAATCTTAAAAATACCAATGAATCGAAGAAGGGGGCTTTCTACTACCAATTTAAAAAGGAGGATACCGGAATACGCAGCGAAAGAATCGTGAAGTTCCCTTAATCGTCGTTAATAAAAGTTTATAACACCTTTATTGAATAGTTATTACAAAAACCAAATTCGATAAATATTTTAATCATAACAATTATGACCAATACAATTTTCGAGCAGTTTGAGGTGTGGTTTGTTACAGGAGCACAGCTGCTGTATGGTGGTGATGCGGTTGTTAAAGTCGATGCACACTCAAACGCCATGGTAAAAGGGTTGAACGAATCGGGCAATTTGCCGGTAAAAGTTGTTTACAAGGGGACTGCTAATTCGTCGTCTGAAATTGCAGAAATTATGCGTGCGGCAAATGGAGATACTAAATGTATTGGTTTGATTACCTGGATGCATACGTTCTCTCCTGCTAAAATGTGGATTCATGGTTTGATGGATTACAAAAAACCATTAATGCACCTTCATACACAGTTTAACGAGCAAATTCCCTGGTCAGAAATCGACATGGACTACATGAATCTAAATCAATCGGCTCATGGTGACCGTGAATTTGGTTTCATTACAAGCCGATTGCGTAAACCACGAAAGGTAGTGGTTGGTTACTGGAAGGATAAATCAACTCACGATAAAATTTCTGCCTGGATGCGTGTTTGTGCCGGATGGTCTGATTCTCAAAATATGCAAATCATCCGTTTTGGTGATAACATGAACAATGTGGCTGTAACCGATGGGGACAAGGTAGAGGCTGAAATTCGTTTGGGATACCACGTTGATAATGCTCCTATCGCTAAGCTGGTTCCTTATGTGGAGGCTGTTACGGAAGCTGAAATCGACGTGTTAATTGCTGAATACGAGAAGCTTTACGACTTTGCCGATGACTGCAGGAAAGGTGCTGAAAAACACATATCTGTTCGTCAGGCTGCTGCTCAGGAAATTGGGTTACGCCGTTTCTTACAGGATAAAAAAGCAACTGCGTTCACAACCAGCTTTAATGAATTGGAAGGAATGTCTCAATTAATGGGCTTTGCTTCGCAACGCTTGATGGCTGAAGGATATGGTTTTGGAGCTGAAGGAGACTGGAAAACAGCTGCTCTCACACGTACCATGGGGGTTATGGCTCAGGGTTTACCAGGTGGATGTTCGTTTATTGAAGATTATGTCTTGAACTTCGACGGGGCAAACAGCTCTGTCCTTCAGTCGCATATGCTGGAAATTAACCCTGAAATTGCCGCCAATAAACCAAGTATCGAAGTTCATTTCTTAGGAATTGGGGATGCAGGTGTTTGTGCCCGCTTAATATTTCAGGCACACCAAGGTGATGGGATAGCTGCAACTATTGTAGATATGGGTAACCGTTTCCGCATGATTGTAAATGAAGTAGAAGTGATAAAACCGGAACCATTGCCTAAATTACCTGTTGCCTGTGCTTTGTGGAAACCAATGCCGAACCTTGAGATAGGTGCTGGTGCCTGGATTACTGCTGGCGGAACGCATCACTCGAGTTTCTCGTTCTCAATCACGACTGAAATGATGGAAGATTATGCTGAAATTGCAGACATCGAAATGTTGATTATTGATAAAGATACTACTATAAGAGAATTCAAACAAACCATGCGTAATAACGAAGTATATTATCTATTGAACAAAGCACTAAGGTAATTCACTATTTATTCCATGTGTTTGCAAATTAAATATTTGCCACTGCAGTAAATGGTGTTTACGATATAGGGAAAGAATTAACCAAGCAATTTTATATCAAATTAACCTGACAAATTTTATGAATTGGAACTCACATGAATTTATTTGGCTCGATTGGACAATTATTACAGTCGGGATTTTAGCAATTACCTGGGCAGTATGGCGTTCGATACTAAAACACAACCGCTTACAACAAGGGGCAGATAGTGAAGATTACTTGTTTGGTAAAGGGGAACCATGGTACATTATTGGGGCGGCTATCTTTGCTGCAAATATTGGTTCCGAGCATCTTGTAGGGCTTGCTGGTACAGGGGCAAAGTCGGGCGTTGCCATGGCTCACTGGGAAATGCACGGTT
>CAYHDA010000173.1:0-9168 GCA_964355145.1 uncultured Mariniphaga sp.
ATGCATACACCGAATGGATTAACATTAAAACTGGTAAGACTTACGCTCGTATGCTGTATGACCATCGGTCTGACCCTGATGAAAATATCAATGTCTGTGAGCTCCCTGAAAACAGCAATATAGTTAAGTTTCTGCACGAGAAACTTACCTATCATATTAAAGATCGTGATAATTTAATAATCAGGTAAGTAACTATATTTAAGATGAAAAACAGCAGAAGAAATTTTTTTAAATATGCTGGAATAGCAGGGTTAGGCATGGCAGTTAGTAAAATCACAGAAGGATTTACTAAAGTGTCTTCAAATATTTTTTTACATACGCCCCTGCAGTTAAACCTGTTATCAATTTGAACTGCCTGTTGAAATGAGAGATGTTGTTGTACCCAATTTCATAGCATATCTCTGAAATTGTTTTGTTGCTATTTACCAGTAATTTACAGGCATGCGCTACTCTGATCTCATTCAGAAACTGGGAACATGTTTTGTGTGTTCTGTATTTAAAATACCTGCAAAAAGACGATTTATTAAGGTTAACAAGGCTGGCAATTTCATCGAGTTCAATCTCGCGATTGTAATTATTCATCAGAAAGTTCATCACCTTGTTGATCCTTTCAGAATCAGCATTACTGAGTGAGTTGGTGAAACCTTGATTGGATAATAATTCATAATCATCCGATTTGGCAATCGTATCGAGTGTTTTCAGAAAAAAAGCCAATCGGTCAAATCCAATAGAACCATATACATTCTTTATTAATTCAACTATTTTTTGTTTATGTATTCCATTGATAAACATCCCTTGTTGACCTGTCAGGAAAAGCTTTTTTATATGCTCTAATTCAGGAAGGTCAAAGAACCCCGATTTTAGGGCATCCTCTCGAAAATGAATGACATACACATCCACAAAAAGATTCTCATTATTTAGGTAAAAATCATTATCATTTTTCCACACATGCGGAAGGTTTGGGCTAATAAACATTAAATCTCCATCACAGAAGTTTCCAATATGGTTTCCCATTAATCGAATACCATAACTTTTTTCGACATAAATAATTTCAAATTCCGGATGATAATGCAAGGGATAATCCATGTAAGGAGTAATTTCTCTTTTTACAGCAATTGAAGAATCATAATTGGAAAATACTTTCTCGAGTTTTGGCTGCATAGTATCTTGTTGGAATTGTTCAAAAAAGTGCCATAAATATTCTATTCATGCAAATATAGTGTCATAATTTGAAAAGGCAGTAGTTTTTTAGGGTATTCGGGTAAGGTATATTTGATTGATTAAAAAACTGAATTGTGAAAATAAAAACTCTTCCGATTTACATGATTTTTCTTGCCATGGGACTGATTGATTCAGCCGGGCCGATGGTTAGTCTAGCTAAGGATTCGTTTAAAATTTCCTATACAATGGCCTCCTTACTTCCTATGCTAGCCTATATCATGTATGGTCTGCTTTCGGTACCAATAGGACTTCTGCAGGACAAAAAAGGCAAAAAATTCATCCTGAACCTGGGGCTTGCCATTGCAATTTCAGGACTTGTTATCCCCATTTTTTCAGGAATGTATGGGAAGATGGTCGTTGATGGCAGTTCAATGATTCAGTTTTATAAAATTCTGGCAGCCATTCTTCTGCTGGGGGCTGGAGGCTCTATCCTTCAGGTTGCAGGTAATCCAATTATGCGCGATATTTCTGAAGAGGGACAATATTCAAAAAACCTATCATTTGCACAGTCTATTATTACCATTGGATCTTCGATGGGTTTTCTTCTGCCAGTTCTCATGCTTTCTGCATTTGGCCTGGATTGGAGCATCTTGTTTCCAATTTTCTCCTGCCTGGTTTTGATCAGCTTTGCTGGTCTAAATATGATTAAAATAACTGAGAAGCTAGCACCAGACGACCATCATTCCTCATTTAAGTCCTGTTTTAAGCTACTAGGAAACAGATATATAGCTACCATGGTTCTTGGTATTTTTATTTATTGTGGTGTCGAAATATCCATGAGCGCCAATATTCCCATTCTTCTGAGCGAAAAATTTCATGTCAAAGAGATGGGATTGCTGATCAGCTGGTCTCTTTTTTACCTTCCGATTTTGGCAGGAAGATTTTTCGGTTCACTGATCATGTCGCTGATAGCACCAAAACGACTGTTGTTGTTGACGGTTTTGATGGCTCTGACCGGTGTGTCATTGATTTTCAGTAACTCCTACCTGCCTACCTTGATCGGAATCTTTCTGATTGGTCTCGGTTTTGCCAATATTTTCCCATTGATTTTCTCAATTACCATCGATCGTTATCCGGAACACACCAATGAATTATCCGGTTTAATGGTTTCATCTATTGCCGGAGGCGCCCTGATTCCTCCAATAATGGGTATGGTTGCCGATTTTACATCTGTTCAGACAGCATTTGTGGTACCGGTCTTATGTATCAGCTATATGCTTTTTATCGCAATAATCAACAATAGAAAAAAATTATTAAAAAATGAACTTCAACTCAATTAGAGCAGCATTCGTAGGATTTGGAGAAATTAATTCCCCACAGCAACTGATTAAGAATAAATGTATTACTGCACTAGAAGAGTTGCAAAGTCTTGGCTTTTCATTGGTAACAACCGATCATGTCACAGACGATCCTTCAGGAAGGGATGTTCAAAGGGCAATCAGCGATTTGGAACAAGGAGATTTTGACCTGCTTGTCCTTTGTCTCGCCGGATGGATCCCATCGCATGCGGTGATATCTGTTGCCAATGCTTTCAAAGATAAACCGATGATTCTTTGGGGACTTGCCGGAGACGTTGAAAACGGTCGCGTGGTAACAGCCGCACCTCAGGCAGGTACAACTGCCCTGCGAAAAGTGTTTGGTGATTTAGGCTACAAATACATCTATATCTACAACATTATCGGAAGACCTTCCCCCCTCGATAAAATCAAAAATTTTGCCCTTGCGGCTTCGGCAGTAAAGTCTGTTGAAAAAACCAGAATAGGAATGATGGGTTTCCGTGACATGAAGCTTTACAATACCCTTTATGAAGGTTTATCGCTGAAAAGAACCATAGGCACCGAAGTTGAATTTTTTGAAACCCTGGAGATGCTTCGGATGAGTGAAAACCTTGATGAAAAAGAGGTTCAGCAAGTTTACAACAAAATATTACTGGAATGGGATTTCGAGAAACCTGCCGATGAGGCTTTCCTCAAAAAGGGGGTCAGCTATTATCTGGCAGTAAGGAAAATTGTGTTAGAAAACAAGTTTGATGCGATATCGCTGAAAGATGTTGACGGGATGAAAAAACTATTGAGTTTCCCTCCGGCGATGATCTTCATGCTGCTTTCAGATGAAATGAAGATATGTACCATTCCCGAAAATGATGCCATGGGAGCAGTTACACAATTAATTGTCAAACATATTACCGGTCAATGTGCTGCCTACCTAGAATTTTATGAATTCTTCGAAGAGAGTGTACTACTGGGTGTTCCCGATTTTGTTCCTGCCGAAGTGGTTGAGGGGAAAGTGAAAGTAACACCCGCGGCCTTTGGAAATATCAGTGGAGGACTGCTGAATATCTCCACCATGAAAACCGGAAGGCTGACTATGGTTCGCCTTTCAAATACAGGGGACACTTACACGATGCATATCAGTACTGGGGAAGGAAAAATAAAATCATGGGAAGAAGCCGGATGGGATTTTCCTGCACCCCAATTGCCTAGTCTTGAAATTTTCCTGGACTCACCGGTTGAAGAGTTCGCTCAGAAAATTTCAGGTCAACACTACATCATTGCCTATGGAGATCACTCGCAGGCTTTACGCAATTTCTGCTATTTGAAGGATATAAATGTTGTAGGATGAAGCAATACGATGCTGTAATTGCCGGATATCTATGTGTGGACATGGCTCCCGAATTTCAAAGAAACGAATCGATTACCAGTATCCCAAATCTCTTTAAACCGGGAAAGTTAATTGAAATTGATGGATTAAGTTTCACATTGGGTGGGGTGGTGGCCAATACGGGTATGGCCATGAAGAAATTCAACAAAAGGGTTTTTTTGAATGGATTGATAGGTAATGATTTTATCGGAATAATTGCCAAGGACTGGCTCGAGAAATACAACCTTTCAGAAGGTATTAAAACAACTGACAGGGCTGGCACTGCCTTTGGCATTGTTTTGGCTCCACCAGGTGTTGACCGTATTTTTCTGGAATCACCGGGATGCAGCAAAATATTTGATCTCGATTTTATCGATTTTGGTAAAATTTCTCAAAGTCACCTATTCCATTTTGGGTATCCGCCATTGTTGCGACAATTCTATCTTGACAATGGAGAGCAGTTAGTTAAAATGTTTTCCACTGTAAAAGAGATGGGTGTAATTACTTCACTGGATTTCAGTCTTCCGGATAGTCAAAGTGAATCCGGCAAACTGGATTGGCAGCAAATTATGCGGCGAATCCTGCCCTTTACCGATATTTTCGTCCCCAGTCTCGAAGAAGTATTTTGTATCATGATGCCTGATGTATATACAACATTACTTTCAGCCAAGCCTGATACAGATATTATTGACTTGATCCCAGTAAATGCAATACGTAAAATAGGCAAAAAAATAATCGACTTAGGCGTAAAAATTCTTCTCATAAAAGCAGGCCATCGCGGGATCTACCTTCTTACAGGAGACATTTCCTCCATCAACAATAAGGCAGAAGTTAATCTGTCTAAAGAAGTTTGGAATTACCATGAATTCTGGTGCAATGCCTATCCAACCGATCCGGAAAAAATAAAAAATGCCACAGGAGCCGGGGATACTGCTGTTGCTGCATTTCTATCAGCCATCCTTAATGGTAAGAGTGCAGAACAAGCATTACAACTCGCAGCTATTGCAGGCCGAAATAACTTGTATTGCAAGGATATCTACGAAGATATCAATGACTGGGAGGACATGGAAGAAGAGATTGAACTAGGATACAATGAAATTGTCAGATTTTAAAAAGATGTAAATAATCAATATATAAACATTAAACTCAATCATTATGAGCAATTTAATGGCTTTGCCAAAAGATTGGTGGAAAGAGTCTGCCGCCGGAATTCCTAAAATGATAGGTGAGGCTCCAGGGCCTAAATCAAGGGTAATGCACACCAATACCACCCGGTATATGAAGGGACTTAGCGGACAGGTAAAATTATTCCCTGTTTGTTTCGAGGAAGGTTTTGGTATTACCTTAACTGATGTGGATGGAAACAAATACCTGGATTTCTCTTCCGGTATTTATGTGACCTCACTGGGCCATTGTCATCCAAAAATATCGGAAGCAATCTCCCTTTGGGCAAAAAAGCTAATGAATGCACATGATTTCACATCTCCTGTGAAGGAAAAGCTGATGGAAAAGATGGCGGGTATCCTTCCCGGGAAATTAAATGCAATCCAACTCTATTCTGATGGTACGGCTGCAGTTGAAGCGGCGATCCGAGCTGCAAGGGCAATATCCAGTAAACATGAATTTATTTCAGCTTACCGAGATTTCCATGGTAAAACAATGGGGGCAGTAAGTTGTGCCCAAATGTACAGGGGCGAAACCCATAGCTATGGACCTACCCGGGCAGCCGGGTTTTATATGGTTCCCCGCCCTGATCCGTACCGCCCACTCTGGACTAAAACAGACGGCACAATTGATACCGATGCCTACATCCGTTTTTACGAGACATTTATACTGGAGGCTACTGTAGGTAACGTAGCTGCCTTTGTCCTGGAACCTGCGCAAGGTTGGGCTGGAAGTATTTTCCCTCCTGAAGATTTCTTTCCGAAACTAAAGAAGCTTTGCGATAAATACAAAATCCTACTATATGACGATGAAGTCCTTGCCGGAATGGGTCGCACAGGCGAATGGCTAACATTAAACCATTGGGGTGTTGTACCTGATATTGTGACATTTGGAAAATCTTTTGGTAACGGTTTTCCTGTGACAGCAATGGTAGTGAGTGAGGAAAACGGAGATGCACTTGAAAAAATCTCGGCGTCATCCAGTTATGGAGGTAATCCAATGGCTTGTGCTGCAGCCTTGGCTTCCATCGAAGTGATCGAGGAAGAAGATATCCTGCAAAATGTGCGCACGGTTGGTGCTTTTTTCATGAAACGCATGCTGGAAATGAAAGAGCAACACCCAATTATCGGTGATGTTAAAGGCAAGGGTTTCTTATTAGGAATTGAGCTGGTGAAAGATAAAATGACCAAAGAACCGTTTGATGAAGCTGGAAAACTCGTTTACCAGAAAGCATTCAGAAAAGGTTTGGCCTGGATACCGGCAGGGCATATCCTACGTATGTCGCCTCCGTTGATTATGGACGAGAAATTTGCGGCCATGGGTATGGATATGATTGAAGATGCGATTACAGAGGTAGAAAAGGAGTTTGGATACAGATAACCATGAAAAGAAAGAAAATTAGGATTGGAATAATAGGGCTTGGGCTAATGGGCAGGGAGTTTGCAAGCTCCCTCGCCCGTTGGTGCCATTTACTAGACAACGGAAGTATACCGGTACTAGCGGGAATCTGCGATAAAAACATGGATGCCTGGAACTGGTATGTTGATAATTTCCCTGGACTAGCTATCAAAACAGATGATTATAAATTGCTAATTGCTTCGAATGAGATCGATGCTATCTATTGCGCAGTTCCACACAATCTTCACGAACAAATATATATTGACATCATCAATGCTAAGAAGCATCTATTGGGTGAAAAACCTTTTGGTATTGATAAAAAAGCAAATGAAAATATTTTGAAAGCTATCAAGGCAAATCCCGAGATTGTTGTTTGCTGCAGTTCAGAATTTCCCTATTTCCCGGCGTGCCAGAAATTGATAAAATGGCTGAAAGGTGGTAACTATGGCAAAATCATTGAGGTAAAAACCGGTTTCCATCATTCAAGTGATATGGATCTTTCAAAACCAATCAATTGGAAACGGATGGTCGCGATAAACGGAGAATATGGTTGCATGGGGGATTTAGGGATGCATACCCTGCACATTCCTTTTCGCATGGGCTGGAAGCCAACGAGTGTATATGCTGACCTTCAAAATGTGGCAAAGACCCGTCCTGATAGCAAAGGATCTTTGGTTCCCTGCGAAACCTGGGATAATGCTGTGCTAACATGCAAAGTGAAAGATCCTGAAAACGGAGAAGAATTTTCAATGGTAGTAGAAACCAAGCGGATGGCTCCCGGGGCAACCAATAACTGGTTCATTGAAGTGTATGGAACGGAAGGTTCTGTTAAGTTTTCCACGCACAATCCCAAAGCGTTCGATTTTCTAACAGCAAGAGGAAAAGAGCAAGGCTGGACCCGCATGGATATCGGTTCACAATCCGCAATTCCAAGCATTACCGGGGTTATATTTGAATTTGGTTTTTCTGATGCTTTTCAGCAGATGATCGGCTCATTCATTCAAGAGCTTTCCGGCAAGGGATCCTTGCATCCATTCAGAAACGTAACTCCGGAAGAAACATCATGGAGCCACGAACTGTTTACAGCTGCCCTGGAATCCCATAAAACAGGAAGAAAAATTGGACTATTGTGAAGAATAACCTTTCACCCGAGAAATCGATAGTCATATTTGGTGCAGGTAAAATAGGAAGGTCGTTTGTCGGTCAGCTTTTTAGCCGGTCGGGATATAAAGTAATATTTATCGATGTAGATCAGAGGATAATCAACGAACTCAACCATCGGAAGAAATACACGGTAGTTATTAAGTCGGCAAAAGATGAAATGCTTGAAGTTACCAATGTAAGTGGAATTTATGCAAATGATATGGAGTCAGTAATTCGTGCGATTGCTGATTGCAGCCTGATGGCTACCTGCGTTGGTAAAAATGCGTTGCCAAAAATACTTCCGCTGATTTCCCAGGGTCTTGAAAAGCGTTTTACAGAACGCCCGCATTTCCCGCTTGACATTATTTTAGCCGAAAATATCAGGGATGCCTGTACGCTTGTGAAAGAAGGGCTAAAAATCCTTTTGGACAAGGGGTTTCCTCTGGATACCTATGTCGGGCTAATTGAAACGAGCATTGGGAAAATGGTGCCAATAATGCCTAAGGAAAAAGAGGAAAAGGATCCATTGTTGGTTTTTGCGGAACCCTATAACACATTAATTTTGGATAAAAACGGGTTTAAGAATGCCATTCCAAATGTGTTTGGTTTATCACCGAAAGAAAATATAAAAGCATGGGTAGATAGGAAAGCCTTCATCCACAATCTGGGCCATGCTGCAGCAGCTTACTTTGGTTATTTCAAATTTCCGAATAGAAAATATTTGAATGAAGTCTTGGATGATCCAGAAATATGTTCTTTTGTACAGGAAGCCATGTGCCAGTCCGCACTTGCCCTAACTGCTGAATACCCTGGCATATTTACATTTCAGGATTTAAATGAACACATAGAAGAACTGATCTGCCGGTTCAGGAACAAGGCCTTAGGAGATACCGTTTTTAGAATTGGCTCTGATTTAAAACGAAAACTCAGTGAAAATGATCGGGTAGTTGGCGCAATTAATCTGGCAAGGATACATAAATGTGACTACGACAAATTGATAGATGTATTAGCTTTTGGGTTATTGTTTCGTGCAAAAGACGAGTCAGAAGCAATGTTTTGGGAAGATCTAGAATTTATTAAACGACTTGAAACAGATGTAAAGAGTGTACTTGAAACAGATTGTGGATTTGGTAGTCAGGCATATAAAGGCCTTGTTTCCAGAATTATAAAAAAATACAGATCGCTTCGCGAGTTGTCTTTGGCTACTTTAACATCATAAAATAATAGTTTAAACACGTATTAAATGAATATTTAATTAAACATAATAAACCAGCACTCATGTCAATTTATAGCCTGTTTTGCAATAAATCAAAATCTTTTGGATTGCTGATTCTTCTCTTTGGATTTGTCAATGCAATGTCTCAGGAGAATTATTGGACTCAGTTCAGAGGAACTCTTCTGAATGGCATTTCGGAGGAGAAAAATCTTCCAGTTGAGTGGGATGATTCGACAAATGTTATCTGGAAAACCCGGATAGAAGGCAAAGGATGGTCTTCGCCCGTTGTTTATGGGGATCAGATTTGGGTAACAACTGCAACAACAGACGGGAAGAAAATGTTTGCCATTTGTGTCGATTTCAAAACGGGAAATCTGCTTTACAAT
>CAYHDA010000174.1:0-9044 GCA_964355145.1 uncultured Mariniphaga sp.
TGCTCGAAAATTATAAGATTGATGGCATCTATATGGACGATGTCTCTTTCGACAGACCGGTAATGAAGCGTATGCGCAACATCATGGAGCAATACCGGCCGGGGGCTTTAATTGATTTGCACTCCAATACTGGGTATTCGGCAGGACCGGCCAACCAATATACCGGATTCTTCCCTTTTGTAGACCGGCTGTGGTTTGGCGAAAGCTTTAGATATAACAAAATGACACCTGACGAGTGGTTTGTTACCGCTTCCGGAATCCCTTTTGGTCAAATGGCTGAAATGCTACAGGACGGAGGTAACCGCTTTTTGGGCATGCTTTATGGTGAAACCGCCCGCGATTCTTATGGAGAATTTTCGCCACGCCCGGTTTGGAACCTTTGGAAAACATTCGGCATTACCGATGCGAAAATGATAGGCTATTGGGATAAAGAATGTCCGGTACAAACCAACCATCCGAATGTAAAAGCAACGCTTTATGTGAAAGCTAAGCAGACGCTCCTTTCTATCGGTAATTTTGATGATAAAGATCAAGATATCAAGCTCATGGTCAACTGGAAATCATTGGGCTTAAATCCTGAAAATATTATTCTGAAAGCACCGGAGGTGAAGGATTTTCAGGAGGACAACACGTTTAGTGTAAACGACCTGATTCCGGTAAAGAGTAAGCAAGGCTGGCTGTTAATCTTACAAGAAAAGTAAATTTTATGATACGACTCCTTAAATTACAATTTCTTTTTTTGATATTAGTACCCAGTCTTTTGTTCGGTTGTAAGCAAACTCCAATAGTTGATTATCAGATTATTCCGGAGCCACAATCAATTGCCTATTCATCCGGACAGCTTTCCTTGACTGAAACTGTAAAAATAGCCTTCTCGAAGGAGCTTGCCAAAGAAGCGGAATTAATGAAAGAATATTTATTTGCTGATTTTGGGCTTAAGGTTCAGACTGTCGAAAACCAAAATGATGCTGATGTTTTATTGCTTCTAAATCATGAAGTAAAAACGGTGAAGTCTGGTGGATACAAACTCGAAGTAAGTAAAAGAAAAATTGCCATTACTTCAGACTCTAATGCGGGAATCTTCAATGGGATACAATCTTTACGCCAGATCATACAAAATAAAGAAGGCAAATTTGCCGTTCAACAGGGTATTATTAAAGATTTTCCTTCTTTTTCATGGCGCTCATTTATGCTCGATGAAGGACGTCATTTTAAAGGGAAGCAAGTGGTGAAACAATTGCTCGACGAAATGTCACTGCTGAAGATGAATGTTTTCCAGTGGCACTTAACCGAAGATCAAGGCTGGCGCATCGAAATCAAGAAATATCCAAAACTCACAGAAGTTGGTTCAACTCGTGATTCAACTGAAATTAACCACTTTAACAGTAATATTTATGATGGTAAACCGCATGGTGGTTACTACACCCAGGACGAGATTAAAGAGATTGTGGACTATGCTGCCGACCGGCACATCCAGATCGTTCCTGAAATCGAAATGCCGGGGCATTCGAGTGCCGCAATTGCAGCGTATCCATGGCTGGGAACGACAGACAAACAAATTAAAGTTCCCTGTAAATTTGGCGTTCAGTACGATATTTATAATGTGACTGATCCCAAAGTAATAGGATTCTTTAACGATGTTATCGACGAGGTTATTGCTCTTTTCCCTTCCACGGTAATCCATATCGGTGGAGACGAAGTTCGCTACGATCAGTGGAATTCTTCAACTCAGGTAAAATCATTCATGGCCAAAAACAGGCTTAAAACACCGGCCGAATTGCAGGTTTTTTTTACCAACAACATCTCCAACATGCTACTTGCTAAAAACAAAAGGATGATGGGGTGGAATGATATCACCGGCGATAAATTGCACGAATATCAATCGGATGCTGATACCAAACAAGTAAGTCAGAAACTGGCCAATGGTACAATTGTTCAATTCTGGAAGGGTGATTCAACCTTAATGCTGAATACTGTCAAAAAAGGATATGATATTGTAAATTCATACCACGAGTACACTTATCTGGACTATGATTACAAGTCAATTCCATTGTCAAAAGCCTATTCATTCAATCCAGTTCCAAAAGGTCTGCCTAAAGAAATGGAAGCAAAAGTATTGGGTCTGGGATGCCAGATGTGGGGCGAATTTATTCCAACTACCGAAAGCATGAATTTAAAGGTATATCCTCGTTTAGCTGCCTATGCTGAATGTGGCTGGACTTCTCCTGAAAAGAAAAACTTCGGACGTTTTCAGAAATCATTACCCTATTTTCTGAATCGTTGGAAAGCAGAAGGAATTATTTATGGACCGGTAAATTAAACGGCAAATTATACTGAAATTTTTTTGTACAAACAATTGGTTGGGATGCACGACTTTCCGGAGATATTGTTTCTGAAATTGTGTGCGGAACTTTGCAGTCATTAGGTTTGGATGTAATTGATTTGGCACTTTCAACAGTTGCCAGAACCCGGTCTCTTTCAGCCGAGATGACAACCAGGTAATGATCAATGCCACCGGGATGGCCAAATGCTCAGCCGACTGGCTCCAGCTGCCCTCAAAGATTGAATTTATGGAAGAACTCTCTGTTGTCTGAATCACTGATAGTCAGTTAGATAAATATGAAATGACCGATATGGAAAATCATTTATTGAGGATTATCAGGCAGTTACCATAGCTCATGGAGGTGCAAATCCCGGCATATGGATGCACGAAGATGGGCCACCGACTGATTCAATTTTATATCACAACGTAAATATCCAATTTTCACGCACAAAAAAATGGAGGGGGAATCTGTAATGTAGATATGGTGCTCAAGATATTCATGAAAAAAATCATGTAATACATGTATTCAAAACGAAATACACGTAAGAACCGTTTCAATGAAAGTTGCGGTGGACTTTATGTTAAGTAAAAAACGATTTTAAATAGTTACGGAGAAGATATGAAACAAATCAGCCAATAAAAAATCCGACAGCATTGATAATCAACACTATCGGATCCCAAATTGAGGTCGGTGGCGGATTCGAACCGCCGTAGACGGTTTTGCAGACCGTTGCCTAACCACTCGGCTAACCGACCGTAAATGTGGGTGCAAAGATAATTAAAAATCTGTTTTACCGGTAACCGTTTTAAATATTTGATCCATTACTTCTCCAGCGTCACGCTTACCTTCTCAATTTGACCGCCCATCGGGGGATTCATTTTCGAAATTTTGACTTTCGCCTTTTCCAGCGATTCAAATTCGCGGTATAACCGGTCGAGTATTCGTTTGGCAACATGCTCTAACAGACGCGATGAATTTGCCATCTCGTCTTTAACGATCAAATATGCAACCTGATAATTTAATGCATCTTTCAGATCATCACTTACGGCAGCCTTTCCGCAATCGGTGAAAAGAGTGAGATCGACGAAAAATCGATTGCCAACAACCTGTTCTTCCGCAAAATGGCCATGGTAAGCATAAAACTCCATCCCTTCGATTTCGATAATTCCCATCCTGAATAATTTAGCCCATTTATATAGTAAAAGACAACAAGAAAAAACACATATAAAACCAATAAAATAAAGTCAATAAAATATCTACCATTCAATTAGTTAAACAAAGATAGTAATTTCATTTTCATTTAAGATCATATCAAAAAAATACTTTTCATTTTGGTTGATTTAACTGTTTATTGTATGTATATTTGTCCGTTACATACAAACAATTGGTCATGAAATACTCAATTAAATTTTATCCAGAGAAAAGAAAGAACGTTATTGAAAATGTACCTCTGATGCTATCAGTAACTTTTGTAAAACTACGAATGTTTTTTTATACCGGTTTACGATGTGATATAATTCAATGGAAGGCAGAGAAAGGAGAAGCTGGGAAATTAAAACGTAACCAGATCACCCATGATGGCAAGACCTCAACAGTTTTTAATGCAGAACTAACGAAGATAAGTGGATATGTTGATGATCTGTTTAAGGGGTATGATGTGGCTGACAAAGCACCTACACCTGACCAGCTTCGTAATGACTTGAAAAGAAAATTAGGTATTGAAATAAAAGTCATTGATAAACATGACTTCTTTAGCAGGTTTGATCAATTTATCAGAGATATAGCGGTAAGTGATAACAGGAAGAAAAGTTTACGACAGGTTGAAAAAAAAATAAAAGCATTCAATCCCGACACGACATTTCAAAATTTAGATCTGCCGGCATTTCAAAAATTCTTACTATCAAAAGGCCTAGGAAATAATTCAATAACTAACTACCTGAATTGCTTAAAGACCTTTATTAAGCACGCTAACGAAAAAGAATACACAAATATCAATCCGTTTATTTCATTCAAATTTGATGCTGAAAAGTACGGTACGCCTATTTACTTGACAATCCAAGAGCGTGATTTACTTTTTAACGCAAAACTTGAAGGTCATTATGAAGTTGTACGTGATATATTTGTTTTTCAATGTTTAATCGGGTGCAGATATGGCGATTTACTACGATTCAAGCATACTAATATCGTGGATGGCTTCATCCAATATATTGCTTCCAAGACAAAAGAAGGCAAGACACAAATAGCGCGTATACCATTATCTGATAAAGCAAAGTTGATTCTATCAAAATATGATTTACCTGATGGAAGGTTGTTGCCGGAATTAAGTGTGTTATGTTGCAATCGCAAGTTGAAAAAAGTGTTCGAAAAAGTTGGATTAGTACGTATTGTAACCATTAAGGATAAAAAAACATTAATAGACAAGCAAGTATCTATTAATACACTTGCAAGCACACACATGGCAAGACGAATCTTCATTGGGGGATTGTATAACAATAACGTGAAGAATGAAATTATCGCTAGTATGAGTGGTCACGTGGCACATTCGAAGGCATTCAGCCGTTACTATGAAATTAAGCCGGAGCAACAGATCGAAGCAATGAAATTTATAAACTAACCCAAATGACACAGCAAGATTTTTTAATGATTATCTATGAATCATTTGATCATTTAGTGACACCACAAAGTTTTTTTGAAAGTAAGCGTGGCAATTGTCTTCCTGATGAATACTTCGATGGTTTATCAATGGCATTTAATCAGATAAATCACGAAGTTAATACTATTGATCGGTTTCGTGGTGAACTGATATTGTCGGATGGCTCGGGCGGTGAATGGGATATTGACAAAAGCGATGGACACCATGGAGAACAGATCTCTGAACTTCAAAAAATGGGTAAAGTAACTTATCCATACAAGAATACTATTGATGTTCGTCAAAGATCTGAGGGGGGATTAAGTGGGTTATTGACGGCGCAACACATGGAACACCTTGCACCTTTATTAATGGCGTATTTGGACACTATTAAGTCAAGCAATGATAAGCAAGACAATGAGTTGATTTTCGATGAAGCATTACTCAATATTTTTCATGGAGCATTTGATAATTACCTTTGGAAAACCACAGACATTAATACTTTTAAAAATTGGTTTCGAATGAATCCGATAGGCAAACCTGTTTTTGTAAAAGATATGCAGACCTATTTTTGCTATGCAGTTGGTAAAATTCAAAAACAGAAAAAAAAGGATATAAATATCAACAAGTGGATTAATCCCATCATAAATAACAGTAATTATGGAAATCTAAAAAAGAGAGCCACCAATAATGAGAAAATTGATTTCATTAATTCCAAAATGGCACTACTAAAATAAAGTGATGTTTGATGTATGTATACATATACGTATACCTGACAAAATACGAAAATAATTTCTAATAAGCTATTAATCATGTAGATACATATTAAATTGGTTGATGTATACCCATTGAAGTATACATAGTTGAGTTCGATATTTGACTAAACAATTTAAAAATTTTAGTTATGAATTACATCGAACAAAATTTGGTAGTATCTGAAAACAGAAAACTGTATTCACTGCAAGAGGTTGCAGACTTTTTACATTGTAGTGTTGTCACTGCTCAAAAATTTAAGAATGAAGGAAGGTTTCCTTATTGGCAGGTAGGCAGGAAATGTATCTTCGACACCGAGAAGATATTAAAGGCGATGGAGAAAACCACAAAAAAAGCCGGCAATGGAAAGTGAATCCACTACCGGCAAATCTTTGACCCAGCAGGACAAAGATACAAAAAATCTAATCAGTTACTTCAGAAGTCCAATACAAAATACCATTCCACATACTGATATTCCATTGGCAAAAGTACACCAGCATCTTATTGCGGATACACTAAAACAGGTTACTGAAGGTTGTAGAAATGGTACTAAGAAAAAAGGGAATGATTTACCGTATATTACACCATCCGGCACATTTACCAAAAGATCAGATAATAATTTAGTAACCTATTCTGGTTATATCTGTATTGATTTAGACCACTTAGAGGATCATTTTATCAGCCAATTACGTGACAAGATAGCAGGAGATGGTTTTTTAAAGCCAGTATTAATATTTATTTCACCATCAAATATAGGATTAAAGGTATTTATTAAAATCAACGGAGGCACAGCGCAAAATCACCTATTACATTTGGATGCCATTACTAAATACTTAGATGACAAATACCTGATAAAAGCGGATCAAACATGCAAGGATATTCCTCGCGCCTGTTTTCTTTGTCATGATCCGGAGGCTTATTTTAATGATGCAGGGGGCATTGATAGCGAAGAATTATTAAAATATGATGTTACCAACAAGAATGTGTCTCCTCAACAACACAATGCTATAATACCGCAGATACATCAACATCCAAGTGACGAATTAAATAGGTTGGAGATGGTACATAATAGAGCAATTGTGGCATTAAAATCTAATGGATGGCAACAGCGTGGGGAGAACTGGATAAGGCCGGGGAAAGATCCTAAAAGTGGCACTTCTGCAAAGTTTAACGTAGATCCCAATGATGGTTTAAACAAGTTCACTTGCTTTTCAGATAATGGATCTCCATTTGAAAATAAGGGTTATACTGATGTTGGCGTTATCTGTTTGCTTGAATATAGAAATGATTGGGCGAGATGTATTAAAGAACTTGCACACGAGTACTTATCACCGAATATAAAGCCCAAAACCACGATAAAGACAACAACGGAAGAATATTTTAAAAAGAGGACATTTAGACAAGTTGTTGAGGATGGCAGTAAAGAGTCGGAACGGCGGAAGCTAATTGGCGCGTTTTTATATGAAAATACAAATCACTATTTATTTTCACGGACAAATTACGGTAAATCATTACTCGCTTTTCAATTTGCTTATGCAATGGCTACAGGCAGTAGTTTTGATGCTTGTTTAGCATTGAAAAATGATTGTGAGCCTATGAAGGTTTTAGTAGTGGATTTAGAATTAGAGGAACGTGATTTATTTGAGCGTCATGGTGATGTAATAAATAATACGAATCCTGAATTACTAAAAAACCTTATCTACATTCACGAAAAAGAAACAGTAAAGCCAGTATTTAATTTTGAATTATTAGAAAAAATTGAAGCAATGGCAATTTCTGAAAAAGTAAGTTTTGTAATTATTGATAATATTTCCAAGCTCCTGCCTGACTTACTCAAAGCGGAGGATGTCTCGCGAATAATTGAGGCACTAAAACGGATAAGACAAAAATTAAAGGCAGGGTTTTTAATAATTGGACACACGACAAAAGGTGATCCAAGAACTGCAATATCCCCTGTCAGCTATTACGGCAGCGCGATGCTTCAAAATTTCTTTACTGAAATATGCTATTTAGATAAAACCAAAGATGGTGAATTTTTCTTATGCCATACCAAAACTAAGCGTGCGGAATGTTACAGCAGTACTGTTCCGGTATTTACAAGAGGCGAACATGAAAAAATAGGCTATGGATTTACATTTTTAAGACTACAATCTTTATCAGATATTCAACTCCCCCTTAATATCCAAACACACGGACAAAGAAAAAATAGCCTCTCTAAATATAAAAATGAGTTAATGATACTTGAAACAAACGGCACAAAAAGAACAATAATAGCAGAAATGTGCAACGTGGACAGATCGACCATTACGCGACTTTTAGACGGTTAACCGTATTGTTTTTAATACAACAATTTATGAAACAATTTATAGTATATATATATATGACTATCAATATATTAATAAATAATCATGAAACATTTTAGGAAACAAACATGAAACATTTTGTTGCGTATTTGTTGCATAGTGTATCTATAAATAAATGATAATCTTATTGATACGCCTGTTTTTTTGTTGCATCAGAATATATACGGTAAAAGTGTGATGTCAGTAAAAAGTATGAAACAATTTGCAGATGAAAATATAGTACTGAAAATATGGTGAACTTGAAACCAAGATATCCCCGACATTCCGCACTCGCATAATTTCACTAAGGTAGTGTGAAATCACGGGATAAAAGAGGTTGGCCACCGCTTAGAACATGATTGCATTTGTGTAACTATTGTTAATATCAACTAAAATACAATGCCATGTTTAAAAAAGGAGAGTCAGGGAATGCGAATGGCAGACCTCAGGGAGCTCAGAATGAGACAGAAGGAATTTAAAAGAACTAAATTTGTAGTTAATAATTACCACGATGAAGACACCAACAGCAGAACAGATTTTAACATCAAATCTTAGGGAGCGACTAAAATCAATCATGTTGAAAGAGATAGAGCGACTACCGGAAACATTGGAAGGATTAGACCCAAAAGAGCGTCTCAATGTTATTTGTAAGCTCATGCCCTTTATATTTCCAAAGATAGAGAGCGTCTCAATGAGTGCGGGGGAGCCGTGGTAAAAGTTCTCTAAAGATTTAGGTCAATTCAAAGTAATTTTCAATGTCGCATTAATGAATATTGAAAAAGTGATACTAAAAGTAGAATAAAATAGTATGGCAATTATCTATGACGGATTAAAAACGGTCACAATCTCTTTTCTGAAAAATCACAAATATTTAGGACTGGACAGTTTTAGAGGTGGTTCAATCAACTGGAGCAGTAACGGAGAGCCGATGGGAAACATTGACATAAAGGTTAACACCTTTGGAGAAAGACAATATTAAGAGATGAATTACAAGGC
>CAYHDA010000175.1:0-8987 GCA_964355145.1 uncultured Mariniphaga sp.
CTAGCATAGTCTGACTAAAATATCCAACATTGAAATCAGGCATCAAACGGCTGCGCTCCAAATATTTTTCGAAGCGGGCTACTTCGATTTGTTGAAGCGCATATCCCACCGAAGGATTTTCGTTCAACGCCGGATTATCTGCAACAGGTGAAAAATCGATTCGGTGCAGAACGGTATCAAAGGAATTTATTATTAAATCAGTGTTTAAAAGCGTTCTTAACTTATGATTATAAATATCCAGATCTGCTGTCGATTGCCGCAATTGATTTTTAACTTCCAGGCTTTGTGAACGGGCATTAATCATTTCCAGACGGTTGGTTTCGCCAATTTTAGCCTTTAGCTCTGCAGCCCGCCGAAAGCCTGAATACAAACTATCCTGATAGCGAAGTAATTTTTGTTTGGAATGTAAAAAAACCAGTTGCCAATAAACCTGCTTAACCTGTGTGGCGATTTCGAGTTGCGAAACTTTGAGCTGCCATTCAGAACTCTTCACATTGGCCTTGGCTAAATTATTCTGGTTGGCATAGACTGCCGGAAAAGCAAAAGACTGTGATATTGTAAAACTATGATCTTTTGAGCTGGAGTTAAATTGTCCGTATTGTCCGTCAATACTTGTTTTAGGAATATCCCATGAGGCTCCCTTCAGGGTTTCCTGAATTTCGAGTGAATATTTGGATGATCGCACTGACAGGTTACTATCCAATGCCATTTGAATTGCCTCATTCAGGTTAACAACCTTTGTTTGTTGGGCCATTGTATTCCTGAAAAACGAAGACCCAAGCAGTAACAGTACGATTATTGATGTTGTTTTCATCGCCTTAGGTTTAAAAGAAAACTTAAATTTCCGGGAAGACAACAGGACATAAAATACCGGCAGAATAACTAAAGTTAGTAATGTTGCCGAAATTAGTCCACCGATGACCACTGTGGCAAGGGGTTTTTGAACTTCAGCTCCCGCCGAGTTTGACAGAGCCATTGGAAGGAAACCGAGAGAAGCCACAGCTGCAGTCATAATTACCGGACGCAACCTTGTGTGCAACCCTTTCAATACACGCTCGGTAATATCTGTGATGCCATCTTTTTCGAGCCTGTTGAACTCAGCAATCAGTACAATGCCATTGAGTACTGCCACACCGAACAAGGCAATAAAACCAACGCCTGCAGAAATAGAGTAATTCATATCGCGCAGCCATAAAGCAAAAACACCGCCAATAGCCGACATTGGCACTGCAGTAAATATGAGTAATGTTTGACTGACCGATTGAAAAGTAAAAAACAACAATACAAAAATAAGCAGCAGAGCCACAGGAACGGCAATAGCCAGCCGTGCCTTGGCAGCTTCAAGATTCTGAAACTGTCCTCCGTACGAAACAAAATAGCCGGTTGGAAGCTTAATTTTTTGCTCAACTTGTTTTTTCACTTCGGTTATAACGCTTTGAACATCAAGATTACGGACATTAAATCCCACGGTAATTCGTCGTCTGGTATTCTCACGGGAAACCTGCGCCGGACCTGATTTTATCTGAATACCGGCAACCATATCCAGAGGTATTTGTCTGCCATTTGGAAGAACTACAGAAAGATTCTTAACATCTTCGAGGCTTTGCCGGTAATCTTTATCTAAACGGACTACAAGTGAGAATCGC
Source organism: uncultured Mariniphaga sp. (assembly GCA_964355145.1). GTDB lineage: Bacteria > Bacteroidota > Bacteroidia > Bacteroidales > Prolixibacteraceae > JAAFHB01. The sequence continues at coordinate 1,647 of CAYHDA010000175.1, forward strand.
TTTTCTTCATCAAAAACGACTCCTGCCTTACTGCCTGCAAAAGCCGTCCGGAGGACACGGTTGACCTCTTCAACAGAAAGTCCGTATTGAGCAAGCCTGTCACGGTCATATTCGACTTGTACCTGTGCCAGTCCAGTGACTTTCTCCACATTTATAGATGCTACTCCTTCGATACGCTGAATGATTTTCTCTATATCGGAGGCCTTTTCTGCCAGAATATTCAGATCGTCACCAAATATTTTAATCGCTATATCCTGTTTGGAACCTGAAAGCAGTTCATTAAAACGCATTTGAATTGGCTGTTGAAATTCAAATTTTACACCTGCCAGTACCAAAAGCTTTTCTTCCATTTTTGCTACCAGCTCTTCCCTGGTTGAGGCGGAAGTCCACTCGCTTTTATCTTTGAGTGTAATCACATAATCGCCAGTTTCCATTGGAGTTGGGTCGGTTGGGATTTCACTTGATCCGATTTTGCATATGGCATGTTTTATTTCAGGAAAATTTTCCAGCAATATCTTATTGGCTTTTTGAACCATCTCAACGGTATTTGTAAGTGACCCTCCCTGCAAGGTGATCACGCCGGCAGCGAGGTCCCCTTCTTCGAGCTGAGGAATAAACTCTCCCCCCAAACGTGTAAATACAACTAAACTGAACAGAAACAGTAAAACAGATGAAACACAAACCAATAACTTGCGCCTGAGTCCAAAAGCAATTACCGGATTAAATATTTTATGAAACCACTCCATGAGGCTGTCCGAAAAATTATGACGATGAGTGGTTTTTTTGCTGAGAAATAAGGCCGATGCCATTGGAACATATGTTAGGGAAAGAATTGCAGCACCCAATAATGCAAATGTAACTACTTGTGCCATAGGCCTAAACATTTTTCCTTCAATACCAACCAGCGCCATTATCGGCAGATAAACAATCAGAATAACGATTTGACCAAAAGTGGCAGAGCTCATCATCTTTTTGGCGGAATCATATACATTTTCGTCCATCTGTTCCTGACTCAGCTTCGCAATTCCGGGATAATGATGTTTACTCATCATAATCCGGCACACTACACTCTCAACAATAATCACTGCACCATCGACAATAAGGCCAAAATCAATTGCCCCAAGACTCATCAGATTTCCTGATACCCCAAATATATTCATCAGGGAAATTGCAAAAAGCATTGATAATGGAATTACAGAAGCTACTACAAGTCCTGCACGTAAATTACCCAATAACAAAACGAGCATGAAAATAACAATTAACGCACCTTCTATCAGGTTCTTTGAAACGGTACCAATTGCACGTCCGACCAGATCAGAACGGTTCAGAAATGGCTCAATCTTAACTCCTTTAGGTAAGGATGCCTGAATAGAAGCGATGCGCACATTTACGTTGTCTATCACTTCATGCGCATTTGCACCTTTGAGCATCATTACAACACCTCCAACAGCTTCGGCAGTATCGACAACCAAGGCCCCGTAACGGGTTGCATTTCCATACTGAACGGTGGCTATATCCCTGATTAATACAGGAATACCTGAAATATTTGATTTAACCGCTATCTTCTCAACATCCTCCAGTGTTTTCACCCTCCCAATACCCCGTATAAAATAGGCGGTAGGCTTTTTGTCAAAGTAAGCGCTTCCGGTATTCTCATTGTTACGTTCAAGAGCCTGAAAAATATCGTTAAGCGTGAGGTTCATACCTCTGAGTCTCTCAGGATTTACTGCAATTTCGTATTGTTTTACGAACCCTCCGTAACTATTAATATCAGCAACGCCGGAAGTTCCGAGCATTTCGCGCCGGACCACCCAATCCTGAAGGGTGCGAAGTTCCATTGGAGAATACTTCTTTTCCAAACCTTTATCTACTGCAAAACGGTACTGATAAATCTCACCCAAACCCGAAGAAATAGGCGCAAGCTCTATTTTGGCCAATCCGGCAGGAATCGCATCTTCCGCCTCTTTAAGTCTTTCATTTAATTGTTGCCGCGCCCAGTAAAGATCAACATCATCTTTAAAAACCACAGTAACCACTGACAACCCCAAACGTGAAATAGACCTGAGCTCAATAATATCGGGAATATTAGCCACCGCCACTTCGATGGGCGCTGTAATAAAGCTTTCAATCTCCTGGGTGGCCAATGACGGGGCCAATGAAATAATCTGCACCTGATTGTTGGTAATATCGGGAATTGCATCAATCGGCAACTTCGTTATTGAATAGGTGCCCCAGGCAATCAGTGTTATTATAAATAACCCGACAATAAATTTATTTTTTATTGAAAAATAGATGATACGTTCTATCATAATACTATTTATAGAAAGTTGTTGATTGCAAATCTGAACGTGAAAGGCATTGGCTACCTGCGATTTTCAAGGCTAAAAATAAAGGGATGTAACAATAAGGAATCAGAATAATTAATTATCGCAATTCCGTCTTGATAACATACTGACAATCAACAATAAAGACCATCATTAATTGATCATTATTAATTGATAATTACTTAGTATACCAATCACAAATAAAATAAGCCAGGTAGCTTATGATAATGAAGGAGGAGCCCTAAAAGGAGATAATTGCAGAAAATCGGACTCTTTGAAAGGTTTTTGGAAATCTTTCACTCGTGTATTACAAGAAGCCGAAGTCGCGAGACTGAAGTCTGAAAAATTACTGATTGACAGAATATAAGTTGGAAAGTAGTTATAAACTGCAAAATATGGGGAAGTTTTTTCAAAAGTCAGATTATTTAGTGCATGACAGTGGATTGGAAAACCCGGAGAATTCGCTGGGTGTCCCGTATTGCCTGCATGACAAGCCTCTTCTTTGCTTAAAACGGAAGACTCTGAATGATGATCATGGGGAATTAGCAGATGTCCCATAATAACCATACCAGCCAGCCACAATGAAAAAACCGCAATATTTTTAAATGTTTTATTCACAAGTTAAAATCATTTTTTGGTTAAAACCTGACAAATATAGAAATAAAATCATTTAAATACTGAAAACCTTCACCTAGACCTTCAAGGTTTTGGAAACCTTGAAGGTCTAATTTTAGAAATTTTCACCAAGACCCTCAAGGTTTTGGAAACCTTGAGGGTCTACCTTGAGGGTCTATTTTAAAACCCGAAAGATCTAATTTTAGAAACTTTCACCAAGACCCTCAAGGTTTTGGAAACCTTGAGGGTCGGTATTTAAAACCTGAAGGTCTATTTTCGGTACAAACAGCATTCCGGAAGCTGATTGTAAACTTCTCCAGGAGCTTTAAAATTCTCGGTGTCGTGGCCGGATTCAGCAACTGCCTTTTGAATAGCCTCCGGATTGGCTGTCAAAGCATCATATTGTGTAATTAAAATTTTATCACCGGCACTCCACTTTGCTGAAATAACACCTGAAACCGATTTAGCAGCAGTTTCAATGCGTTCTTTACACATTTCACAATTACCCGCCACTTTGAATTGCAACCGGACAGAAGATTTTTCTAAAGGATTTTCTCCCATCTTCTTCATCGCGTCAACATCCTCTGATGGGTTCCGGGTCTCTTGATTCATCATGCTGGGTTTTCCTTCGAGCTGAGCAGAGGCGTCAACGCTAAATGCTCCTTCAGTAACGATCTCTTCTCCTTCCGATAATCCACTCATAACTACGTAACTTACACCCAGCAGAGGTCCCAGTTCTACTTCACGCAATTTAAATACCGGCTCTGATGTTTTTATTTGCTTCACATAAACTATTGAGCGTTTTCCTGTCCATAAAACAGCTGAACGAGGAATGATCAGATTATTTTTATATTCAGCAAGATCGGCTTTCACAACACCGGTTGCAAACATTTCGGGTTTGAATTTGCCTCCCTTGTTATCAATTTCAATCCGCACCCTTGCAATTCTGGTATTGGGATCAAGTACCGGATCAATAAATGCGATCCTGCCTGAATAACTGGCTCCAGGTAAAGCCTGAATAGAAAATTTAATTTCCTGTCCCTTTGAAAGGTAAGGAAGGTCGCTTTCGTAAGCATCGAACATAATCCATACCTGTGAAAGATCGGCAATATCAAACAGTACAGTTCCCGGCGAAATATAATCACCGGCATTAACGCGTCTGGCAGATACAATTCCAGATGTATTGGCAAAAACTTCAAACTCAGTTTTTACTTTGCCTGAATTTTCGATGAATGCGATCTGTTGCTCTGTAAGTTTCCATTGACGAAGTTTATCTTTTGCCGCTTCGTAAAGAACCGGCTGCGACTGCTTTGTTGTCACAGTTTCAAGTAATTCCTGCTGAGCAGTGATGAGATCAGGAGAATAGATAACTGCTAAAGTCTGACCTTTCCGGACTACCTCGCCGGTAAAGTTTATCAGCAATTTCTCTATGCGCCCGGGAAGATGAGAGACCTGACTTTGCAGAAGCCGTTCATCGGTTTGTACTTTGCCATAAAGGCGCAATTCTTTAACAACACTTTGTTTCGAAACAGCAGATGTTAGCACATTGGCTAACTGAACAGCCTCCTTCGTCATAAGAATCGCATCCGGATCGATTGTTATCCCGCTTTGATTAATCGGGACTAATTGCATGGCACATAGTGGACGTTTACCGGGTTCAGGCATTTTTATCTGCGGATGCATGGCACATGTCCAGATGGTTGCCTTCTCCCCTTCTGTTGAATGGTTGTGCGTTTCCTCTTTAATTCCGGACGAATGGAAAAATAACCATCCAATAAAAATCCCGGTAATCAAAGCCCCAATTAAAAATATACTTTGTTGTTTCATGATGTGTCAATTTAATTCTGTGCAATTCAATTTTTTCAGCCACGCAATTGCCGTATTGTAATCAGCTGTTGCCTCTGTTTGCCTGTATTCGTAATCAAGTGTTTGCTGTCTGACACGCAAAATATCTGTAAGTCCGGAACCTGAGGATGCGAAACTTTTGAACATTATATCGAGTGTTTTGGAAGCCAGGTGATACTGATCAGAATAGAGTTTAATTCTTCTTTGAGCATCTTGAAATAAATCAATCGCCTGATAATATTCGGTTTGAAGCGCATTAACCGCAGCCTTATAACTTTGAGCATTCGCAGATTTCAGGAAGTCGGCTTCGGTTTGCATGGCTTTGTATTTCTTCCTGTAAACCGGCAAAGTAACTGTTAGCATTGGCATGATCATATCTTTTCCATTCATGACAGATGTTGACATTTCACTTTTATTGATAAGGGAATAATTCATTCCTACACCAATCATCGGATAGCTCATTTTTTTAACCATTTGTTTTCGCACTTCGAGTGACTTCTGCTCAAACTTAAGCATGCCAAGCATTGGATTCTCCCCTAGGATACTGTCGGACAAACTCAGCATCAATGACTGCATATCGCTGACTACCAAGGTATCCGGCAATACAACTTTTGTATCTGGAGGCCTGTTCAGATAACTGTTGAACTGAGCTGTAATGGTATTGACCCGGCTTTTTAGCAGATCAATATTGTTTTGCAGATCACCCGTTTCTATCTGAATCCGGTATATATCCGAAAGACCTGAATTTCCGGCAGATGAACTCATTGGATTTCCTGGCATAGGTGATGATGCAGTGGCGTTTCCTGAAGAAAGTCCCGGATTTCCATTCATGGACTGCATGCCGGGTGATCCGGAGGAAGTTCCCTGAGATGAAGGGGAAGAAATTATTCTGCCCGAAGGTGCTGCTCCGTTTCCTGTGGGAGCAGCTTTGAATCTGACTATCGCCAGTCTTTCAATTGACCGAAGGAGTTCAATATTTTTCTCAGAAATGCGAATATTCTGCTTAACCTTATTCATCTCGTACCAGGTTCGCTGTACAGCATAAAATACCTGTAATTTGGCATCGCGGAACAATTCATATTTTGCATTTGCCATGAGGCTCATTTCATCTCTGGCATTTTTTAGCACACCGAACCAGGGAAACATTTGCATCAGGCGGATATCAGCAATCTGATTTCCACCTAAAAGTTCCATTGGACTTAGAAATACGCCCGCATTTAACTCCGGATCGGGTAAACTTCCTGCCTGCGCGGCTTTTTGAAGTGCCGCCTGATATTCCGCAAATTTCTGTAAAACAGAAGGATTGTTTTTTGCAGAAATTTCGAGGTAAACAGATAGCGAATCCTGCGCATGAACCGTTCCGACCAGAAACAAAAAGAATACGATTCCGGTATATTGTATTTGTCTTAAAGTCCTGAAGGGACTGAATTTGAATAACCATGGGTAAAACCCATCAAATAAAGCAAGCAAGCGAATCAACCCTGAAAGGGCTGAACCAGTAATGGTTATCAAATTCAACCCCTTTAGGGTATTTGACTTATATGTTTTCATCTTGTGTCGAATTTGTAATTTTTTTTACTGCGTTCTCCCTCCACATTGCCTGAAACAAGGGAACAACAAATACCGTCATTACCTGAATTATCATGCCGCCGAACATTGGTATTGCCATTGGAATCATTATATCGGAACCTTTTCCGTTAGAGGACAAAACAGGAAGTAAAGCGATAATGGCAACAGCAGTGGTCATCATTGCAGGTCTGACACGTTTTAATCCGGCTGATATCACAGCCTCACGAACTTCGTGAACTGTTGAAGGATTCCGGGCTTCAAAAACCTGATGAATATAAGTTCCCATAATCACCCCATCGTTCGTAGCAATACCGAACAAGGCAATGAAACCTACCCATACTGCAACGCTAAGATTGACTGGATGAATCTGGAACATATCCCGGAGATTTATTCCGGCAACCGAAAAATTCATAAACCAGTCCTGGCCATATAACCAAAGCATAATAAAACCTCCGGCAAAGGCAACAAAGACACCTGAAAAATGGATAAACGAGGCGGTCACTGTTCTGAACTGGAAAAAGAGCAATAACAATATCAGCAGCAGACTTATTGGAATAACGATCGCCAATCTTTTTGCAGCCCGAATTTGATGTTCGTAATTGCCTGCAAACTTATAGGTTATACCAGGAGCCAATACGAGTGCTCCGGAGTTCAATTTCTGTTGCAGAATTTTGCTTGCTTCATTCACAACATCCACTTCTGCTTTACCCTCGTTCTTGTCGAAAATGACATATCCATTGAGAAAAGTGTTTTCACTCCTGATCATTTGTGCACCGCGGGAGTAATCAATATCTGCGATTTCACCCAATGGAACCTGAACACCATTTGCAGATGGGATAAGAATGCGTTTGATATCATCCGGGTTATCGCGCAATTCACGGGCATAACGGACACGAATCGGGAAACGTTCACGACCTTCGACAGTATTGCTCAGCGCCATTCCGCCAACTGCGACCTGCAAGACTTCCTGCACATCGCTGACAGTCAT
>CAYHDA010000176.1:0-8982 GCA_964355145.1 uncultured Mariniphaga sp.
AAAAATAGAAATTGCACTCTCGAGGGGGAAGGCTAATTACGATAAACGTCAGAGCCTGAAATCAAAAGATGCCGAACGGGAAATGGACCGGGTCCGGAAATAAGAAACCGGATCAGTATTATACTAACCCGGTTTCGTTGACACTGTTATTTGATTGTTCGTTTTCCGATTTTAAATGAGCCCCACAGATTTTTCTGATTACAGAATATCATTCAATTAACTGTTCGTTGTCAAAACGCTATTCTTTGTTAGCCTGTTTGCGACTAAATTTCTCGAAGCTATTTAGATCCTCCACCTTAAAGTTTCCGTAAAAAGATACCAGACAACTAAATTGATGATCTTTGCTGTTCATTACAATGACATGGCACTCTTTGACTTTCTTTGAATCTCCGTCAATCCAGAATTCAATGTTGTCATCTTCTGTCCCATTTTTGGGTTCTACTTTTTTGTAGTCCATTTTTTGAAACTTTCCGGAGATAATTTTGTACAACGATCCTTCAATTTTGTTTTTTTCGCTATTGGAAATCAAAATTCTGATCTCCATCAGATCACCTGTGATTTTTTTATTCTCCTCATCAATGTTAAGATCGACCGCATCGATCATTGCTTTCGAAAAAGCCAGGTTAATAAAGCCATCCTTATGAGCAAATTCATCAAAGATACGATATGATCTGCTCTGTGCGAATCCGGTAAAGGTTGTGAAAAGGATTACAATCACAGCTGCTAATTTATAGGTAGCCTTCATTTTTTAACTTTTTTAGAGGTTATCGCAGGTGCCGGCTTTTTTTGAGTAAGCTCTAATACTTCCGATTTCATCGTCCAGTATTTCCCTCCCATATCTCCATCCCACATATCCGAGGTGTTTTTGATGTCATGGATAATTTTCACTACTTCATTGCTTAGATAAATGGTTTTGTTCTCAGGTACTCTTAGTATGATTTCAACTTCCTGCTTGCGCCAAGCCGATTTTTCAGGAAGCATAAACCAAGGCTGGAAAGTGACCAGTGAATCCTGCTGGATGAATTTATAATTGATCTCTCGGGAATTGCTCTGTGCTTTGTCGAGGTCGCGACCCCTTGCTTTCGATTTAATGGTCATGCTGAAGTCGTTCGTCTCACTTTTTACAATGTCAAGCGTTGGTTCATTCAGCAGAAATTGTTTGCCATTAAGTGAGGCAATCCGTATGCCATCAAGTAAGCCGTCAAAATTAATATTCTCATCCACCAGATTGCTAAATTCATCTGCTCCAAGCTTTAGGTAGAGCGTATCAGATTTTGTTGTAAGTGGCTCCTGCTTTGTGCTCGTAGAAACGCTTTTGAAATCGCCGAATCCGCTTACCAGTGTAAAAATAAGCACGAGAATGCCGATAACCCAGAGTCCTAAAGAGGTTAAGCCTACTACACCATTACTTGATTTAAACCTGAAAATAAGCTTTGTTCCTAAATAAGCGAGCATGATTAATGGTATTCCCACTGTTAATCCAATTCCGATCCAGAACCAGAAGAGGACGGAACTGCTTACAAACAAGTCGAGGTAATGCGGAAATCCATCGCCAAACGGGGAAATTCCCATAAATTCGTTGGTTATAAAAATTGACGTGATCAAAACTATGATCGAAAGAATTCCTATAGCTACCAAGGCAATGCCGAAGAATACCACAAAAATTTTCAATATCGCTTTGATAACAGAGAGCAGCACGTTCCCAATCCCATCTAAACGATCCCTCATATACGATTTGTTGGTTTTGAATTTTTCGTAATTTTCTTTTACATCCTGAATCTCTTCCCGAATATTTTTGGAAATATTATTGATATTTACTTCCTCGCCTTTCATCTCGAGCCGTTGTGCCGTATTGGCAGCTTTAGGTACAACAATCCATAATATCAGGTAGATAATCAAACTTGAGCCAAGACCCAAAAATACCAGCAAGACAAATATAAGCCTTATGATTATTGGATCGAAATTCAGATAGGCTCCCAATCCGCTGCAAACACCTCCAAGAACCCTGTCGTCGGGATCGCGGTAGAGCTTTTTACGCTTTGCACTTGGGATCTTAACTTTAGGCTCCTCTTCGTTGGAATCTGAAAAGGCTTCCGGCATACCCATAATCCGTATTATATCTTCCACCTGCCCAATGGTAATCACTTCATTCCCGTCCTTCACTCTTTCCTGAAAGAGCTCAGAAATTCGTGCCTCAATATCCTGAACTATTTCCTTCGCGTCGGCATCGTTGCCAAAATGTTTGTTAATCTGGAAGATATAGTTGTTTAGTCTTTCATAAGCATCATCACCGATGTGAGAAACTGTGCCACTAATGTTAATTCTGAATGTTATTTTCATGGTGATTTGATTTTCTAAAGATTATTATTTTTTAATTGATTTATTGCTTCTACCAGTTCGCTCCAGGCTGAATCCAATTCTTCGAGAAACAGCTTTCCGGTCTCCGTGAGTTCATAATATTTCCGTGGAGGTCCCTGTACCGACTCTTCCCAGCGATAGCTAAGGTAAGCATCGTTTTTTAATCTGGTCAACAAGGGATATAAAGTTCCTTCAACCACTATCATCTGTGCTGTTTTTAATTCGGCAATGATATCCGAAGCGTAAGATGGTTTTTTGGAAAGGTTAAGTAGTATGCAATACTCCAGAATTCCTTTCCTCATTTGAGCTTTTGTGTTTTCGAGGTTCATGATGTTTTCATTTATAAGTTTTTTTAAGTATTTTTTCTAAGCTGCTCCTGCAATTCGTAATTTTTCATTTAATTGTCATTTGACGAAACCAGACGAGCCACTCCGGCATTCCCAATTGTAATCGGCATAGCTTTGAAAGTAGAAATCGTTTTATCATTTTTCTTACCCGATAATCTGTTTTCATTTTTTGCCTGAGAAGAATTTCCCCAATATTTGACCAGTTTATTCTCTGCGTATTTCACAGCAGCTTTGGCTACCGAGGGAATTGTTTGAAAAACCATATTGATCCCGGCTGGCGATACAACAGTGGCATTGCTTCCGTATGAAGAGAAAAAAATAAACCCTGCCAGCAGGACTCCAAATTTCAACTTCTTAATCACCTTTTTCATTTTTATATTTTTTAATTATAATACCATCTAATACCTTGAAGTAGGTAATACAAATATACATCCTAAAGATGGTACTATGCAACACATAGTACTAATATTTTTGATATATTTTTAAATATTTTTCAAACACCATATAATCAGCACTATATGGTGTTGTGAAAATCGTTATTTGGCATATTAATGGCGAAATTTGTTATATTTCAGGGTGGATTTTGCGCGAAATATTTCTAAAACCTGAAATTTCAGTCGGGCAAAACGCGCGTTTTTGCCAGTTTTTGATTATTTTATTTTCGGGTTGACTAAATTGTGAGTGGTTTTTTCAAAAAACAGCGGGCATTCTTATAGAAACTGTGAGGTATTACTTTCGAACTTGGAATTCCCGGGCTGCCGGCAACAAGTGATGCCGGTATTTATACCGATTTAGGCAGAGCTGCTTTGGACGGTTATACACATTAACATCGATGACCACGATAAGTATTCCTTATCTAATCATATATGCAGAAAACCCTTTATTTACAATTGCTTGTAAATAAAGGGTTTTCTGCATATATGAATTCAGAGAAAAGCTAAACTACTTTTTTTGCTGATCGTTTTCGATCGTTTTCGTTGAGCTGGATTTTCCGAAGACGGATGGATTTTGGAGTCACCTCAACATATTCGTCCTTCTGAATATATTCCAAAGCTTCTTCGAGACTGAATTTGATAGGAGGTGCAAGTCTGACTTTATCGTCAGATCCTGACGCCCGCATATTGGTCAGTTTCTTTGATTTTGTAAGGTTCATGGCGAGATCACCTTCACGGCTGCTTTCTCCGACTACCTGTCCTTCGTATATCTCTTCCTGAGGATCGATAAAGTATTTACCCCTGTCTTGCAGTTTATTTAAGGCATAAGCAAATGCTGTACCTGTTTCGAGTGCTACCAATGATCCGTTCAGACGTGTTTCGATAGGACCTTTGAAGCGGTCGTATTTAATAAACCGGTGAGCCATAACTGCTTCACCCTGAGTTGAGGTCATCATTGTAGTACGCAGACCGATGATTCCGCGCGAAGGCATGTGGAATTCAAGGTGAATACGATCTCCTTTTTTTTCCATGTTCAGCATTTCGCCTTTTCTTCGGGTTACAAGATCAATAGCGGTGCCACTTAACTCTTCCGGAAGGTCGATATGCAACATTTCTATTGGTTCATATTTTTCGCCGTCGATTTCTTTGAATAAAACCTGAGGTTGGCCAACCTGTAGCTCATAACCTTCGCGACGCATCGTTTCAATTAAAACTGAAAGATGCAATACCCCACGACCATGAACATTCCAGGCATCAGCGGAGTCAGTAGTTTCTACACGCAAGGCAAGGTTTTTTTCCAATTCACGCATTAATCTGTCGTGAATATGTCGGCTTGTTACAAATTTACCTTCTTTGCCATAAAACGGTGAGTTGTTGATGGTGAACAACATACTCATTGTTGGTTCATCGATTGAAATAGGCTCAAGCGGTTCGGGATTTTCGAAATCGCAAATTGTGTCGCCAATTTCAAATCCTTCGATTCCTACCAGTGCACAAATATCCCCATTATTTGCGCTGGCTACTTTCTCACGTCCTAACCCCGTGAAAACATGAAGTTCTTTGATTCGGGTACGGAAGGTTGTTCCATCGCGTTTAACAAGCGATACGTTCATCCCTTCTTTTAACTCACCCCGATGTATTCTCCCAATAGCAATACGACCCACATATTGTGAGTAGTCGAGTGAGGTAACCAACATCTGCGGAGTTCCGGGATTTTCTGTTGGAGCGGGAATGTGCTCAATGATCGCGTCAAATAACTCTGTAATATTTTCAGTTCTGACCTTCCAGTCATTACTCATCCAGTTTTGCTTGGCGGATCCGTAAATTGTAGGGAAGTCAAGCTGCTCCTCTGTCGCATCAAGACTGTACATTAACTCGAATACCTGTTCGTGAACAATATCAGGCCGGCAATTTGGTTTATCCACTTTATTGATGACCACAATTGGTTTTAAGCCGAGCTGAATTGCTTTTTGAAGTACAAATCTGGTTTGAGGCATTGTGCCCTCAAAAGCATCGACGAGCAGCAGCACCCCATCGGCCATATTTAAAACACGCTCAACTTCGCCACCGAAGTCAGCATGACCAGGTGTGTCGATGATGTTTATTTTAGTGCCATTGTAAACGACTGATACGTTTTTTGCAAGAATGGTAATTCCTCTTTCGCGCTCCTGATCGTTACTGTCAAGGATCAATTCTCCAGGATTTTGGTTGCCCCGGAAAATGTTGGAATCCATGATCATCTTGTCAACCAACGTCGTTTTTCCATGGTCGACGTGGGCTATAATCGCAATGTTTCTAATATTTTGCATTTATTTATTTTGAGTCGCAAAGGTAGTCATTTATTCGATGAGTCTAACCTAGGCTTCCGGATCACAACAATCAATTCTAATTTCCGAGGCCGGAATTATTAATACATCATTATTTTAATGTTGAATATGTTTTTAATGTAATTTTAAATGGTTATAAATCAACAATATAATTCCAATCAATATTGTTTTCAGAGATAATAGGATAGCGCTGTTTGCCATAGAGTTATAACTAAACTTTAAAATAAAGCGTTAGATTTAAACGTGGTTTCCGATTTCCTGATTTCGTTTTTTGTCTCGTAATTGCTTCTGTGGCATTCCAATATTATCTTAAAGTTAATAAAACAGCTTCCCCCATTAATTAACTCATTTCAATCACTAACTTTGTGTGTTTTAGCCTCATTTTTACTATTAATCAGCCTCAAAATTTGCTAAATCAATGATTTATAGTTGCTATCTTCAATGACCCGAAAGAACTGGTATCATTACCTTATTTTATTTCTGGGAATTCTTTGCATCTCCTGGTCTGCAATATTTGTGAAATTAGCTGATGTTTCAGGATTAAGTTCTGCTTTTTACCGTATGTTTATTGGTTTTATTGGCGTCCTTCCAATTTGGCTTTTGCGCAAAAAAACATCACTGGATAAAAAATCTGTCAGAATTGCCGTTTTATGCGGTGTGATATTTGCCCTGGATATTGCTGTTTGGAATATTTCTATTCTGATGACCAAGGCAGCCATTTCAACTCTGATCGCCAATCTTGCGCCCGTATGGGTTGGTATTGGTGCAATTTTGTTTCTAAAGGAAAAACCTGGCCGGATTTTTTGGTTCGGAACTACTATTGCTTTATTCGGTGTTACAATAATTGTTGGAATCGATAAAATTTATAATTCCCGGTTGAATGCCGGTCATTTTTTGGCTATGCTTGCCAGTCTGTTTTATGCTTTTTATTTGCTGACGATGCGAAAGGGGAGATTAAAGCTCGATACTGTAACATTTACGATGATATCAATGCTGGCTAGTTCTTTGGTCTTATTTTTTATCTCTGTTTTTTCAGGAGCACAGCTTACCGGGTTTTCGATTCAATCGTGGGAAGCATTGGCTGGTCTGGGACTGGTATCTCAGTTAGGTGGCTGGCTTGCAATAAATTATGCCATGGGGTATATGCCACCTACCATTGCCTCAGTAAGTCTGCTTAGCCAATCGGTATTTACTGCAATAATTGCTATACCAATATTGGGTGAAAAACTTACAAATATTGAGCTGTTTGGTGCATTAATCGTTCTGACAGGAATATTCTTTGTTAATAAAAAACTCTTTAAGCGAAAGGTTGCGGTTCTTCAGGAATACGATTGAAAATTGAAGGGTATTTGTAATTTGCAAATGCGTCAAATTGGTAATATGTCTGATTTTAATGAGTTAATGTTGGTTTGTACTGCATTGGATTGGTTTATCATGAAATCAGCATCCCTTAAGGATTTCTCCCGACTGTATTGTCGAAACCGGACCATTCGTCTGAAGAGCCATTTTGACCATGCAACCGGCAACTTTTTCTGCACTGACCGCTTTGTAATTGTCCGGGATCATGATGCTCAAGGTTTTCATGAAAATGGTCGCAATTCTTTCTGCAAGTCTGAATTCCGATCTTTTCCCTAACAGCAACGAGGGTTGAAGAATGACAAGTTCATTAAACCCAATATTTTTCAAAGTTTCCTCGGTCATGCCTTTGATCTGATTGTAAAAAACAGTTGATTTTTGATTGGCACCCATAGCACTAACAACTAAAAATTTTGATGCCCCGTGTTTCTTGCCTAAACGGGCTAGAGAAACAATATATTCATAATCTACTTTTTTAAAGTTCTCACGGCTTCCGGCTTTTTTAATTGTACTTCCCAGCGTGCAAAAAACATCATCGACAGGTTCTTCAATCCTAAGCTGACTGATATTTTCGAAATCTGTCACTAACTCCCTGATTTTTTTATCGGCGAGTCCGACGGTTTTTCTTGTAATAACATAAATAAGGTGATACTGGTCTGAGTTTATAAGCTTTTGTAATAATTCTTTGCCGATAAGTCCGGAAGCTCCTGCAATAATTGCTGTTTTCATGAATGATTTTAACAATAAAATATTAAAAAAGGTAGTTGAGACCAATATATATACCTGAATCGCCGTCTTGCGATTTCATAGCGATTCCATAGTCGACTGCGATAACAAAATTGTAATTCATTACCAGACGAAGACCGGCGCCGTAACTCGCATGAAGCTGTTCTGCTCCTTTGTTAAAATAGTCTGAGGCAACCACACCTGATGGAATATTAAGATTTCCTGTATCGATTTTTTTTGTTACCTGACCGAAATCGAGAAAACTATTTAATCCCATATAGAAATCCTGATTGATAAGTCTCATCCGGGCGAATTTCCATCTTAGTTCGAGATTTCCAAGAATAAAGCCATCCCCGACAATTCTGTTACGCCGAACACCCCGCAAATTTTTGGCCCCCCCAAGCCCGGTCGATGATGAACCGGTCATCACGGAGGAGATAATCTGTGGCTCATAATAATAAGGTACCTGTCCTCCGATAGTTTGCTGCCATCCCAAACGAACCGCAAACGACAAATCTTCTTTAATTAATGTGAAGTACTGCCGATGAGTAAATGAGAACTTCGAAAAACCACTTTCAGATCCCAGAAAAGCCGGTACCGCAGCGATAACTGCTTCGGTCCACATTCCTTTCATAGGGTTTGGCTTGTTGTCGCGGGTGTCGTAAACGATTCCTCCCTTTAATTCAGGAATAAAGCCGCCATTGGCATCTTCCTGGCTGATAAGTCCCCACTGGATGTATTTTTCATAGAGGCCGGGCTGCTGTTCAACCGGGGGCAATTTATCACTTTCGCTCTTTCCTTTGTTCAGTTTATTGATATCAACAGATGAAGAGCTGTAATTAAGCAGGTTGAATCCTGCAATCCAACCAAAATGTGATCCGGAAAATTTACCCTGTATGTCGGTTTTAAAACGAAATAACTTCTGCTGGTACTTATAAAACATTCTTGTTTTATAGTTTTGGCTGTCTTGATCCTCCCAACTCTTGTTTAAGACCGATTCAAAACCGTTGAATCCGTAAAAATCGTACGCCTGGTCAGGCAGATAGCTCAAATCGGTGGTTATATGCATTCCCTCAATAAGCGACTCTGAGTCGTAATAAAACCGGTAGATTCCACTTCCTTTTGTAAAACGGGATATTTCGAAATAGAGTGAGTGTTTATATTTGGGAAAGGCGCTTCCATCACCGAAATTGTAGAAATTTACTGCAGCACCATACTGAAAACCCTGATCGGTATCGAAAGTAATTGCGGGGATTGCCCCAAAATTCCATCCTGTTTTTACTTTTAAAGAATCCGGCTTTGATTTAAGTGCCTGACCTGACAAAGAATCAACCATCCCGGCGGAAAGCAAGAAAACGAACGCAAGAAAAAGTTGCTTCATAAAAAGATAGATTAAGAAAGATAGATTATCAAAATGCTAATTTCGGCATAATT
>CAYHDA010000177.1:0-8941 GCA_964355145.1 uncultured Mariniphaga sp.
GTTTTTTAGTCATTAACTTCAAAATTACTTCCTCCACAACTTTTTCAACTGATCCGAATTACGAATCATTATTCGGCAAGCTTATTTATTAGCCGGGTCTTTAAGCCGCTTCTCCTCATCAATCTCTTCCCGGATAAATGATGCCGCACCTTTGGCGTATGATATCGAGTGTCTTCATCAGGGTAAGGCTAAGCGAATGAGGCATTACCGGACTTTCAATCAAATTCTTATCCATGCATTTCATTGCCTCGGCAGCCTCCAGCTTTAATCCGCATTGCTTCTCTGTCCAGGTCAGCTGCAAGGGTTCACCTGACGGCTTCTCTACTTCAAGCCACTGATCGGTTGAACTTAATCTTCGTAACCGAAGGGTACCATATTCGCAAAAAATGGTTGTTCCAAGTCCTGCAGCTGTCACAAAAGATGCGAAAATTGATGCAGACAGACCATTTGGGTAATCAAATCTAACGGAAATACTTTGGTCGATCCCCGTTTCAGCCAGCTCTGCCTGAGCGGTAATATGTTCCGGTTCTCCCAAAAAATAAAGGGTGTCGAAAATAGGATAAAGCCCGATATCGAGCAGCGCCCCACCGCCTAAAGCAGGATTCATCAATCGTTGTGTAAGATCGTAGGGTGATTTGTTGAATCCGTAATGAGCATGGATTCCCTTCACCTTGCCCAATTCGCCCGAATCAATGATTCTCTTTGCCTGCTGATACGAAGGTTGATGAGGAACCATCATTGCTTCCATCATAAATACCCTGTTCCCGCGGGCGCATTCCAGCATTCCTGCAACCTCTTTGGCGTTCAGCGACAGTGCCTTTTCACACAATACCGGTTTGCGGTGGTTCAGACAGAGCAGCGCCTGTTCGGCGTGAAAAGCGTGTGGCGAAGCGATATAAATAATATCGACATCAGGGTCGGCCGCCAGATCGGTATAATTTCCATAATGGCGGGGAGCGCCAAACTCATCGGCAAAGGCCTTGGCACGTTTCTCATCAGTTGAACCTATGGCATAGACACACGCATTGTCAAGTTGTTGCAATTCAGTTGCAAATTTTCGTGCAATCTTTCCCGGGGCAAGTATCCCCCAATTGTAAACTTTATTTGTCACAGTTCAGTTTTATTAGAAAATTATTTTTGACTTGCTTGTCTTATTTATCAGATATACAATGGATTGGTGTGATATTCCCGAATGGAGGCTTAACCCGATTTCGCAAGTCCGGCTTGTCGAATAGCCATTTTTGATTCCTTGCCCCAACTGATTTTTCAGATCACTCAACCCATGCTTGTTTAGCTCAGGAAATGAAAATCCACGATCGCCGGCAAATCCGCAGCAATTGGTTTCGGGAACGATCACTTTGGCCGCACACTTTTTGGCCAGTTCAATAAGTTTTTCTTCTAATCCCATTTTTTTCATGCTGCAAACAGGAAAAACGGAAATGACTTCATTGATTGGGACGATTTCCAGATAGGGCAGGAGATAATCGATTATAAATTCGACAGGTTCAAGAAGATTTAATTCCTGACCCATATTTTCCTTCATCGTAAACAGACAAGGACTCATATCACACACCACCGGATATTTTCCGTTTTCGCTTGCCTTGATCAGTGCAGCTTCCAATTCTTTGGATTTTTTAGTGCCGGCTTCTGAATAACCTTTACTGGAGAAGGCCATTCCGCAACAGAGCTGGTTGAGGTTCTCAGGATAAATAATTTCATAGCCTCCCTTATGCAGCAGTTCAACCATTGTTTCGGAAAGTTGCTTCTCATTCCGGTACTCTTTTGAAACACCCATAGCACGGTTGATGCACGATGGAAAATACACAACTTTTCGACCATGAGATGTCGTCAATAATGGTCTGTCCACAATTTTTCCGGCACCCAAAGGCATATAGGCGTTCCAAAGCAGAATCCTGTTCCCCGAAACTTTTCTTAATGCTCCGGAAATAAATTTCATCAGTGAAGTTCCCAAAATTGAATGAAAGAATCCAACGATTGAAAGTGCAACTCTTGCCGCAGCTGTTATGCCCGCCATACGGTCCGCGATCCAGACCGCCCGCTTTTGTCCGGAACCAATCTCTTCCGTTCGCAGGATTTTGATCAATTTACCGGTATCTATTTTTACCGGGCAGCTTGCAGCGCAAAGTCCGTCAGTTGCACATGTTTCGTTACCACCGTACTTGAAAAGCTTAGTCAGAGAAGCTAATATGTGAGGTTCGTGGCCCGTTTTAGTCAGTCTGGATATTTCGCGGTAAGCGACAATCCGTTGGCGGGGGGTAAGGGTTAATTCGGCCGATACGCAGGCTGGTTCGCAGAACCCGCATTCGATACATTTATCGATTTTTTCGTTGGCTTCCGGAATCGGTTTTAAATTTTTCAGATGCGCCTCCGGATCATCGTTTAAAATCACCCCCGGGTTGAGCAGATTCCGGGGATCGAAAATGCGCTTGATTTGTTTCATAAGCCGGTAGGCCTCTTCGCCCCATTCAAGCGCTACAAACGGTGCCATGTTGCGGCCAGTACCATGTTCCGCCTTCAGTGAACCATCGTATTTTACAATCACCAATTCTGTTACATCTGCCATAAATTGGCGATAACGGTCGATTTCCTGTTGCGAACTAAAATCCTGTGTAAAAACGAAATGAAGGTTTCCTTCAAGTGCATGACCAAAAATAACTGCTTCGTTATAGCTCCATTTCTTAAAAAGGCGCTGCAAATCTAGCGTAGCTTCCGCCAGTCGCATAACCGGAAAGGCCACATCTTCAATAATTACGGTAGTCCCTGTTTTTCGCATCGCGCCAACAGACGGGAAGAGTCCTTTTCGAATCTTCCACAGCTGATCATATTCCAATGGAACGGAGGTAAATTGCACCGGTATTTCTGAAGGTATCGCCTGAATTAAAGCGAGAATAGCGGAAATTTGTTGCTCAAGTTCCTTCTTCTGCATGGCACGGGTTTCAACCAGAATCGCACAGGCATTTGAGCTCAGCGCTTTTAGGTGCTCCGGCATACCTTCCTGATTTTCGACCGACCGTAATCCGGCTCTGTCGATCAGTTCAACAGCTGAGACAGGAGCTGATTTCAGAAGTGACACGGCATTGCAAGCCTCCGTAATATTTGGAAAGATCATCAGTGAACTCGCTCTGAAAGGGTGTTCTGTCACTGTTTTATAGCTTATTTCAGCAATAAAACCAAGTGTTCCTTCTGAGCCAATCATCAGATGTTCAATGATATCAAAAGGATCTGAATAGTCAATGAGTGCATTCAAGCTATATCCCGTCGTATTTTTCATTTTGAATTTATGGGCGATACGGTCGGCCAGAGGCTTATTGGCTTTGACCATTGCGCCCATTTCGGCGATATCGCCTGTCATTTGGGTATGAGTTTTCCTGAATTGTTCTTTACTAATTGGATCAGAAGTATCAAGCAGCGTGCCATCGGCAAAGATAATACGCATACTGCCGAGCGTTTTATAGGAGTTTTCGGCTGTCCCGCAACACATGCCACTGGCATTGTTCGCAGCAATTCCACCGATCATGGCCGCATTGACAGATGCAGGATCCGGGCCAATCTTTCGTCCGTAGGGAGCCAGAAGTGCATTTACGCGACCTCCGGTGAGACCTGGTTGAAGCCTGATTTTCAGTCCTCCATCGGTGATTTGGTATTTTTTCCAGTGATTTCCGGCAACAATGAGTACCGAATCCGAGATAGCCTGACCGGATAAGCTTGTGCCTGCAGCACGAAAGGTGACTGGGATTAAAAGTTTTGACGTTTCCTGTAAGATCAGTGTAACTTCCTGTTCATTTTTTGCTTTGACAACTATTTTGGGGATAAGTCTGTAAAAGCTGGCATCGGTACCAAATGCGAGGGTGCTAAGCGGATCATGATAAATTCTGCCAGCATCGATGGTTTCAATCAGTTGCTGATAAAGTATTTTATATTTTCCTGCCAGCATACTTAAGCATATCAAGTAATTCGTTTAGCAGTAAAATTAGGAAAATAAACCATACAGGCAAAGAGGGCATCCCGGAATTTGGGATACCCTCTTTGGGGAGATATATATAATTTTACTCTATCCCTGACCAGGTTTGAAACACAGTCAAGGATAGAATATATAACTAATTTTCAAATTGATAGAGAACTGTAGATAAGTAGCGTTCTCCTGTATCAGGCAGGATAACCACGATCTTTTTTCCTTTGTTTTCTGGTCTTTTGGCTACCTCAAGCGCTGCAAAAGCTGCTGCTCCACAAGAAATTCCAACCAGTAGCCCTTCTGCTCGGGCCAATTGGCGACTTGTTTCAATGGCCTGATCGTTCGTTACTTTAATTATTTCATCAATAATTGAAACATTGAGAACATCGGGTACGAAACCTGCTCCAATACCTTGAATTTTGTGAGGACCCGGATTTCCTCCAGATAGGACTGGTGAGTCTGTTGGTTCAACTGCAATAATCTGAACCCCCGGTTTTCTTGCCTTCAGGACTTCACCAACACCGGTAATCGTCCCTCCGGTTCCAACGCCTGAGATAAAAATATCAACAGCACCGTCGGTATCATTCCAAATCTCTTCTGCAGTGGTTTTACGGTGAATCTCAGGATTAGCCAGGTTTTTGAATTGCTGTGGAAGGAAAGAGTTGGGTGTTGCTTCAGCAAGTTCTGTAGCACGTCGTATTGCACCCTTCATTCCTTCGCTTCCCGGAGTCAGAATCAGCTCTGCTCCAAGAGCTTTCAGTAAATTTCTGCGCTCAATACTCATCGTTTCGGGCATAGCAAGAATTAACCTGTATCCTTTTGCTGCAGCAATAAATGCCAGTGCAATACCGGTATTACCGCTGGTCGGCTCAATTATAACGGAGTCTTTATTTAGCAAACCCGCTTTTTCAGCTGCATCAATCATTGCAAACCCAATTCGGTCTTTTACGCTTCCTGCCGGATTAAAATATTCCAGTTTGGCAATGATAGTGGCTTCCAGATGATTTTTCCGGTTGAAGTTGGAGAGTTCGAGTAGGGGAGTATTTCCAATTAAATCGACGAGACTTGCTGCAATTTTTGACATGTGTTTTTCTTATTTATTTACGATTCAAAATTGCTCAATACAAATTGAGGTCGCAATCCCATAAAGCTGGTATTTAGTCTACCTACTTTTAGGTATTTTTGCACTTAATATTCTTCGGAATCCCGAACTAAGATTCAAATTTCTACCAGAGTACTTATTTTTCAAAACCATTACCACGATAATATTATGCAAATCCGACCTATCCAGCCATCAGATAATCCCTTACTGGCAAAAATTATTCGGGAAACCCTTACTGAGTTTGGTGCCGATCATCCTGGTACAGTCTATTATGACCGAACGACAGATGAGCTCTATGAATTATTTCAAAAAGTTCGGTCTGCTTATTATGTTTTAGAAACGGATGATGGAAAAGTTGTTGGGGGAGGAGGAATCTATCCAACCGGCGAACTGCCTGATGGTACCTGCGAATTGGTAAAAATGTATTTGCTTCCCGAAGTGAGAGGACAGGGCTGGGGACGATCAATCATCACGAAATGCCTCCAAAAAGCCATGGAATTTGGCTTTGAAAACGTGTACATCGAATCGATGCCCGAGCTAAAATTGGCATTGGATATTTATGAAAAATTTGGATTTGAATACCTTAATGCTCCACTTGGAAATAGCGGCCATTTTGGCTGTGAATTGTGGATGGTTAAAAGATTGATCACGTAATCAACTCAATATACTATTTAAAGGGGTTTAAATATAATATTCAATGTTATTGATCCACCCGGATTTGATGGCAAGCATAATCAGTTCCGAAGCGTTTGATACTTCTACTTTCCTGAAAATATTCTTGCGATGGGTATTAACGGTATGGTGACTGATGTTTTTTCTGGAGGCAATCTCTTTAGTGGTGAGTCCGTCGGCAATTAATTTTACAATCTCAATCTCCGATGGTGTCAGGGTTTTAGAATCCTCAGCGGGGTGCCTGTTCTCTCCAGGATCGAGCAAAAGGTCCAGAATTTCGTCGGAATAGCATTTTTTCCCTTTTATTGAAAATTCAATTGCATTAAGAACCTCGTCCTTATCTGCCATTTTATTAATAATATTTTTGATTCCCAATTTTGTCAGTCCTGCAATCTCAGCTTTACTGATAGTATTGGCTGTAATGAGTATAGACATTTGAGTATACTTCATTCTGATTCTTTTAAGATCATCGATATCGTTGTAACTAACGTTTGCTATATCTATGATTAACAGATCATTGTGTGAGGTTTCCAAAAGATGGCGAAGTTCATTTTGTGTTGTTGCAATTCCTGTTAGCGAATATCTGTGATCTGCAGTGATTAAAGACCTCAGCGCTTCAACCACCAAAAACTGAGCATCAGCTATTACTATTTTATAAATCGTGTCCATGCTTATTAATGAATGCTTTACAACATTTGCGGGCGTGTAGTTTTGCTAATCTTATTATGGTTGCAAGATAAATAAAATCAGCCAATTTTCAGGGATGTCATCGTTAATGATCCCATCACTGCCTTATCATTAAAAAAATTCAACGGTTCGTCATCTTCTTTTAGAGCCAGAGCATAAAGCAGCGGAAGGTAATGTTCCGGTGTTGGAACCGCCATTTGCACTTCCCGCCCCAGCGAAGAATAGTTAATCAGCTCTTTATGGTTATTGTCAATAATAAGTTGCTTGATTTTGTCGTTTGCAGTAATTGTCCAGTCGAAGCCATATTCGGGTTCATTCAATTTTTCCCATGCAACCAACCTAAGGTTATGCACGATATTTCCACTGCCAATGATCAAAACTCCTTTCTCCCTGAGAGATGAAAGTTCTTTCGCAAGATCGTAGTGAAATTGGGGTGACTGATTGTAATTAAGGCTCATTTCAATAACAGGGATATCAGCCAGGGGATACATATTACGGATTACACTCCACGCGCCATGATCCAGTCCCCATCTATCATCCAGCCCCACGACGGTTTTGGTTACGAGCCGTTTTGCTTCGGCCGCCAATTCCGGACTTCCGGGTGCAGGATATTGCACCGCAAATAATTCACGGGGAAAACCACCAAAATCATGTATAGTCGGTGGTTTTGGTAAAACGGTGACAAAAGTTCCCTTGGTTTCCCAATGGGCAGATATACAGAGAATTGCTTTAGGCTTAGGTATTGATTCCCCGAGTTCTCGCCATGTATTAACAAATTCGTTTTCTTGAATGGCATACATTGGACTTCCGTGCCCAACGAACAGAACCGGCATCCTTGCTGTATTTTTGCCCGATGCGATAAAATTATTCAAACCAGTGTAATCCATAGTATTTACAGCTATTGGGAACAGCATAGCCGACCGCATAAATGATCGTCTGTTCATGTTTATTTAATATTTTCGAAGCTAATTTATAAATTTTGTGAAAGAGAAATCACCAACACCTGCTTTTTACGCAAGGTTAGTGATTTCAGTGCTCAATCAGAAAGCTTATTCTGCTTTTTTTATCAGTTCAATATCACAATTGATCTTCACTTCTTCACCTACAAGAACCCCTCCGGTTTCAAGTGCAGCATTCCATGTTAATCCCCAGTCTTTACGTTTTATTTTTCCGGTTATAGCGAATCCTGCTTTAATATTTCCCCATGGGTCAGCATTTACACCACCAAATTCGACCGATAAAGTTGTTGGATGAGTAACACCTTTAATAGTAAGGTCACCGGTGAGTTCATACAAATCGTCTCCCAGGTCTGTTAATCCTGATCCTTCAAAAGTGATTTTCGGATAATTTTCAACATCGAAAAAATCACCGCTTTTTAAATGACCATCCCTGTCTGCGATTTCAGTATCTACCGAAGCTGTGTTCAAAGAAAATAAGATTACTGATTTGGAGAAATCGTTTCCAACTGTCGTTACTTCTCCTTCAAACTCCTTGAAACTCCCTAAAACATTTGAAATCATAAGGTGTCTTACCTTGAACCCGATCTTGCTGTGTGTTGGGTCAATAGCCCATTTTGTTTCCTGTGCGCTCATAAAATTATTATTTTATTTAATTATTTGTATTGTTTTGACAATGCAAAGGTGCGCCAATCCAGCTGGTCGGTGGTAACAGAATTTAGAAAGGTTGTGGTACTTTTAGGAAATAATTGCTCTGGTCATTTCGCGGAACCGGCTTGGGGTTATTTCCATTTTGGAATGGAACACACGGGTGAAGTACGATTTCTCGTTGTATCCAAGATCGTAACCAATCTCTGCAACAGTTTTGTCAGTATACAATAACATCCGTTTGGCCTCGATCAGTTTCCGCGTTTCAATAATCTCCGACACACTTTTACGAAAGTTGTTCCGGCAAACGATATTGAGGTTACGCTCCGACATATTCATCTTATCCGCATAGAAGGAGACCCCTTCATTGCGGGCGTAATTTTCTTCCAGAATTACAAGGAAATTATTAAAGGCAGCTACTTGTGAAGTCTTCGGAATATTTTGAGCAGGTGTGCTTCTTTTCCGTTCTGCATCAATCATCGCGACAAGCCCGCTTAAAAGGTAACGAATAGTCGGGTGATCGGGATAATCCTGACTATACTCGCCGTTGATTATCTGACACAGTCCGATAAACTGATTGATACAGGTGCCTGTGGCGAGCGGAATATTGGTCGATGTAGAGAAATTGGAATAGAAACCAAGCTTGGAATCGGGGAGAAAGGCTGTTTTATAGTTGATCACCCATCCTCTTAGGTCAAGGGCTGGTACCAGTTTGTGCATCTTTCCCATCGAAACATAACAGGCAACAGGAGCTTCCAGAATTTCCTTTTTAAAATCGATAAAATGTTCTAAACTTCCTTGAGTAACAATAATCAGTTCTTCAAAATCATGAAAGTGAGAGTCGTATGTTCTGGAGATGATATCTTCAACGATTTCCTTTGTCAATTCTACGATACGAAACGG
>CAYHDA010000178.1:0-8922 GCA_964355145.1 uncultured Mariniphaga sp.
CAGGAATTAAAAAAATTAGTCTTAACCAGGATTAAAAGGATTAAGCAGATTTCACAGATTTTTCAAACATTTCACCCAGAAATCTGAGTAATCTGATTAATCTGTTACAATCATAGTTCAGACGTTTTTCTATTGCAATCATAGTTCAGACATTTTTCTGTACATCATAGTTCAGATGTTTTTTAACTTCAATCCTTTTTCAGACATTCTGCGGTGAATTCACTATAAAAAATACCAAATACTTAAAAATGCCTGTTAATTTAGCAGAGAGAAATTAAACCTGATAATGAGCAACAATTCTTCAAAATTAAAAGTTCTGCACACTTCCGACTGGCATCTGGGCCGAAGCCTGTACGACCGCAAACGCTACGATGAGTTTGGATTATTTCTTGAATGGCTGGCTGAGTTTATACAAATTCAGAAAATCGATGTGCTGCTCGTTGCAGGAGATATTTTCGACACCTCAACACCAAGTAACCGTGCTCAGGAACTTTACTATCAGTTTTTAACAAAAGTAGCTCATTCAGAATGCCGTCATATTGTTATCACCGGAGGTAACCACGACTCTCCTTCTTTCCTCAATGCGCCCAGGGAGCTTCTCCGGTTTTTAAATGTATATGTTATCGGCGCAATGACCGATAACCTGGAGGAGGAGGTCATCCTGCTGCGTGATAATTTTAAAAACCCGGAAGCGATTATTTGTGCAGTTCCCTATTTGAGGGACAAGGATATCAGAACAGTAGTACCTGGCGAAAAAATGGAAGATAAAAACCGTAAGCTGGTAGAAGGACTGATAGCTCATTATACAGAAGTTGGCAATATAGCTTTAAAACGGCAAATAGATTTCCCCAATATCCCGATTATCGGGATGGGACACCTTTTTACATCGGGAAGTAAAACAACGGATGGAGATGGCGTAAGAGAATTATATGTCGGAGGCGCGGCTTATGTGAATGAAAACAGTTTTCCGGAATGTTTTGATTATATGGCACTTGGACATCTGCATATTGCCCAAAAAGTTGGAAACTCAGAAAGCAAAAGATATTGCGGATCACCTGTCCCAATAGGATTTGGAGAGGCAGGCCAGGAGAAAAAAGTGATAGTTGTTGAATTTGACCACAATTTGCCTGTCATTACCGAACACGTAATTCCCACTTTTCAGAAATTGGAAAGGATTACCGGCAACGCAGAAAAAATCATGACAAAGATCGGGAACCTTAAAACTGAAGGTAGTAACGCATGGCTTGAAATTGATCACTCAGCCTCTGAAACCATTGCCGGATTTAGGGATCTTGTGTATGAGACCATCGCGGGAACTCAAATTGAAGTCCTGAGAATTAAATATAAGCTCCTTACCGGGCAGGTTCTAACCAGCATTGATGGACAGGAAACCCTTGACGATCTTGATTCAAAAGAGGTTTTCAATCGTTGTCTGGATGCCAACCAATTGAAGGAGCCTGACCGTTCAGCACTAATTCTTGCCTACGAAGAAATAATTGTCGGAATGAATGGTGGTGATATCAATGCAGAATAACAAGAAACCATGAAAATACTCCAGCTCAGGTTTAAAAATCTCAATTCTTTGTCAGGGGAATGGACGATCGATTTTACAGCTCCGGAATACATTACGGACGGCATTTTTGCAATATCCGGTCCCACTGGTGCCGGAAAGTCGACCATCATGGATGCGATATGTCTCGCGCTCTATGGCCGGACACCGAGATTAAAAGGAATTTCAAAGAATACCAACGAGATTATGTCACGCCATACCGGCGAATGTTTTAGCGAAGTCGTTTTTGAAACGCAAAAAGGGACATTTCGTTGTACGTGGAGTCAGCACAGGGCACGAAAAAAAGCAAATGAAGAACTGCAAAATCCGAGCCATGAAATAGCTGATTTTCAAACCGGAAAAATCATAGAGTCAAAATTAAAAACTGTAGCGAAGGCTATTGAAGAACGTACAGGAATGGATTTTGCACGTTTCACCCAGTCAATGTTGCTCGCTCAGGGCGGATTTGCAGCCTTTCTTCAGGCTGACCCGGATGAACGGTCTCCTATTCTCGAACAGATTACAGGTTCCGGGATTTATACGGAAATTTCAAAACTTGCTTTTGACCGAAGACGCACAGAAAACAATAAACTGGATGTACTTAAAGCAGAAACAGCAGGAATTATCATTCTTAACGAAGAAGATGAGATCGTAATCAATCAAAATTTAATTGAGAAACAAAATATTGAAAAGGACCTTGCCTCAAAAAAAATTGCGCTCGACAAGTCAATACTCTGGCTTAATGGATTAATAACCATTGAAAAGGAAATTACTGAAATTGGATTGGAAACAGATCTGCATTCTGTGGCTGTTAAAAACTTTGAAACTGAACGGTTAATGTTGCAGAATGGTCTAAAGGCTGCAAATCTGGATGGAGAATTTGCATCACTTTCTGCAAAAAGGAAACTTCAAAACGATGAATTGGGAATTTTAGAGGTTTCACAAAAAAAGGTTCCTGAGCATGAGAAAAATCTGGAGTTAGCAATTATTCAGCATATAAGTGAGAGCAATTCATTAATTGATGTTAAAAAAGCAGCTTTCATCGAACATGAACAAATTAAATATGTTCGGGATGTTGATATCCGGATTTCCGAGAAAAAAAAGGTCCTCAGAAGCGCGGAAATTGATCATAAAGAGAATCTTTCTCTCAAAATTGAAAAAATTAAGGAAAAGAAATTGCTCCAAAGCAAAGCAAAGAATACGAAGGCAGAATTTGCAGCAGTTGAAAATATCCTAAACGCCAATATCAATGATGCGATTTTGACCACTGAACTGGCAGCCATAAAAGTTCAACTAAAAAGTTTGCAGGATGCAAAAACAAAATTTACTTTTCTGGAAACACAGTTATCCGTCACGAAAAATCTGCATAATTCAATAGAACAGCAATTTAAAATCCAGGAGAAATTAGTTGAAAAACTAGGAAAAGATCTGACAAATGCCAGGACTCAGATAATCCAGGATCAAAAAGATCTGTTAAATCTGTTGGGTGAACGTCAGCTTCGCGAATACCGGGCAGACCATGCTCACCTGATGAAGGAAATGGTTTACCGCCGTAAAATATCTGATCTTGAAACCGAGCGAAAGCAGCTTACCGACCATCGGCCTTGTCCGTTATGTGGTTCTTTGCACCACCCGTTCGCTGAAGGTAATATACCCGAAACAGATGAGATCGATCAGAAAATCAGATTAGTGTCCGAACTGATCGACAAAGCTGATATACTGGAACTTGAGCAAACAAATCATGCTGCCAAATTACAAGATGTGGCTTTTTTGCTTAGCGAGGCAGAAAAAGAGTTGATACAAGCCAGGAATAACAAAGATGCGGCACAGTTAGCTGCGACGAACCAGATTAACGAAAAAAATAATGCATTTGAAAATTATACCCATTTATCAGATTTAGTAGCAGCTATTCTTCAGCCGTTTGGATTTGCTGATTTTCAAAATACTGATCCTAAGGCATTATCCAATTCTCTTGATGCCAGACTTAAAACCTGGCAATATAATCAGGAACAAAAGATCATGCTGGACGGACAAATAAATATACTATCTGCAAGTATTGAAAATATTAACGAAATAATCAAAACCTTTGGAAATACGCTAAAGATAAAACTCACTGAAATTATTGTCCGGCGAAAAGAAATCAAGGAATCCGAAAGCCAACGTTCAGAAATTTACGGATCGAAAAATCCCGATACTGAAGAACTTCGAATTACTCGCCTAATATCCGAAGCTGAAAAGCTGGAAAGAGAATCCGGTGACAAAAAAAACAAATTAACTCAGGAATTGGATGATCTGAATAAACGAATTGCGGAATTGATCAGCAGTTCCATTAACCGGCAAAAAGAATTGGATAATGATGAATCGACATTCCTTAAATCGCTACAAACAGCTGGATTTAATGATGAACCTACCTTTATGGGATCCCGCCTTTCAAAAGAAGACAGAGAAGAATTGAGTAACCAGGCTATGGTGCTTGATCTGAAAACAGCAGACCTTGACACTCGCAGAAAAGACCGTGAAGCTCGTATGACTCAGGAAAAAGCTTTGAAATTAACTGAAGAGCCAATCGATCTTTTGATCGGACAACAACAAACCACGGGTCTTTTGCTGAATTCAATCAGGGAGGATATTGGTGCAATACGACAAAAACTGGCAGACAATGTAGAGGCCAAGAGTCGATTTGGTCAAAAAGCGTTACTGATTGAGGCGCAGAAGGTTGAATTTGGCAGATGGGACGCACTTTCAAATCTGATTGGCTCTGCCGACGGGAAGAAATACCGAAACTTTGCCCAGGGTTTGACTTTTGAGATCATGGTGGTTCATGCCAACCGTCAACTCATGAAATTGACCGACCGGTATCTGCTTGTCAGGGACAAGGATCAGCCTCTTGATCTGAATGTTATTGATAATTATCAGGCAGGAGAAGTACGCTCTACAAAAAATCTCTCCGGTGGTGAATCATTTATTATAAGCCTTGCCCTTGCACTTGGTCTGTCGAAAATGGCCAGTAAAAAGGTACGGGTGGATTCGCTGTTCCTCGATGAAGGATTTGGCACCCTGGATGAAGATACGCTTGAGACCGCTCTTGATACTCTGGCAAATCTCAGACAGGATGGCAAATTAATAGGAGTAATTTCGCATGTTACGGCCTTAAAAGAACGAATTGCCACAAAAATAATCGTTGATAAAGTATCTGGAGGCAGAAGCGTTATCTCAGGACCGGGATGCAGCAGAAACAACTAACATTGTTTAATCTCCTCAGTAAACACTTCCATCCATTTCCTTTGCAGGAGCTTTTGGATCAATAATTGGAGGCTGCATCAAAAGTATTAATGTGTAGATTTAAATTGAATAGATTTTGTGTTATCTGTTAATCCTTGACACAACGAACTGATAACCCAAAGGTCATGGGTAAATCCCATATAGTTACACCGTTGAAGCCGTAGCCCAAACCAAAAATATAGGCTCTTAAGGGTGGATAATCATTCGGGGTGGCTACACTCCACCAGTTGCCTGTTTCACCCATTTGCATTGATATTCCAGACCAGAAACCACCCGGAAGAGCGGTAAAACCTGATGAATTAGAGGCTCCTGTATTAGGCGAGATCCAAAGAGATTCGCCCTTTGCTTTTAGCTGACCACCGGCGAGACTTTCACCTCCCAGAAAATCTATAAGTGTAATCCACTCCCTGTAGTTAGGAACATGCCAGCCTGTTGGCGCTATGTTGCGGGTATCAGTTACAGCATACCAGGTATATAACCTTCCATAAGTAGCGACATTGCTCTCCTTACCATTATATGCCCATTGATATTTGGATGAACCGTCTCTGGGCAAATCAGACGCGGTTGTAGTTCCAATTAAATCGCCATTTCTGTATTTTGAAGTTTTTAGATTTTCTGCCATCCAAACCTGAGTTCCGATCATCACAGTCTTGTAAATATTGCCTTCAATGTCTGTTACTGTTTCGGTTATTACAGGGGGGGTATTATCTTTTTTGGAACAACTGATAGTTATGATTAACAGGATGACCAATAAGGATGGGCGAATAAAAATTCTACTTTTCGACTTCATGGTTTAAATACTAAAATTACAGCTTGTAAAATACGCTTTATATTTTGATTAACCATCAACAGCTTCATCTTTAATTAACGATCACTTACATCAAATATTATAATAAATGATCATTTTAAGGAATAATTTCAATCTATTAAACAGTTCATATCCCTTGGAATTGTCGGTTTTTTTTTCTTACTTTATTGGCACTTTTATTCCGGTCAAAGTATTCAGAAACGTAAATATAAAACCTTAGGGAAATTGGTTGATTGGGTTAAATGAATTTAAAATAGCCATGGAAAACATTGAGAATTTTACTTTGAAAATGGATAGAAATATGCAGGTTATAGATATTTTATCCAGGTATGCTAATGTATGGCAAAAGGTTGCCAAATTTCAGACTGCTGTTGATCGACTTATTTCGAATCAGGATAAGTTGGTGGAATTGCAAGCCTTATTAAATAAAGACATAACGGCTATTGAGAAAACAAAGAATGAACGAAGAAAGGAATTAGAGGATAGAACAATGACGTTGGTGCGGATTATGCAGGTTTTCGCCCACGACAAAAAGAAAGAGAAGTTACAGCGTAAATTGTATCATCTTAATTATGAATACATTGAAAACTGTCAGGATCTGGAATTAATAGAAATCTCCAAGAAAATCTGGCTGGTTGTAAATAAGTTCGGCGGATACGCGCTAACATTTGTCAGTAAGATTAAAGCAGCACTCGATCCTGAAAATGCAAAAGCTACCAACAAGTTTGAAAAGGAGTTCGGATTAAATCCTGACATGATTAAAAATCTTGAAGAGGCAATACTCAACTTTATTAAAGCAATATTTCCTTATAATGAAGAGATGGCGGAAAAAGAAAAGGTGGGAATGAAGATGAAGCAGATCAACAAAAAGACTAAAAAGCTGCTCTTCAATAAAATTGACCGGCTTGTTCTTATGTTTGAAAATGAAAATCCTGCCTTCTACATGGAATATCAAATGTTGAGAGAAGATCACCATCATCAACATATAAAAGAAACAATTAATCAGGAGACTGACTTTCAGGAATTATTACTGGGTGATAATGAGCCAGTTGAGACTAAAACAAAACTAAAAGCGCATAAAAAAGCAGATCCTGAACCATTATAATTATTAAACACAGTGGTTTCTGTGCATTTTTAATGCAGAAGCAAGCCTAATCCCGTGCAGAATTGATTTTGAATTCAAAATTAGTGTAACAGTGTCAGAGCTTCTGCCGGTGGATTATTGAAGTGAATAATGGCCTCAATTCCGTAATGATCAGACAGATCTGAAATAATATCCCTTGCATTGTTTTTTAATGCTGAAACCTTTCTATCTATATCCCTGATTGATTTACTGTTGCGAACCAATACATAATCAATCAATTGTTTTTTTCCGTTTTTCTTGAAAGCAAGTTTGTTGTTAACCTCATCAAAAGAGGTCTGTAAATCACCATTTAAGCTTCCATTTTCAGCATCGAGAATTTTCAGCATTTTACCATAGACCACTTTTTCAATAAATTCGATGTTAAAATCACCACAGATGATTTGGGGAATATTCGATTTTGCATATTTTTTCAAAAGCTTATCTGCAATTTCGTGGCATTGCCCGTACCGAACACTGTCGGGACTGTCATTTTGAAGATGTGTTCCTAATAATTGAAAGGGTTGACCTTGCCATTCACCTTGGAACAAAACTGCTCCTTTTCGGGCCAGCGCGTCGATGCCATAGCGATTTTTAAATTTTATCTGCTGCAGTTGCTGAAGAGGAATCTTGCTTAATATCCATATCCCGCTGTTTGTCCTTAATGAAAATGAAGATTTATTGGCCGGACCATACATAAAAGGATAATAACCCTTTAGCTGTTCCCGGAGTATCTTTCGCGCCTGATAATCGAATGCTTCTTCAAATACTAAGATATCATAATCATGTCCCGGAATTTCCTTAGCGATAGCCACGGCCCGTTTACAATTCTTGTGAATCTTTGAACAGAAAGGGAGCATGTAGATATTCCAGGTAAGAATTTTTAATTTATGTTTATTTGCCTCAGATACAGTCAATTCTGATATTTGTTCGCTTGCCTTCAACTGGTTATGCATTATAATCATTAGAACAAGAACTAAGATCGGTCTGATTATTATATTAATTTCCATTTGATTGAATTTCAGTAGCGCTTCTTTAAACCATTCAGATTAAATACCATATCGTCCATCCGCGTCATATTTAATTTGACAACTATTTTAAGACACAATGCTGTAGATTGATGACACCTGTACGAGCAGACAAATATTTGATAAATCTTATTATGAAAAGGATACAATTCAGTTACTTTATAGTTACATTGTTTAAAAAAGGAAAAACAAACCTTACGCCTGAAGAGAAAAAGAGATGTTTTGTTTGGGGAAGGCATTATTCCATGGCTGGAGGAGTCAATCTATTGGGTTCTAAGTATAATCTGCCTCATTGCTTTTCGTTTCACGGCTCCTTTTATAAATGGGTGCCTGAATTTGCGAATGATATTGTGGTAATTGCCATAAGCGAATCGAATTGGGAAAAGCTAAATGGGAACGCTATTTTTCTGATGTAACCGAAAGAGATGTGATTGAAAACCGCTTTGCCTCTGAACCAAACTGGTATAATTATCGGATATTTTTCTGCAAAAAAATCACATGTAATTTTGCAGAACTTAAGCAATTGTTTAGAGATGAGATATACTGACAATGTAATAATGGGAGACGTAAAAATGAAAGTATAAATAATGCACGAACGTCCGGCAACAGTAAACATCATGACAAGTCGGATTTTCGTATTTCGATTTGGAAATTAGAAGATTTATATGCAATTATTGTATTAACTTTATTGAAAATTGAAACCATGAAATCAAGTTTAACGGTTATTGGCATTTTTGCAATTTGTGCGATAGTTTTAATCGTTTATCTTATCAGAAAAAACATGAAGGATGTAAAAGATGCGACCAATTCTTTTAATGATCAGGTTAAAACTGAAAAAAAATTTAAATTAGAAGATGATGAATTTTAGAAGTTTAATTAGCCGGTTCCACAGGTAAAGGAACGCACCATCTGAACAATGAGTACGATATAAACTAAGCAATTGGGGGTGATTCTACATTGGCCGGAATTGGACAAGGATTTAAGTATGGAAGGTCTTTCGATGTCGTTAAATATAAATTATGCCGCTTTCAGATTCTGGAAGAGTCGGGCATGTCAATTCCTAGGAACATGTTAGCCAAACTCCTGTGCGATTTTGTTTACTTCCCAATATCGTAAACCTGCAATACACTTCCAT
>CAYHDA010000179.1:0-8788 GCA_964355145.1 uncultured Mariniphaga sp.
GTACTCCGCTATCGTATGGCTGAGGGGCGTTTGGTGCCGAAAAATCCCACTTTCCAAGTATTTTTTGATATCCTTTTTCTGCTCCGTTAGAAGATAAGGCTATTGATAACAAGACGAATAATGCGAAAAGTATTTTTGAATTTTTCATAAATAAAAATATGGGTGATTTATAATGATAATAAAGCGAGTGCCAAAGATAAAGAATTATTCATCAAAGAGTGAGGTCTCATTGAAGCGTAAATGATGAAAATTCAAAAACTCGGTATATTCCTCTTGAAAGGATCGCTTCCAGTGGTATTGTTCCTGATTCTGGATATAGAGTAAAGTGCTGTCAAGCTGCGACCTGCCAATAGAAAAGGCAGCAAATCCGCTTGCCCAGCTGAATGAACGCAAAAGTTCGAAGTTTTGCCTCAGCCAGATTGTAGCGCTCTTTTTTAGTGGGATGATTGCCGATTCAATAGAGAGTTTTGAGGGAAGTGCAAGTAAAAAATGGATATGATTTTCAGTCCCGCCAAGGGCAATGATTATGGTTCCTTTTGATTTAGCCACGGCCGAAAGGTAAGTAGAGAGTTGGCTTCGGACATCGGCTGTCAGAAAATTCTTCTGCTGATAGGTTCCTATCACAACATGCAAAAGACAACTGATGAACTCTTTTGACATAAGGGCTGATAATAATAGTTTGAAAACCAAAAACAAATTGAAAAATCATGCTATTGAATGCAGACTCAAATAATTATGAAGGTACAAAATATTATTCAATAATTCAGGGTTAAGTTATCAGGAAAACATAATAAAGGATTTTTAATCTGCTTATTGGTTTACATACTTCCCATCGACAAGTCTGAATCCAATCCTTTCAAGGTAGATATTGTGGGCTTTGCTTTGCGGTTCAATATATAAATTACGGTACCCTAAAAAATCGATACACCGCATTTCGCATTGATAAAACGTTTTTGCAAGCTGTGAATTCCGATGTTTAGGAACCATATAATCAATACAGATCCTCAAAGTGTCAGCATCTTTTATTTCTGCAATAATCATTCCGACAGTTTCCATTTTAGAAAAAAGCAAGGCAACGAGAAATTCATCTTCAATTTTAAAGTCAAAGCGAGGAAAATATTTCTCAATGTCTTCACGGTAATAGTCTATAAAATGGTTCAGATAATGGTCTTCTCTGTCAGCAATAAATATCACTTCTAAAGATCTGTTTTTGGCGATATGCACACGAAGCCTGTAAATATTTACCAACGCCGACAGCAATGCTGAAATTGTTATGACATGAGAATGAATAATCACTCCTGCCAATAGAAATCCAAAGATTACAAAACTATAAAATGACCAGCTTTTAGTGCCGGGTCTCACCCAAAAACTTCCGGAGAGCAAAAATAAGGCAATAAGCCAGTAAAATATGCTGATATATAAATTTAACGTATCCATAATATAACCGAACAAAAAAAACATGAATTTGTTCAGATAAAGTAATAAGCTTATGTTTGAAAATGATAAAAATGAACATTTTAATCATACCCGGATAATATTTTTTAACTAAACAGATTGTTGTAATGCCTGCATTCGTGCTATTTTTGTAAAGATGGAGTACATTCTTAAGGTAATGAGTGTTTTTCTGGTTGCGAGTGTAAAGTACTTCTGGGCGACCCCTTATTCTTTTGGCCTAAAGCTAAATGCATTGGAGACTTTTATTTTCATTGAAACAGGTGGAATTCTGGGATTTTTATTTTATTACTATTTCTTTGGATTTCTGTTCAAGGAGCTCAAATTATTATGGCCGATTGTGTACCATTTTACACCGGTTATCTTTAAAGTAAGATTCGAATTATGGAGGAAGGAACGAAAGATCAATTTGTTGAGTGCCAAAAAGTTCACAAGAAGAAATAAAATAATCGTTATTTTGCGTCAACGATTTGGTATCTGGGGACTTGCAATACTTTCGCCCGTAATTCTCTCAATCCCGGTAGGAGCCTTGCTGGGGAATAAATACTTTAAGCACAGTCACCATTTTATGTCTTATATGATCCTCTCAATCATCATTTGGGGTATTGTGTCGGTATCGGTTTTCAGCACTTTTATGCATCATTAAGACCGAAGTATTTTTAGTATTCTGGCCGATCTGTTCATAAATCCTGCAGAACCGCCTTCCGCGATTAATTGTTCAACCACAGCGATAAGTTCTCCCTTTAAATCCGGCAGCTGAAGTGCAATATTATACAGGATCTGAAGGGCATTTACCCGAACTGCAGGTGGCTCAGAAGGTTTAAGCAGGTCGAAACTAAGGTTGACAACTATTCCAAGATACTCCTCCGGAATTTGGTAACGACTTAAAATTCTGGTGAAATGTCTTTTTAACGAACTGTTTTTTGTGGCAGAAAGTCCATCGATAAGTTCAGGAAGCTTATCTGCAAATAAATTGGGAGAGGCTTCGGAAGCAGTATCGAGAATCCAGCAAGAACGCCATGCCAGTTTCTGCTCATCTGAAAATATAAATTCATAAAGCTGATTGAAGAGTTTCTCATCAGCTGCGATGGCTCTTTTCCAAAGCTCAAGTTCGCGAATACCGGCAGTCAGGATGTTTTGTTTAATACCTTTACTGTCAAGATTATCGAAGGTTTCTTTCGCGGAGATAATCATAAAATTCCAATTGTGATTTAACCCGGGGTCCCTTATCCTGACTTTTGAGGATATTATTTAAATCGTTGTCTAAAATTCTGGCAGCAGTATTATCCTGCCATTGCAGGTTAAAGAAATCAATTAATTCTTCTCTGATCTCCTTGTCATAAATAGGAACAGCCACTTCCAGCCTTCGATCGAGGTTCCGTGTCATAAAATCGGACGATGATATATAAAGTTTTTCATCACCTCCATCGTAGAAATAAAACAACCGTGAGTGCTCAAGATATCTGTCTATCAATCCGATAGCCGGAATGGTTACCTTCCCGTCTGAAGAAGTTGGAAACATAGAAAACATTCCTCTGACATTTAACCTGACGTCCACTCCGCATTTCGCAGCCTCTTCAATTTTACCAATTATCTCGGCATCGACCAGATTATTGCACTTCAAATAAATGCGTGCTTCCATTCCTGCCTTGGCATTCGCGATCTCTTGTTTGATCATTAAAACTATTTTATTCCGCATTGTGAAAGGGGAGACCAGCAGATGCTGAAATCTTCCGATTTTATAATTGCGTTCAAAAAAATTAAAAACACGTGTCACCTCGGCAGTAATATTAGGATTAGTTGTGCATAACAAGACGTCCGAAAAAACTTTCGAAGTTGCTTCGTTGAAATTCCCTGTACCTACGAAGGCATATTTTTTTGCTCCTTTATCCTCTTTACGTGTAATCAGGCAAAGCTTGGAATGAACCTTTAGACCGGGAACGCCTAAAATTACCTTAACATTCTCTTTATTGAGCATATTGCCATACTGGATATTCTCCTGCTCATTAAAACGGGCCTGAATCTCCAGAACCATCGTAACCTTTTTCCCATTTCTTGCAGCGTTAATCAATGCATTGATAACATGAGAATTACGAGCCATTCGGTAGCCTGTCATCATAATTTCAGTCACCTTTGGGTCGATTGAAACTTCACGCAATAAATCGATAAAATGGAAAAAGGAGTGGTATGGAAAGTGAAATAAAATATCACCTTTACTGATGCTATTCAAATAGGTTTGTCCATGCACAATTTTTTTATGCTTTACAGGACTAACCGGTTTATAGTAAAGATGTTCGGATCCCACCAAAGGAAATTCCATAAAATCTTTAAAATTATGAATCCGGCTTCCCCCGATCACTACATCCTCCTTTTTGAAATTCAATTTATAAAGAAGAAAAGAAAGTAAATTTTCGGGAATCTCCTTTTCGTGGACAAACCGAACCAGTGCACTGTTACCCCGTTTTATAATGCTTTTTGCAACCAGCTTAACATAGCTTTCTGCAACATCGTCATCCAGATCAAGCTCGGCATCACGTGTCAGTTTAAAAATATAGGAGCTGATTTTTTTGTAACTAAACATATAAAAGGTGTCATCCAATTCATAGCGAATGACATCTTCGAGTAGAATAATATTAGTTTTATTATCATTTGAAGGAATAATTACAAATCGGGGAAGCAGGTCTGTCGGGACTTCAATGAGTGCATATTCCGATTTTGTATTCTTTGCCATATCAACGGCAAGATAAATTGCATCATCGCGCAGGAGAGGCATTTTGCTGCCTTTCTTAAGAATAATTGGCATAATCCGTGGCCTCACTTCCCTTTTGAAGAATTGCGTCACGAACTCACCTTGCTCCGGAGAAAGCTGCGTTTCATTAACAATGAAGATATTTTCCTTGGCCAGCTCCGTTAATATCTGATTATAGATCAGTTCAAACTTTATACTTTGCTCAACAACAATCTCCTCTATCTGTGAAAGTATTTCACGGGGATTTCCACCTTCCGCAAGGGTTAGCTGTCCTACCATGGCTAAACGTCGAAGTATGGCAACTCGAACCCGGAAAAACTCATCAAGGTTATTGGAATATATGCCAAGAAATTTAAGTCGTTCAATCAGAGGGACTTCATTTCTGGTTGCCTCTTGAAGTAGTCTTTCATTGAAGGATAACCAGCTGATTTCTTTGCTTCTGAGTCTTGTGTTCATTGCTTACACGTCCATTATTAATGCCCTAAAGATAAAAATTCATCTTAACTTAATACAATTGCCGCATCTAATTTTTGTGTGGTACTGTTTTTTCTCGTAAATTTGATAAAGATGTAACATCGAAATTGAGATGACAGAGAAACCACTAAAAGAGAAATACTCTAAAATATGTATCCTGATATCGGAACGTAAGCTCAAGCCTGCTTTCGACCTGATTGATCATTTAATTTCGGAAACTGCGCTTGGCGAATATCGGGATGCATACATCAGTCTGGAGCAAAATTACAGATTTATGCTTAAATATACTGTCGAAGGAATCAACGATCCTGAAAGGCAGAAGATTTACGACCATTTATTGATAGCTGCTTTCGAACTGGCTGACCGCACTTATGAAAATCTGCGGATGAAATCCTCTCAATCTGTGGAATATCAAAAAAAACGTGGATTTGCGAAACACTATATCACAAATTTCAGAGACTTCCTGAACGATCTGGATAACTATTCAATTCAAAATGAATTAAGGACGCTGCTCAAGGATACGACAGTCGACAATGGAGATGAACGATTGAGAAGAGCCGGACATCTGCAGAAAATATTCACCATATTCTACCATTTTTGGTTTGCCGATCGCTTGACAGAAGATGAAACGCAATTCTTTCATTCGCTCTTAAAGAGTGAGTCTGTCCCGTTTTATGAAAAATCACTTATTGTTACAGGTGTTACACTCAGTCTTATGCGATTTTTCGATGAACAGAAGATCATACTTCTTTTTCATGCATATGATCATTCGGACGAGGAGATCAGTCAGCGGGCATTAATTGGGTTGTTGATAGGTATCTATTCTTACGACCAAAGAATGCCTTTTTTTCATGGCATCACAGGAAGGCTGCAAATTTTGATTGAAGATCCGCGGTTTAAGCTGAATTTAGAAAAATCGATTCTCCAGTTTATCCGCAGCAAAGAAACAGAGAAGATTCAGCGAAAACTTCAGGACGAAATTCTACCTGAAATGATTAAACTGAGTCCGAATCTGCGAAATAAATTAAGCATTGAAAGCTTTCTCGGAGAGGGACTTTCTGACGACAAAAATCCCGAGTGGCAGGAAATACTAAAGGATGTGCCTGGCTTGATGGGGAAAATGGAGGAATTGACTGAGCTTCAGATGGAGGGAGCAGATGTATTTCTAAGCTCATTCTCAATGCTGAAGCAATTTCCATTTTTTAGTGAATTGGCTAACTGGTTCTTCCCGTTTACTCCTGAGCATCCCGAAATCATTAACAATCCTATCAATAAAGAATCAGGAGATGATCTTGCGTTTACACAGCTGATCATGAAGTCTCCAATGCTTTGTAATTCAGATAAATACTCTTTCTTTTTCAGTATTTTAAATATTCCGCCCGACTACAAGCAAATGGTGAGTGATTCGTTAAAAGCCGAAACGGAACAGCATGATGAAATTATAAATGATGAATCGTTTCTGGCACACAACAAAAAGGCAGAAGTAATTATCAGTCAATACACGAGAGATCTTTATCGGTTTTTCAAAATTCATCCTCAGCGCGATGGTTTTGAAGATATCTTTGCGTGGAAATTTGATTTTCATCATAAATATGCGTTCTCGAAATTATTGGGAGA
The DNA here is from genome assembly GCA_964355145.1 of uncultured Mariniphaga sp. Classification (GTDB taxonomy): domain Bacteria; phylum Bacteroidota; class Bacteroidia; order Bacteroidales; family Prolixibacteraceae; genus JAAFHB01. The sequence goes on from CAYHDA010000179.1 coordinate 6,293, forward strand.
AGACTTGAAAATTCAACGAAACATTGCAGAATTTTATTTTGCCAAGAATTATTTTCCGGAAGCAGCCGACTTGTTCGGGTTATTGCTTCAAGGAACAGATGATGCTGAGATGCTTCAGAAACTGGCCTTTTGTTACCAGAAACTGGGAGATTACAAAAATGCACTTCACTTGTACCTTAAAGCTGATCTTTTCGATCAAAATAAACGATGGATTCTTAAAAAAATTGCGTTGTGCTACCGAAATCTGAAAAAACCTGTTAAAGCTCTTGAATACTTTAAGCAAGCAGAAATTCTTGAACCGGATAATTTAAGTTTACACGTATCGATCGGACAGTGCCAGATGGAGATGAATCTTTATGATGAGGCTCTTAAATCATATTATAAAGTTGAATATCTTTCACCGGGTAATAAAAAGATATGGAGACCCATTGGGTGGTGCTCATTTCTTACCGGTAAAGTTGAACAAGCAGAAAAATATTTTGAAAGGCTGATCAGTGATGCACCGAATAAATATGATCTGCTTAATATGGGGCATGTACAGTGGTGCCTTGGCAATAGAAAAATTGCTCTGGATTTTTATAAAAAAAGTATCAATGATCCGGAAAGCTCTGAAAAAGATTTTATGGATGCTTTTGATGAGGATCTGCCAAATTTGATTAAACAAGGCGTGGATCCGGCTGATGTCCCGATTATGCTCGATCAGCTGAGGTATTTTCTTGAAGACTGATCCTAAAAATACCTCGGAGTAATCTGACGCCCTCTGCGTCCGTACACAAAATCATAGCTGATCAGAAATTCGTGGGTGCCTGAATTAACCTGAGTTGGGTGAAAAGTTGTCTGATCGTAGGAATATCCAAATTTTAGCTGACTATTCACATTAAACTGGAAAAGGAACCCATAAGAATTTTTGATTCGGTAAGTAGCACCAATCCAAACCCGGTCGTAAAGCAGAAAGCTACCGGTAAGGTCAACAAAACTGGGCGTCCGTTCGGCCCACCGGTATAATACCGTTGGTTTAAACTTAAGGACGTCGCTTAAAAAAAATACATATCCTCCCATGCCGTACAAGTGAAGTACTTCGCGGTAAACGTTTTCTGTAGTCTGACTCTGAATCCTGTTTTTTAATATTTTGGGAGCCGATGCGCCAATGAAAAAGCGGTCGCCATGCCACATAAATCCAAGCCCCATATTAGGAAGAAACTTGAAATTAACATCATAATAAAAAACCGGGTCATTGGGATTATCGAGAATTAAATCCGATAGAAAAGCCTGATAAATATTAAATCCACCCTTTATTCCAAAGGAAAGATACTGACTTTCCCGAAGCCTGACGCGATACGCATAATCAACATAGATTCCATTTTGCCGGATCGGACCCCATTTGTCATTGACAATTGACAGTCCCAGTCCCACATTAAAATTTCGTAGCGGAGCACTGACAGTTAAGGTATTGGTGTTTGGAGCACCTTGGAAACCAACCCATTGCGCACGTGAAATTCCGGTAACATTTAACGACCCGGAACTTCCGGCATATGCCGGCTGAATGGTCAGCAAATTATTCATATACTGAGTATACACCGGATCTTGTTGTGAAAATCCATAAAATGACCAGCCCACCAGGATGTATAGTGAAAAAAAGAGAGCCCGAATCCATATTATGTTCGTGGTTTTTTTCAAAACAAAACATTTATTTATCAAATATAGACATAAAATATAAGTATTGTATATTAGATTCAATCAAATTTTTTCTGCAAAAACAAATTATACATAAAATAAAGTCAGGAATCACGCCTGTTTAAAATAGGAGTGATTCCTGACCATAAAGTAATAACCGTTAAAAAGTAAACGATTCAACTATTTGCAAGAAATGCAGATCGACTGTTATTGTTAAATCATTACCCGGCAACCAACTCCTGGTATTGATCTGCAGTCAACAACTCATCCAGTTCTGACGGGTTATTCATTTTGATTTTCACCAGCCATCCTTGGCCATAAGGATCCGAATTTACAAGTTCGGCGGCATCATTGAGGGCTTCATTCATTTCAAGAATATCGCCCGAGACCGGCATAAACAAGTCCGAAACAGTTTTTACAGCTTCGATGGTTCCGAAAACTTCTTCTCTTGCCAGGGTTTCACCGACTGTTTCGATTTCAAGATAGACAATATCGCCTAATTCACCCTGAGCAAAATGAGTGATCCCAATAAAAGCAACCGGACCTTCAACACGAATCCATTCATGGTCTTTCGTGTATTTTAAATGTGATGGAATATTCATTGATAGCTATTTATGTTGTCTGATTTAAGGCTTCAAAAATACGAAAATAATTGAGGAGTAAACCTAATTTTTAGCACTTTCATCAGAAGATAATTTGTTTTTTAATTGCCTGATGGAACACCTGTGTTATCTTCGTTCATGTTTGCGAAGCGCAGATTCATGGGTGTTTCATCAGAAGATAATTTGTTTTTTAATTGCCTGATAGCCTGCCTGTGTTATC
>CAYHDA010000180.1:0-8751 GCA_964355145.1 uncultured Mariniphaga sp.
CGGCGAAAATCATGAAGATGATGCTGTCGGAGCCGCTAAAAATGCTGTCGAGAAAAAAATTATCGTTCATACCATTGGCATGGGACTTCCTCAAGGAGCTCCTATTCCTATAGGTGGCGAAGAAGGAAATAAGGATTTCATGAAAGACAAGAGTAATAATGTCATTGTTACCAAGCTCGATGAACCAATGTTAACGCAGATTGCAACAGCGGGCGGGGGAACTTATATCAGGGCAAACAATACGGAAGTCGGGCTGAATAACCTATTCAATGAAATTGAAAAAATGGAAAAATCAGAGATGGATCTTCGCGAATATTCTGAATATGATGATCAGTTTCCGTTATTCCTCTTTCTTGCACTGATAATGATCCTGTTCGATTTTATGATCCTCGACAGGAAAAATAAATGGTTACGTAACTTCAGATTATTTGGCCAGCAAAAATGAGTATTATGAAGAAATTACTATTGATATTATTCGTCACAGGAATCGTCAACGTATCTTTTGCACAGAGTGAGCGGAAGTTTATTCGTGAAGGGAATAATTATTACAATGACGGATTGAAGGATACAACGAAATTAGACACAATCAGTTTTGGAAAAGCTGAAGTTGCCTATCGACGGGCACTTCAACTAAAACCAGATGATTTCCACTGGCAATTCAACCTGGCGAATTCACTTTACAAACAAAATAAACCGGATCAGTCCAACTCGGAATTTGAAAAACTTCTTGAAAAAACCACTTCGCCGGCTGAAAAATCAATGGTCAACCACAATATTGGGAACTCACTGCTCGCACAGAAAAAATTTGATCCAAGTATTGATGCTTATAAAAAGGCTTTGCGAATTACTCCAAATGATCCTGAAACAAAGTATAACCTTGCTTATGCTATGAAAATGAAGAAAAAAGATCAGGAACAGAAAGACAAGGACAAGGACAAAGACAAGGACAAAGATAAGGATAAGGACAAAGATAAGGACCAGGACAAAGATAAGGACCAGGATAAGGACAAACAGGATCAAAAGGATCAGGATAAAGACAAACAGGATCAGAATAAAGACCAGCAGCAGCAGCCTCAGAATAAAATCTCTAAGCAAAGTGCTGAACAGATGCTGAAAGCCCTTGAGAATGACGAAAAACAGACTCAGGAAAAAGTGAAAAAAGCCCAGGCTATGAAAGCGGAAAAAACCAAAGTAGAGAAAAACTGGTAAGAATGATTATTTTTGAGTGATTTTGAAGTAAACAAAATATTAAAGTGCACTATGAGGATTAAGCAGTTCTATCTTATCGTCTGTATTTTACTTTTCAGTTTGAAGGGGTTTTCACAACAGGTCAGCTTTACTATGGAAGCGCCTAAGATTGTGGAACTTGGCGAACAGTTTAGGCTTTCTTTCATGGTAAATGCCAAAGGTCAAAACCTAAAATTGCCAGAACTATCTGATTTTGAGACACTAATGGGACCTTCAACTTCTCAGAGCAGTTCTTTCCAAATTATTAACGGAGTTAGTTCACAATCAGTTTCATTTTCCTATTTATTTATTTTAAGGGCAAAGAAAGAGGGACGCTTCACTATAAATCCGGCTTCGATCACAGTTAATGGCACCACCGTCAATTCAAATTCAGTTATCATCGAAGTAGCGAAAGGATCATCAAAGCCTTCAGGAGGTGGTGTCGATCAGCCAACAGCGACGCCCGGAACAATACCAAAATCCGATCTGTTTGTAAAGCTGATTATCGATCGTAAAAGTTTGTACAAAGGCGATCATACGATGGCAACTATTAAAATCTATTCGAAAGTTAACCTGAATGGGTTCGAAGATATTTCCCTGCCGAGTTTCGAAGGGTTCTGGTCACAGGATGTGGCATTGCCGCAGCAGATTTCACTTCAGCGGGAATCGTACAATGGTGAGATTTATAATGTAGGGACGTTAAAGAAGACGTTGTTGTTTCCACAACAAAACGGAACAATTACCATTGGCAAGGTGAAAATAGATTGCATTGTTCAGCAGCGTGTTAAACAACCGAAGAGCTTCTTCGACGATTTCTTCGACAATTTCGCAAATGTCAAGGCTACTGTCACCAGCGATCCGGTAATGGTAACTGTCAATCCCCTTCCGTCCGGACCGGGTGATTTTTCAGGAGCTGTTGGCCGGTTCGATCTTCGTTCATCAATCACTTCATCAAGTGTAAAAGAGAATGATGCGATAACGCTTCGGCTGGATGTGACCGGGAATGGGAATATTAAACTTATCAATGCCCCAAAACTTAAATTACCAGCCGACTTTGAAGTTTATGACCCCAAAACACAAAGTAATTTTACTGCTACTGCTGAAGGATTAAACGGAAATATTTCATTTGAATACCTTTTCCTTCCGAGATTTGCAGGTGATTACACAATTCCACCCGTTGATTTTGTCTATTTTGATCCTGCTGCCGGTAAATACCAGACAAAATCGTCGCAGGAGTTTAAAATTCATGTGGCCAAAGGTGACGGAACCCAGACGGCGAGAGTAATGAATACAGTGTCAAAAGAAGACGTAAAATATCTTGGCAAGGATATCCGATTCATAAAAAGCAATATTACACTAAAACCCAAAGGGTCAGTTTTCTTTGGCAGTTTCAGTTTTTACCTTATCTATCTGATAGGAATTTTAGGTTTGCTTGCACTTTACCTCTTCTACCAAAAGCGTATCCGTGAAAATGCAAATGTTGCCCGCATGAAGAATAAAAAAGCCAGTAAAGTAGCGCTGCGCCGGCTTAAAGAGGCAAGCGGACATCTAAACAGTGGTGCAACTGAAAAATTTTACGAATCAGTTACACGAGCTTTCTGGGGCTATCTAAGCGACAAAATGACCATCTCTTTCGCTGAGCTGAATAAGGAGCGTGCTGCTGCCGAGCTGGTAAATCATAAAGCATCGGAAGGTATAATCACCCGTTTTATTCAAATTATAGATACCTGCGAATTTGCAAGATTTGCACCAGGTGGCGGGAATGCAAAAATGCATGAGATCTACGATGAAGCCTGCGATGTAATGAGTCAAATGGAAAAAGAGATCAATTGAGAATTAGGAATTATGAATTAGGAATTATGAGAAACTCAATTAAAAAATATAGTCTTTTATTGTTGATTGTTGCGGTATGTCTAATTTCGAAAGGGCAATCCGGAGCGGTAAATGATTCAGTTTCAGCTGCAAATCAGCTTTATAACGCAGGAAAATACCAGGAAGCAATCCGGAAATACCAGTTCGTTTCCGGAGCGGGATTCGAATCGGCTGAGTTATACTTCAATCTGGGAAATGCATTTTATAAATCCGGAAATGCCACCTATGCGATTTTAAATTATGAACGTGCAAAAAAACTGGCACCTAATGATGAGGATATCCGTTATAATCTTGACCTTGCACGCACACAGGTTGTCGATAACATCGTCACATTGCCGGAACCGGGTTTTCTGCACTGGATAAAACAATTAATCAGCTCCCGATCAATTAGTTACTGGGGATTATTTAGTATAATCACCTTCTTTACTTTCCTTTCATTGTTTGGGTTGTTTCTCCTTTCTCGACTTTACCGGATAAAGCGTCTGGCATTCTGGTTTTCGATTGCTTCACTCACATTGTCTGCTATTACCTTCACCTTTGGATCCTCACTCACATCGAAGTTAACCAGTCACAATACTGCCGTTATTACTGATCGAAGTGTGAGGGTAAAAGCATCACCCAGCGAAACGGGTACGGAACTGTTTATTGTGCACGAAGGAGTTACGGTACAGCTAACCGACAAACTTGGCGAATGGGTCTATGTCAGTCTTCCCGACGGAAACAAAGGCTGGGTAAAAGAAGCAGCGCTGGTGCGGATCTGATATCCAATCAGCAGAAGCTTTTCGCGGGCTTCTAGGCGGCGTAATTTCCCGTCTTCTTAATTTTGTTTAATTCAGTTTGCTTTTTCTTTAATGCCTCTTCTAAATCAAAATCATCTTGTAGTCCTAACCAAAATTTCGGAGTGGTTCCAAAATACATACTCAATCTAAGTGCAGTATCCGCAGTTATCCCTCGCGCCCCTTTTAAAATAGCGGATGTCCTTGTTTGAGGAATTCCAATGTCCTTCGATAATTTATATGCAGTTATATTCATTGGCTTTAGAAACTCTTCTAAAAGAATCTCTCCCGGATGCACATTTGCTAAAGTTTCCATAATCAGTTCTTTTTAATGATAATCAACAATTTTAACTTGTTCTGATTGTCCCTCGATCCATTGAAAAATTATTCGCCACTGATTATTAATCCTGATGCTATAAAATCCATCAAGATTTCCGCCTAATTTTTCTAATCTGTTGGAAGGTGGAATTCTTAAGTCTTTAATATTTTGAGAGTTATTTAACATCCTTAACTTACGACGACCAATATTTTGTATTTCAAGTGGCATGTTTTTCACTCGAATCCCATTCCATATTGATTCAGTATCCTTATCTCCTAAAGCTAAAATCATAATTACGACAATCGTTACTTACGACAAAGATAAGTATATTTATTCAATATTATCTCTCGAATTCAAAAAAAATCATTGAACATTATTAACTGACAATTACTTAAGGGTCCGACGACAGGGATAAAATCCTCCCGAATCAATCTATTTCGCAAAGATATCGAGCTGTTTCACGTAATCATTTCCATGCCAGCGTCCATCGGTAAGGATCAGCAGATAGCGGCCTCTCAGGTTGCCATCAAATGTCATTGACGTTCCGGTTCCACCCATCATACCTCGTCCTGCACCTCCATAAAATCCTACATACTTCCAGCCGGCGGCTTTTGGATCACCAAACAAATCAGATGGTATCGGCCAGCTTACCCGACTGCGAATCGAGTATCTGCGACAGGTCAATTTTTGATTTCTGAAAACAATGGTTTCTGGGTGTACTTAAGCGAGACCATTTCAGTGGTAATCATCTCCTTAAATTTTTAGGTGAATTATGATTTGATTAAAAAAGAGGCCGTAGTTCCGGAATAATTTGTTCGGTCCTTAGACTGATAAACAGGCTAAACGTTTAAATGAATTCGATCCGAAATTATAGGATTAATCTAATATCCTTATAATTATTTTGTTTAGATCTCAAACCGATTTAGCAAATTATATTTACACAAAAAGGATTTAAACACGCTTACACGTAAATATGTTTAACATATTACAAAATTCTTCTTGCAAAATAATGTAAATATTTTTTACAAAACAAACATTGTTATTTAGAATCTTTTTAAATCAATACCCACAAAACACAGTCAATCAACTAACTAAACGATTTAATCGGTTATAAGCAGTTGATAATCTGAATAATAATCACTTACTTTACTGTTAATTTCTTTTTTTACGTATTGCAAATCAGCTGAATGACAAATAGAAGCGGAAATTTCAGATTAATCCGGAGCCAAAAATAATCTTGAGAGCAGCTCCTGCAGCAAATGCGAAACAAGACAAAAACGCTGCATTCTGAACTAAATCGTAAAAAATTTGTTTTAAAGCCAAAGAGGTATAAAAACATTTTACAATTAATTGATTTTATACGCTCAAAATCATCAACGATATCGTAAAATATATTTACAAACAAGGCGAAACACATGAAATATAACTCCCCTTCTCATCTTATAAATAATCAAAAAATGGTTATATCACTGATAAACAAAAAATTAAAACTAGCGTATATATTTACGCTGTTTTTCCTCGCGACACTGGCACCCTTGGGGCTGCAGGCGCAGATGACTACCATACCATCCGGTTCATTTATCATTAATATGGGGATTGTTCCCCAAACGGTAGGAAACGGACTCAAACCCTATGGGATGATTTATGATTTAATTTCAAATTATAAAATTCCCATTAAATGGATTATCTCCTCCGGAAAGGTGAAAGACGGGATTGACTTTTCTTATAATGGAACTGATTTTAAAGGCGGACCATTTATTGTTACGACCGACTACCGGTCTGCTGCCGTGAATGCCCGGATCACCTACTGGCAAACTCAGGGAGTCGTTGGAATCACTACCACATCACCTGTTGATGTACCCGTAGCCATGACCCTGCTTGTATCTTCAGTTCCCCGCTGGACGATGGATCTTTTGAACGGAAAGGTTGCCGTGCCTTATTTTACCAATGCGGGAATTCCTTCATCTGCCTATTCCCTAACAAGAACTCCCCAGCAGCTTGGCACTTGTGATGATATTTTTGTAATGCCACACGCCTATCCTCAATGGTCGACCCATAGCAACCTTTATTTCTAGAACAAGACTTACCATGGTTCTATATGGTTGTCGTGTACTGCAGGAAGTGAACTCGAAGACATGTACAATCCGGCTGATCACTCGCAACAGACTAATTTTCTGTCCGAAAGAGATCCTGCTCCATTTACAAATACAACCAAGACAACAGTAGAAAATGCACTTCTGCTTTATGACGTTCATGATAATGGAACTCCGCCATATACCTATTCCAACCATGGTGATCAGTTTATGCAGTTTATGGGAACCATTGATGCGGCGACTCAAAACGGACTGGAACAGGTTTATATTCCGATGAGTCCGGGTTGGAGGTCTACCACAACAATTGGGGCTTACGACCCCACTCACCCCGATATTTTTGATGATGCCCCAAACCATCGTGCCGCGATAATTGCCTACGGAAGGGGATTCGGTGATCCTGACCGCGGGTATGTCATGATCGAGGCGGCTCATTCACTTAATAATGCAAAACTCCCTGCAAATATTGCTGGTCAGCGTGTATTTTTTAACTTCTCTTTTATGGCGGGAAAAAATTCAAGTCTGGCACCTGATGTTACAGGCATTCCATCCACTGTTTCTTCCGGCACCCCCATCGCGGTCTCCTTTGCCTTCCCGGTTGGAACGAATCCTGCAGAATATACTGTTGTATGGTCGGCCTCCTGTGGCGGATCTTTTGCAAGTGACTCCTCGGCTCCGACCGATAAAACAAAAGCCATATTTACTCCCCCTTCGGTTACGGTCAATACATCCTGTCCAATAACTGTGACGTTAACCGATGCCTGTGGCAGAATCTTCAATACCTCGAAGCCATCCATAATCTCGTGCGAGATGCAGGTAGTGACTACCCTGACCACGGCTTGCAATGCAGCATCCAACGGAGCGATTGCCATGGCTATTACAGGTGCTGCAGGTCCGTTTGTGTGGAGCTGGACCCGCTCCGGCGGAGGAACAGGCTCAGGAACAGGCACCTCCATCACCACTTTGACTGCCGGCACGTATACAGTGATTGTCACCGCCGGAAATGGAGACGGAAGCTCAAAAACATTTACTGTGACCGTCGCCTCCAACCCGGCTATCAGCGCACTGGCGATCACCCCGGGCAATGTGTTATGTAACGCCCTCACCACCGGGAGCATCACGGTAGCCAATCCTGCAGGAGGAACACCGCCTTTTACCTACTTATGGAATGATGCGGTGACCACCCAAAACCGCAGCAGTCTGGCAGCCGGAGCCTATTCTGTAACAGCCACTGATGCAAATGGCTGTACAGCAACATCAGGCACAATCACACTTACACAACCTGCTGCGATAGCGATAACGCCAACGGTTACCAATATTTCATGTAATGGCAGTACCACCGGAGCCATCTCTCTGGCAGTTACCGGAGGAACAGGTACGCTTACGTATGCCTGGAATGACGGGGCAACCACACAGAACAGAACCAGTCTGGCAGCCGGAACCTATTCGGTAACAGTAACAGATGCCAATAATTGCACCAAAATCCAGACGGGAATGGTGGTAACGCAACCTGCTGCAGCACTCAGTTTAAGTGCAACCTCCGTCAATGTGGCCTGTTATGGCAACTCTACCGGCTCAATCAACCTTACCGCCACAGGAGGCACAACACCCTATGGCTATGACTGGGGAGGCAGTATCTCAACCGAAGACCGCGCCACTCTGCCGGCAGGAAATTATGCTGTTACCGTGACTGATGCCAAAGGGTGTACGGCGGTTTTGTCGAAAACAATTACACAGCCGGTGGCTTTAAGTCTGAGTACGGTTGTCACACCCGAAACCTGTCCAGGTGCTGCCGATGGTGCAATTAACCTTACTGCAACCGGAGGTACAGGTACCTATGCCTATTCATGGACAGGCCCTGTTACTTTTACGCCAACTCCGAAAACGACCGAAGACATTTCTCTTTTACAGGATGGCGCTTATAGTGTTACAGTTACAGACGCCAACAGCTGCACCGGTACTTTATCGGTAACGGTCAATACAACAGGGGTCAGTCCGGAAGCACCAGCAACAATCAATCATTAAATCAATATAAAATGAGAAGTCACGGCACAAAATCAGCTCAATTACAATTATCAAAGACTTCTCGAACAGACCTACAATCATCAGACTCAAAATATTTTAGTATGAGAACATTCAATAGCATAGCGACTTCCGGGAATATCAATTCACCAAAGGATTCTTTGAAATGCGCAGTAAATATTCTGGGTTGGAGAAAGATGGGGTTGGGTTTATTATTTGTGATCTTTGTAATTCTGACTACAAATGCACAGCGAACTGCTAGTGTTACAGGAAACTGGAACAGCACAGCAACATGGGGCGGATCAGCTGTTCCAACCTCATCTGATGCAGTTACAATTAATAGCGGAATTACAGTAACTGTAGATGCAACCGCGAATTGTTTATCCCTGACTTTTCTTTCAACAGCCACTTCAAATTCAGTTGTTAATATCAATTCTGGAATTAC
>CAYHDA010000181.1:0-8710 GCA_964355145.1 uncultured Mariniphaga sp.
GAGGTCATCACTTGTTTCAGCATGGTGTGAAATTTAGGTGTTATTTGATCAGATTTAATTCGTAATTGATAATTTTTTAATTCTCGCATCAACCGGCGGACCTAATTCCTAATTCGTAATTCCTAATTCGTAATTCCTAATTCGTAATTCCTAATTCCTAATTCCTTATTCCTAATTAATTTCCATTTGTTTCCCAAAACTAAACCGAGCCGCTGATTCCGATTATAAAGGAAGAGACTATAATAATCAGCAAAGAAAGTGCCATCAATATGTAGATTTTTGGAGGTGCTCCCTTCCATTCTCTTCGAAGTAATCCCCAGACAGTTGCAAAAACGATGGTTAAAGCCATCAGTATTCCCCATGAAGTAAAGGTAAATGGTCCCATTTTACTTTTGCCCATTCCATAAAGGATAAACTGACCAAACCAAAGCAATCCGGCAAGCAATCCAAATAAATAGTTATAAATCAGTATTATATGTGATTTTGCGTGTGAGTAATTCTTCAGTGATTTGTTTTTATAACCCAGATAACCACACCAGATGATTGTAGTGACAAATGTTCCCGCAAACAAAACCAATAAAACAGGCATCATTGTGAAAAGCTGATCGACACCGTTTTCAGCCGCCATTTTTGAAATTGGAAGTCCCTGCTCAAAACCCAGTGACATTGCAGATCCTGTGATTCCAACTAATACTGAAGCCAGAGCGCCTTTTATCAGGTTGAATTCCCCGACACTTTCCTGCTTTTGGGCATCAGAGATACGATTGTCTTTTAATATTCCTGCCCAGGCGGAAAGAGCGATGCCAATGCAAGCTACTACTACTCCGATAATCAATAATACTCCACCCGAATTTTGCATCATCACCTGTAACCGGCCGTCAATCATTGGAGGTATAAGGGTTCCAATGGCGAGCATCAAACCAAGCGAAAGGGCATATCCAAGCGATAATCCCAAATAGCGCAAGGCCAGTCCAAAGGATAAATTGCCAATTCCGTAAACCATTCCAAGCAAAAAAACGGTTGTCACTGTTTCATTGGGTGTTGATTGAATGATCGATATAAATCCGGGCGAGAAAATCAGACAGGCAGTTAATGGAAACAAAATATAGGCGCCAAGGCTGAATACAGTCCAGTAAGTTTCCCATTTCCAATCCTTTATCTTTCCAAAAGGAACAGCAAAACTGCCTGATGAAAAGGCGCCGAGGGCAATCAGAAAAATACCAAACAGGATAGCAGCATTCATTTGTTTTGATTTTAGTTGGTTGACTTACATCAGAAGATTATTTCAACAAATTTATGTAATTATATTAACTTTTCATCTTCAAAATATTGTATTATTAAGTTTTAGATGAGGATTATGACATCGATAAATAGTATATTTACAGGTTGAAATTAATTCTCTTAAATTACCTTTAATTTAAATTGTATGATAGTAATTGTCATTGGAATTGCAGCGATTGTTTTTGGTTTTGTAGTCTCCAAAACCGATTCGCCGGCTCAGGAATACTCTGGGACGATAAAAGGTGTGGGCTTTTTAACACTTTTAGTTGGTTTGGGTCTTTCTTCTGTAAAACAGATTGAACCTGGTAATGTTGGAGTTCAAAAACTCTTCGGTAAAGTGAATAACACTGTTCTTGAGAGCGGTCTGAATGTGATTAATCCTTTGGTTGAAGTTGAAATCTTTGACGTGCGTACTCAAAATTATACTATGTCGGGCGTTCATGACGAAGGTGACAAGACAGGTGACGACGCTATTCGGGTATTGTCAGCCGACGGACTCGAGGTTATCATCGATTTAACAGCCCTTTATAAAGTAATTCCGTCAGAAGCTCCCCGCATTTTAAAACAGATAGGAACAGATTACCGAAATACAATTGTCCGACCAATTTGCAGAACTAAAATAAGGGATAATGCTGTTTATTACGATGCTGTTGCACTCTATTCTACCAAAAGGGATGAATTTCAGGCAAGAATTTTCAAAACGATTGAAGACGATTTTAAGAGCCGTGGATTAATTCTTGAACAACTTTTAGTTCGTAATATTACCTTGCCCGCCTCTGTAAAAACGACTATTGAATCGAAGATAAATGCTGAACAGGATGCCCAGAAGATGACTTTCGTTCTTCAGAAAGAAAAGCAGGAAGCTGAACGCAAAAGGGTTGAGGCTCAAGGTATCGCTGATTACCAGAAAATATTAAGTACCGGCCTTAGCGATAAGCAGTTGCAATATGAAATGATTAAGGCAATTGCCACTTCTCCCAATGCTAAACTCATTATTATGGATAGCAAAAAGGGCTCTCCGATCATTGTGGACGGGAAATAGCTGATGTTCGGAATCCTGAAAAGGTTCAATTTAACCTAACTCTGACAGGGATCCAAACCCTGTCAGAGTCAGTTATTAAATGGGTGTAAAATCCTGTTATTTTGTAATATTATCGGAAATTTCTGGCTGTTTCAATCATCGTCCTTAAATTTATTTCAGGGGTTAATGATGGAAGCGCGCATCCGGCATTGAGGATAAAACGGTTATTCGTTTCAAAAATCCGGAGTAATTCATCCGTTTTTTGGGCTACAAGTTCAGGTGTTCCGAGTGCCAAAACGCCACTTGGATCGATATTGCCGATAAAACATGCCTTGTTATTGAATACGTCAAAGGCGCTGTGAGCATTTGTCTTATAATCCAGCTCAAGGGCATCGGCACCTGTTTCCAGCATACTTTCAAGGATCGTGTCGGTATTTCCACAGATATGAAGTGTGTATGGCAACTTCAGTTTGTGTGCTTCGGCAACTACAATTTTTTCGTAAGGCAAAGCAAACACCCGGTACATTTCAGGAGAGATCATCTCAGGACCGGCAGGACTGTCACCGTTGGAAACCATGTCGCAACCCGTTTGTGCCATCAAACGGATAAACTGGCAACTGATATCGGTGGCGTAAACAAGCAATTCCTCAACCTGTTGTTGATCACCCATGATGATATCGAGCATCCATTCCTGACTTCCACGCATCATGCTGGCTAAAGAAAATGGCGCCTGGTCGCAATTGCCGCGTACGTGAATCTCATTTTTAAAGTGATCTTTTATCATCCGGACTGCCTCCAGCCAGATTTGGACATACCGATAATCCTCCACTTTTACCTTCTTTAAATGTAAGGCATCCGAAAGTTCAGCCAAATTGCCTTTTGCCGAACGTGCCGGATCGTGTTCCGGGAAATCGACCGGAACTCCCACCGCCCCGGCTAAAGTGACGGTATCCAGATCGACCAGTATGCCATCGAAATGATATTTTTCAACCGACCGTATGAAAGTATCGGCTATTTTGCGCGGACTTTCTCGGTATTCGTGCATGCTGTACCCGGATTCAAGGGCTGCCATCATAAAATTATGCAGTGTGATGGGAATTTTATCGGCTTTTTGCCCGCATAGGGCTGCATTTATTCGTTCAAATCCGTTCATGATTAATTTATTTTTATCGTTTCGATGGCATGGTGTCCGAGTTGAATTTTCACGCTTTTCCCTTTTACCTGAAGGGGTTTTTCTACTGTCTCGATCAGGTTGGTGATTTGAGCCTGAGTAATGTTTTTAAAGCTTTCAATGGTTACAGGCTGATCTTTGCCAGCTGTATCAACTACGCGCATGATTACTGTATTACTGTCCTCCGCCTTTTTTATTGTTGATATCATCACCTTTTCCTTATCTGTTTTAAAGAAACTCAAAGATTCGGGCAGAGAAGCGTTTTCAAATCTGTGAACGGGGTTTACAGCTATCAATTTTTCGTTTGATTGTCTTCCGAACAATTCTCCGTTTTGCCATCCAGGCTGATGCGAAGTAAGCGAGAAATGGAAGGCGTGATTTCCTGTTTGAAGATAGTCGTTCCCTTCCCAATGACAACTTTTGCGTGAAGCCAGTAAAACCGGTTGCAATATCTGGTTTTTTACCGGCTGGTCAGTCGGGTCGATCCAGTCGGCAACAACAACAGAAGAACTTAGTGTCACGCCAAAAATGGAATTGCTTGAACTGATCCAGTTTTGGATGCCTCGGGGATGAATGTTTTTACATTCTGTTTTATAGCGCTCACCTGCAGCTCCTTCCATTTCGTCTTTGCCCACCTCTACAACACCAAACGGCACTTCATAGGCAACCTGGCCATCTGTCATGATCAATGGGAGTGCCATCCGGAACTCACGATAAAGGATGCCTTCCCAATTTAATAATTCAGTATCAAAATCGATCTTTTTTTGTTGGTGGTACAGCTTAACCCTTTGTTCAATAACTGCGTACCGGATAGGCTGACGGTATTTGTAGCTGGTGAAAACGGGGCCATCTTCCTCGATTTCCCATTTTGTAGTGTAGTTTCCTGTTTTATCAAATCCCTTCATATCTGGTTTCTGAATGTCGGAAAACTCACCCGCACCATTTCCTATTGATTGCATCGTGAAAATTTCACCCGCTTTAAATTTGGCTGGATCTATCAATTCCTGATTTAGGTCCTTGTCGAAAATCGAAGAGAGTCCCCCATTTGCGAATGTCAGCTTATAGAACTTGTTTTCAGCCTGATTCCCAAATGTTGAAGCTGTTTCTTTTTTCTTCTCTTTAACCGGCTTTAAATAATAGGTGCGATAACCAATAGATGGAACATTTTCAGCTGTGAAATTGAGTTTTGCTGATCTGATCGACCCATCTTCGTAAAAGGTTGTCAGTCCAGTCTGGCAGTTTACAGCTTTCCCGTCGCAGTCTTTTAAATCAAGCGCAAAGGCTGTTCCCTTTTCAAAAGTAAGCATCGTGCTAACAGGATCAGTTCGTTGCTGATTCATGCTGTTGAAAACGACCAAAGGTGTTCCTTTTTTGGCATCCGTTTGAATTTTGAAGGCGAGCTCGTTCAGACTTTTGTCTGTAATTTTTTCAGCTTCAGCTTTGGCAAATTCATATTTCGAAAGAAAATAGGCATCAGTAATATCACCGTGTTTACCTCCCCAGCCATGATCAGGATAAATTTTTGCTTCCCATGCTTTATTAAGCCGGGCTTCAGGGTAGCTCAGGAAAGAACCGTCAACCAAGGCATTGATTGTTGAAAACTTCTCTGCAACAGTAAGTAAAATATCTGCCTCTCGACTCGCTTGTAATGCCTTTTGATGGGATGGTCCATGGATATACAACCATACTGCCGGGCGTTCGCCTTTCAAGGAAGGAAGATCAGGTTTTTGACCGGCCAGCGCATCGAAAAATTCAGGGGTCGAGGCTACTTTAAAACGTGGTAGTTTTACCGGAAGGTAATTCCCTTTATCATCCTGCAGCTCACTGATATTTTCCCAGTTTTTAATCAGCTGACTGTAATCTTTCGAAGGGCTCATATCCCAGTCTGAGAGGACCGGAATGACGGGTGATGGTGTTTTGCCGGTATAGAATTTTTGCCAGTCCATCGAAGTTATAGCAACGAACTGAGCGGCTTCAGGAAAATTTTTCTGAAGTGACTGGAACGCATCGCCGTAATGACCGGGAGAAAATACGGTGACAAATGAACCGTCGGGGCTGTACCAGTTGAAAAGACCCCGCTTCTGGCGACTGATCATCATATATTTGGTTCCTGCCTTTTTCATCAGCTGAGACATCTGAAGCGTGCGCCCCGGCACATCTTCGTTCCAGTAAACAGTCGCATTGTAGTTGAATTCGTCCTTTAGCCATTTTGCTCCAAGGTAAAACTGGCGGGCCAGCGCTTCTCCCGAATACATCTCTTCATAGGGCTGAATAAAAGTCGATCCGCAGGAAAGCCGGCCGTCGGTAAGCATTTGCCTGATAATTGCTTTTTTATCAGGATGACGCTGCGTGTATTCCCTTAGCATCAAAGCATCTTCGATATCAAAACGGTAATTTTTATCTTTTTCTGCCATTTTAAGCAGGGGAGTAAGCAACATCGTATCGCGCTCGATCACACATTTTTCGGGGGAATCCATCCATGCGATATCCTGATGACTTGAATTCATCAGAAAAATCTGCCCTTTCCCGAGTATTGATCCGGACAATTCCATCATACTTGAGACCGTCTTTGGCTGATAGGTGCGTTGAGCCTGAAGAATAATTTTTGATCCTTCCTTTTTGCATTCATTGGTTAACATTGCTTTGCTGAGCAGCCGGGTGGTCTTAACTGATTCTCCAAGTGAGGATATTATAAAGATCTCTCCATTTGGATCACTCAGCTTAAAAGCCTTGTTTTTTGATGAAAATGGCAGTGAGAACCTTGCTTCGGCGTCTGTTGCACCCTGTTTCAAGGTTACTTTCTTTGTTTTTCCGGATTCCTCGGTATAATTTATTTCTGTGCCATCCAGAAAAAGGGGCGTCTGCAGCAAACAAGCCAGTTTGCCATTTTTTTCTTCTATCTCCATTTTCATCCAAACATCGTATTTTACTGAATTTTGAAGGTAGGAAATCGCATCAGCAGCCTGAAAAACAATGATCCAGCAATTGTCGTTATTCGCCCTGCCTGTGATGCCAATTTTTTGAGCGCCTCCTTTTTGCAGCCAGCCGGGAGGAGCGATGAGCGACATATAACCATGTGCATCCCCACTATCGTCGGTTTTTACGGTTACAAATGAAAGCTTACCACCATCGGCAGTTGTTATTTCCCAGTTTTGCTCCTGTGAAGTGGGAATCTCAAAACGTTTAATGCCATTGAAAGAAACTTCAAAGATGTTCTTGTCCGAAGTAAGATCAATGGAGGCCATCCAAAGGAAACCGGCCATATTCTGTTCGGTCGTTTCGGGAAGGGTTTGCGTTTCCCATTCAATTCCTGTTTTTCCGTCGGTGCAGCGGGTAATTAACCCGTCTGTCATGTCAGTCCGAAAGCTGTGATAGGAGAATGTGTTCTCTCCGGAATTTTTTTGAAAACCTTCTTTCCAGTTTTTTGATTTTCCGGCCAATTCGAACAATACTTTAGCAAGATCATTACTTGCCATTAACTGAACACTGAATAGCAATAGAATGGTCACCGTATAGAATTGTCTTAGTCTGCTCATCTTGTTCGTTATAAAATTTTACCTGAAACTTCTTTTATCCGGCGAATGAGTTCCATCATTGCGCGGCCGTTGTGGTAAGGACATTTCCATGGATCTATTTTCCAGTCGTTACGGTAGTATGGCGATGGATCGTCTGCCGGTTCTTCCAAAAAAGGAACACCCAAACGGTTAACTTTAGTAAACCATTCGCCATTCTCATGATCGATGATGCAGCGGTTAACAAAATTCCAGGACAATTTGAGTTTTTCCCAATAGCCGGTATCCAATGTAAGTTGAAAACCGTTCATAAACGCTACTAATGTTTCGGCTTGGGGCCACCAATGTTTGTTGGTTCGCAGATGGCTCCCGAAGCGGGTGGATTCCAAAAATAAACCGCCATCTTTATCAACCCCTACCCGGTCGACGGTATCCAGCATTTTTACCGACAGCAATCGCATTTTTTCGATGATTTTCTGATCTCCCAGAATTTCTGCCGCTTCCCACAGTAACCACGATGCCTCGATATCGTGTCCAAACGAACAAATACCTTTCGAAGTTTCAGCTTCGGTAAATTGTACATCAAAGAAAATTCCGAGGTGTCCACTGGGGCGAATGATATTTGCTATAAATAATTCAAGCAATTCTTTTAACCGTTTCCCTGCCAGTTCATCGTTGCTAACCTTATAAAATGCCGCATACGCTTCCAGAATGTGAAGGTGTGTATTCATTGTCCGGGGCTCATTGTTGTCTGCCATCCGGTTTTCTGAATAAACCTGCCAATCCTGCGTAAAAGCCTCCAGATAGCCTGGGTTTTGCTGGTCCTTTGTTTTATCTTCGAGAAGTAAAAAGTAATTCTTCAGCTGAAGCAACAGTTCAGGGTTGCCCGTCAATTCGTAATATTTGCTTAATGCATAAAGTACAAATGCCTGAGCATAGGTGTGCTTAATGCAATCAAGCGGTTTATTATCCGAAGTAATGCTCATATAAAACCCGCCGTTTTGAATATCGGCAAAATGATTGATCAGCACACGGTAAGCCCGGTCGGCAATTTCAGCATATTGCTGATTTTTAAAATCTTTGGCGGCTTCTGCAAACGTCCATAGGATGCGGGCATTCAGCACACAAGATTTGGAGGCCTCATGAACAGGAAGTCCTTTCAAATCAACGGCACCGTAAAAGCCATCACCATCTTTTTCGATAGCAAACTTAATCCAGAAAGCAAGAATGTCATGATGTAATTCTTGTTCAAAAATTTTGGAATACGAAGTTAATTCGTTTTGGAGTGATTCCATAATTGAAAATGGGTTTTAATATATTGTTCAGATCAGAATGGTCAACAGGCGAAGTTACGCGTTTATTTTGTCCTTGCAAAATATTGTAAAATTTTATTACGCTCATAATATAATTTATTAATATATTAGAAAAATAAGACTATTTGTTAAGAATCAGTATAAATTGTGCATATTTATTGATTCATTGACACAAAACAGTAGATTTGTCTTACTAATTAATTCACAAACTCACCATGCCACAACACATTAAGCGCCTTATAGGTGTATTTGCTGTTATTATATTATTATTTCTGGTGATGCGTCAGGTTTTAAGACCAAGCTCTTTTGGGGATCTGGGACCTTTTCGTGCCGATGCCATTCCTGAGAACGCCGTGAGACCGATGTATTACACTGTTGCTGACAGTTGTTATAAATGTCATCAGGATGTTCG
>CAYHDA010000182.1:0-8694 GCA_964355145.1 uncultured Mariniphaga sp.
TAATGATCGATCCTGTAGATTTGATTTTCTTCGTAATTTTTCAGAAGATTGATGTTTAAGGCTTTGGCGCTGCTTAGGTCGTTGCCAAAAGGTTTTTCGATGATTAATCTTTTAAAACCATCTGTTTGTTTATGCATCACAGCATGGGCCAGCATGGCGGGAATAACCTCGTATAGATTAGGAGGTGTGGATAAGTAATACAGATAATTGGCCTCGATATTCAGCGAATGTCTGATTGATTCAAGCCTGTTTTTAAGCGTTAAATAATCACTTTGCTGCTCATAATCAATTGCCTGATAATAGATTTTATTTAGAAATTCCACCATCGGTTCTTCCCCTGATGGAAGAAATTCCATTATTCGCTGCCGGAATTCTTCATCTGACAGGGATGTCCGGCTTACTCCTAATATCGCAAAATCTACAGGTAAGAGCTGATGAATGTATAATTGGAATATGGCCGGGATAAGTTTTCTTTTTGTCAGATCGCCTGAAGCGCCAAAAATGATAAGCAGATGTGGACCAGGTATTTTCATGTCGTATTTTTTTATAATTCAATGATAAAATAAGGAACCGTTTTAGAAATCAGCAGTTAATGCTTTAACCCAACCCCAAACGAGCAAGACGTCACTTTCTTCTGCGAAGTAAAGAGGTATAAGGATTTGTGACGACTTATTGTTGAATATTCCCGAAAATGACCCATTATTTTCTGTAAGGTCGTTGATCTGAATAAGGATGTCGGTCGCAAATTCAATATTTGTAAGAGGTATCATTTTGAAAATGGCTTCTTTTGCACACCAATGTAATAACATAAGGTGGTTCGAAAGTTCTGTTTTTTCATTGCATACAACCAGCTCTTCGGCTGAGAGAAACCGGCTGGCTACTTTTCCCACTTGTCGGTTTAAAAGTTCAATATCAATGCCTGGCATAAATAACGAATGCAGTAATATGGCGACAAAACCATTCGAATGCGATATACTAATATTAAACTGGTTGTTCGTCAGATAGGGTCTCCCGTCACTATGATATTGAATAAGATACGATTGTCCGGTGAGTTCATTCAGAAGCGCTCTTGTCGCAAGCCACTCTTTTTTACGGTGCAACGCAGAAATTCCGGAATAGGTTATGATATCCGGAGCAGCCAATTTAGCCAGTAACAGTAATTCATCGACCTCTTCAGATATTTTCCAAAGTCCGATTTCCCCGTTTTCAATATATTTATGAAGTGTCAGTGGCATTATTCAGACGCTTTCCATTCGGTCGTTTTAATCAGTTGAAGAACATCCTGAGATAAGAAACCAATGACCGGCTGTAAACTGTCTATGTTTGGTATCTCTTTGATATACAGTGATCCACGCAGAAAATTCCTGATGCTGTCTGTAAGGTAGAACTGCATTGGAGATGCAGCATTTCCTTTGATAGTGTATATTGTACCATATACTTTGTGTGTCGGATTGATAAAAATCTCTTCTTCAATGGCACTGGCTTTCTGTGAATGTTTATATGCAAGGGTCCGGGATTCTTCAATATAAGTATCCAGATTATTATTGATCCTTTTATAGCTGAGATGTAATTGAGCATGATTTGCTGGCACATCAACAGTAATCCAATTTGGCTGATCCGGATTTAAAGGATCAGGTCCTGCATTTGAATAGACAGGTATATCAAAGGAATAGGGAAGTGACATCTGAAGCGGTTTGTAAACCTTTGCAGGGAAAGAAATTCTGAAGTACGCTCTGGGTTTGGGCGTACGACTTTTTTGGCAGGATATGAAGATGAACAACATTCCAGCCATTAGAAGTATAAATATATGCTTCATATTTAATGCCTTAGGGTAGCTGTCCGGTTTAATTAAATTAATGATTAAAAAGGTAAATCATCCTCTTTTTCTTCATTTCCAAGAGTTCCGGAATTAATGTTAGGTTCGTTCACAGAACTGGTTTCGCCTGTTTTTGCACCTTCCTGAGATTGTCCATCTGACTTTTTCCCAAGTAATTGTATGGTATCGGCGTTAATTTCCGTTATATACCTTTTGGTTCCATCGGGTGCATCATAGCTTCTGGTCCTGATTTTGCCTTCGAGATAAATCTGACTTCCCTTACGGATGTAATTTTCAGCCAGCGAAGCCAAACTACGCCAGCAAACAATATTATGCCATTCAGTAGTTGTTACTTTCTCACCGCTTTTGTTGGTGTAATTATCAGAGGTGGCCAGGGTGAAATGTGCTACGGATACGTTGCTGTCAAGGTGCTTTACCTCAGGGTCTTTCCCTGCATTTCCCACTAAAATAACTTTGTTGATTGACATGATAGATGAAATTATGGTTTGTTTACCTAAGTTACAAAAAAGCATCTGTATTAATATCCCTCAAAGATAAAAAATGCAACGAAATTTCCGGTCATTTATACCTGTTTGTTTATACCCTTTCCAAATAAAAAATTTTCGATCAGTTTTGGAACCGGAAAATTCGCCGCTTCACTGGGGTGGGTTTTAATCCATCCTAAGCTGGTATAATGGTTCGGTACGACTATCTCTATGAACCTGACATGTAGTTTTTGATGGGTCAGGATATGGATTATTTCAGGATTTACAGCCTCAACGGCAATCTTAATTCCTTCAAACATTGATTTAACCTTTTCATTGGTGAGAAATTCCTCCAGAGTCAATACTTTATGTGACTCTATAAGCGGGAATTGGTACAAGTTGTGCCAAATATCCCTCTCTTTTCGCTTTTCAAAATAAAAATATTCTTCGTGACGGATAAAGAGGTAATTGAAATAGCGGTGTTTTACTTTAATCTTCTTTATCTTAACCGGGAGATTAGTGATTTGATTTTGTGCGAGCGCAAGACAAGCATCACTGAAAGGACATCTGTTACAATCGGGGTTTCGCGGCGTACATTGCAAGGCTCCGAATTCCATCATGGCTTCGTTAAATAAGCCCGGATTTTTCTGATCGAGCAATTTATTTGCCAGTTCACTGAATTCCTGCTTTCCTGGAGTTGAATCAACAGGAGTTGATATTCCGAAAATTCTGGAAAGTACACGATACACATTTCCGTCGACAGCGGCATAAGGTAATCCAAATGCTATTGAGGCTATGGCGGAAGCAGTATAAGTGCCCACGCCTTTTAATTTTACTATATTATTATAGTGGTCAGGAAAGGAACCGTTGAAATCGTTCATAACCTGACGGGCGGCCAGATGTAAGTTTCGCGCTCTTGAATAATAACCCAGGCCCTGCCAGAGTTTTAAAACATCATTTTCAGGAGCGTCAGCCAGCGATTTGACATCGGGAAAACGTTCTGCAAATCGCAGAAAATAATTTTTTCCTTGATCGACTCTGGTTTGTTGAAGAATAATTTCTGAAATCCAGACCAAATAGGGATTATTATTTGCCCTCCAAGGTAGGTCGCGTTTATTCTCTTGATACCAAACTGTCAATATTTTATGGAATCTGTGCATGATTTTATAGATTTTCAATGTTTTTCACAAAAAGAACAAAAAATATTGATTTATATGATGTTGGTTAAATCAAAAGCAATATATTTGTAGACCAAAATTAAAGATAAAAAAACGAATCATTTAAATTTTTAGTAATGACAAAAGCAGATATCGTAAACGAGATTTCAAAGAACACTGGAGTTGAGAAAGTAACTGTCCAAAAAGCAGTTGAAGCATTTATGGACACAGTATCCGGTTCTTTAGCGGAAGGTAATAATGTTTATCTACGTGGGTTTGGAAGTTTTATCGTAAAGAAACGTGCTGAAAAAACAGCCCGTAACATTTCACGTAATACAACCATTATTATTCCTGCCCATAACATTCCTTCTTTTAAACCGGCTAAGACTTTTGTCGGTCGCGTTAAAAGCAACGTAAAATAATTAAACGAGTTTAAATTATGCCGAGCGGTAAAAAAAGAAAAGGACATAAAATGGCTACACACAAACGGAAAAAACGTTTGAGGAAGAATCGCCACAAGAAGAAAAAGTAAATTTTTCTTTCTAGAAAAAGGATTTTGAACCTAAAGTGCATAAGCACTTTAGGTTTGTTGTATTTATTAATATTTATTTACAGTAAGAGTAGAGATCGTGAGTAATGAACTGATTATTGATGTATCGCCCTCACATGTGGAAATCGCTTTACTCGAAAACAAAAAACTGGTAGAACTTAACAGGGAAAGCAGTGATCTGAAATTTGCGGTTGGAGATATTTACCTCGCTAAGGTAAAGAAAATCATGCCCGGATTAAATGCTGCTTTTGTTGATGTAGGCTACGAGAAAGATGCTTTCCTCCATTATTTGGATTTAGGACCACAATTCCAGACTTTAAACAAGTTTCTGAAACAGGCAAGTTCCAAGCGGATCAAGTTGACAACGGAGTTAAAGATCCAGCCGGAAGCTGATATTCAGAAAGATGGTAAGATTACAGATATCCTAAAAACCGGTCAGACAATTCTTGTGCAGATAGCAAAAGAACCAATCTCGACCAAAGGACCAAGGCTTACATCTGAATTATCGGTCGCTGGCCGAAATATGGTTCTGATCCCTTTCAGCAACAAAATTTCAGTTTCTCAAAAAATCGAATCGACTGAAGAGAAAAGTCGGTTAAAAAAATTAGTTCAAAGCATTTGCCCTAAAAACTATGGGGTTATTGTCAGAACAGCAGCTGAAGGGAAACGTGTGGCAGAATTAGATCCTGAATTGCGCAGATTAGTGGCTAAGTTTGAAACTGCAATAGTTAAACTGGAAAAACAAGTTGCACCTTCGCTCATTTTAGGAGAACTCGACCGGACAATTGGAATGATCAGAGATTTATATAATCCTGATTTTTCAAATATTTTTGTCAATAACGAAGAGATTGCCGCTGAAATAAAAGAATATGTAGGAACCATTGATTCTGAAAAGAAAAAAGTAGTAAAATACTACAATGGCAAATTGCCAATTCTTGAATATTTTGGAATCGACAAGCAAATAAAAGCATCTTTTGGGAAAACCGTCTCTTTCAGGAGCGGCGCCTATCTGATTATCGAACACACTGAAGCATTTCATGTAATTGACGTGAACAGTGGAAACAGATCGAAGTCTGGTGATCAGGAATCAAATGCCCTTGAAGTTAATTTGGCCGCGGCCGAGGAAATTGCCAGTCAATTACGCCTTCGCGATATGGGAGGTATAATTGTTATCGATTTTATCGACATGCACGGGAATGAAAACCGGCAGAAAGTTTTCGAGAAAATGAAGGAAGCCATGGCTTCCGACCGAACAAAACATAATATTTTGCCACTGAGCAAGTTTTGTTTGATGCAGATTACACGTCAGAGGGTACGCCAGGAAATGGCAATTGAAACAGCCGAAAGCTGTCCGGTTTGTAAAGGATCCGGGAAAGTTACCCCAACCTTATTATTCATCGAAGAGATCGAGCAGAAAGTCAGATATATCTTCGAAGAATTACACAAACAAAAACTAACGGTTAAATTGCACCCGTTTGTAGGCGCATTTTTGACCAGAGGATTTCCTTCTAAAGCATTGAAATGGAGATGGAAATATCGTCGAAAAGTTGGAATTATAGAGGTTAACGCAATGAGCTTCCTCGATTCTAAGTTCTATGATGAGAACAACGAAGAAATTATCTTTTAAACATTCAAAGCTCATGCCAACAAAGCATGAGCTTTTTTTTTAGCTTTGAAATAGAAACTTTAGCTCTGAAAAATGATTATAAAACAACTGCTTTTTTTATCACTTCTGTTCGGATCGTGCAGTATTGCATTAGGCCAATTATTATCCCCGGTAAAATGGAATCTTGATCAAAAACCTTCTGGAAAAGGGGAGATTGAGCTCACCTTCAAGGCGACAATCGAACCTGGCTGGCATCTGTATTCCACAGATCTCCCCGATGGCGGTCCATTAAAAACAACCTTTACTTTTTCCTCCGACAGTACCAATTATATAGTAATTGGCGGAATAACATCTTTAGTCGCTCCATCAAAAGAGCACGATAAGATATTTAATATGGATCTCTCATTTTTTAGCAATCAGGCCACTTTTATTCAGAAAATAAAGGTTGTTTCAGAGCAATCATTTGATATAAAAGGAATTATCGAATATCAAACCTGTAATGATGAAACCTGCACAATGAATGATTACGACTTTTCCTTTAAAGTCGCAGGATCCATAAATACTGAACCGGCAGTCAAAAACGAAATAAAGACCGATGCTGTCGGATCTGGAAAACACAGCTTATGGTGGTTTCTGATGTTTAGTTTTCTTGCCGGACTGGCTGCAATACTCACTCCGTGTGTTTTTCCGATGATCCCGATGACCGTTTCTTTTTTCATGAACAGCAGTAAGTCGAAGTTCCAGGCTAAAATGCAGGCGTTTGTTTATGGCGGATCAATTATTCTGATATATACCCTCATTGGAACTGTAGTCGCTTTGACATTAGGTGCTGATTTTGCAAATTGGATTAGTACCCATTGGGTGCCTAATGTGTTGTTCTTTATTATTTTCGTTGTTTTTGCATTTTCTTTTTTTGGCGCTTTTGAAATCATTCTGCCCAGCAGTTGGGTTAATCGTTCCGATAGTCAGGTTGATAAAGGAGGAATTGGCGGAGCATTTTTCATGGCGCTTACGTTGGTATTAGTCTCATTTAGTTGTACCGGACCAATAGTTGGTGCAATACTTGTCGAATCGGCTGGGGGAATGGTGCTTAAACCAATAGTTGGAATGCTGGGTTTTTCATTGGCTTTTGCTTTGCCATTTACTTTATTTGCCATATTTCCGCAGTGGTTATCTAACTTGCCCAAGTCGGGTGGCTGGCTAAATTCCGTAAAGGTGGTACTCGGATTTGTTGAACTGGCGCTTGGACTTAAATTCTTGAGTATTGCTGATCAGACTTACCATTGGCGAATTCTTGATCGTGAAGTTTATATCGCTTTCTGGATTGTTATCTTTACGATGATGGGATTCTATTTGCTTGGTAAGATGAAGTTCGTTCACGACAGTGAATCAAAATTTATTTCCGTTCCTCGTCTGATGATGGCTCTGATTTCTTTTACTTTTGTCGTTTACCTCATTCCCGGAATGCTTGGAGCGCCGCTTAAGGCTATATCAGGCTATCTGCCACCTATGACCTCTCATGATTTTGACCTTCATAAAATAATAAGAGACGAAGTGAGATTGGCTGATCATTCATCTGGAGGAAGCAACTATACCGATTTATCCCAAGGTCTTTGTGAAAAACCCAAATATTCTGAGTTTTTGGAATTACCACATGGTCTGGAAGGATTTTTCGATTATGAGCAGGGATTGGCATGTGCCAAAGCTCAAAATAAACCATTGTTCATTGATTTTACTGGTCATGGATGCGTAAATTGTCGTGAGATGGAGGCTAATGTTTGGTCAGATCCACGTGTGCTCGAAAAATTGAAAAATGAGTTTGTCATTATTGCTTTATATGTTGATGACAAAACGGAATTAGCCCAAAATGAATGGATTACTTCAGCGCATGATCATAAAATTAAAAAAACGATTGGGAAAAAATTTGCAGATCTTCAAATCTCAAAATATGGCGTAAATGCCCAGCCTTATTATGTATTGCTCGACCATCAGGAGAAGTTGTTAACGACTCCTACTGCCAGAGATTTAAACCCCGACCATTTTATTGAATTTCTTGATAAAGGATTGACTGAATTTAAAATGCGCGAAACAAAAAAATAGTTATTTTTCAGAAAAGAAATTTAGATGAGTAATAACAGGATTTTATTCTGGAATGTTGATACCCAGGAAGATTTTATTGATCTGGCAGGCAAACTTTATGTAGAAGGTGCAGAATTGATAAGGCCGGTATTGAATCAGATTACAGATTTCGCCAAAAACGAAGGGATAAGGGTCGTTAATACCTGCGATTACCATTATATCAATTCCGATGAGCTCTCTGTATTGCCCAATTATCAAACAAGTTTTCCACCTCATTGCATGGCCGGAACTTCGGGAGCTGATTTTATCAGAGAGACAGAACCCGAATCTCCGCTCGTGATCGATTGGGATCCTCAGCTTGCTATTTTTCCTGATTTCGATGACCCTGTTCGGTTTAGGAATATTGTGATCAGAAAGGACGCATTCGACGTATTTGCAGGTAATCCTCACACCGAAAAGGTGCTGCAGATTCTTCTTCCGGATAAGGTATTTGTTTATGGCGTCACAACCAATGTATGTGTTGACAAAGCAGTAATGGGTCTCTCTGCGCGAGGGATAAAAGTTTATGTTTTGATGGATGCCATCAAAGAGCTGCCAAATCTGCCCCTCCCTTTTGAGTCATGGAAAACCGCCGGTGTCGAAATGATTATGCTTTCAGAAATAAAGAAATATTTATCTTAGGTAATCTGATAATCGCCTGAAACATCGGTTAGCACTTCATAACCCGATTTTGTCACCAAAATAGTATGTTCAAATTGCGCTGAAAGCTTTTTGTCAACGGTTCTGGCTGTCCATCCGTCCAATTCATCAACTTTTACGCGAGGCTTTCCTTCGTTAATCATTGGTTCAATGGTGAAAATCATCCCCGGCTTTAGTAAGGGACCGCTATTTTTTCTGGCAGCATGATCAACCTGAGGATCTTCGTGAAATTCAATCCCAACACCATGTCCGCAATATTCATAAACAACTGCGATTCCCTGTGCAATTGATTACCGTAATAT
>CAYHDA010000183.1:0-8603 GCA_964355145.1 uncultured Mariniphaga sp.
TCATCCTTACGATCCGTTTTATTATGAGCGGCTCGGATTGCGAACTGTTATTGCAAAAAGAATCGTACCTTCAATCTCACTTAAAGCACATGAGTTCAAAATAGATTTTGTGGAATGGGGGGTGGGATTTATTCTGTGGAATTCGAAATAAAGATAACAAACAATGGACAATAGTCAATTTGCAATGATCAATGGTTAATGATCAATAAAGATAATAGAAATTAATTAAGAACAGTCGGCATCAGATTTTTTGATTCTATAACTTAATTTTCTCAAGATGAAAAATTACGCTTTCAGCCTGGTCACCATTCTGATCATCATTGTGATAAATGGACAACAATTAACTGCTCAAAATAAGCCTCTGATTAAGCAGGATCCGATTGCCCGAACAATCATTATCTCAGATGGGACCGGAAAATTAACCTTCCGATTAAACTACTCTGGCGGCTGTATTATTGATCAGCTCATGGTGAACGGGAAAAATACAATCGCCCCATCAGGTGCATTCAGCTCGATAAAGCCTTCAGTCAAGGTGTATTCCTCTAAAACGACTAATGGTTCACCTGAAGTGAAAGTCTCTGATTCAGAGGTAACGGTTAGCAATATCTCGTTTGGAGAACCCGGCTTTCTTGTCACAGAGGATTGGACTTTTGCACCAAAACAAAATGGAATCTCCTGGAAAATCGTTCGAAAGTACAGCAATGGGGGTAAGATTGACGAAATGACAATGCCGGTCTGGAACTTCGCGAACTTATTGGTCTGGAAAGGCGGTATTCTGAACAATGGAGGAATGGTCTGGTGCAAATACCTGTCCAATAAATTTGATGTTCTGGGGATGCATACCAACGGAGCGACATTTTGGAATCCGCAAACCGGCGACGGACTTCGGATATCATCAAGAGCTGAAGGTGATAAATTTATCGCTTCGAAATTTTCCCATGGCGGTGATGATGAATTTTCTTTTGCACAATATCTGAGCAATGACGAACTGCTGCCCAGATACCATCTTAACCGTTTTGTAAATGGGAAGGAAGATGTTTTCGCCCCTTTTGAAGTGAAAAAAGAGACGGTAAAAATAACTGCCGACATTCAATACATCAATTACGACAAGGAATATCCAATGGGTAAACTACCCGGAATAGATGCTGCTGCAGTACGTGAACTACGTAACACAACAGCAAGATATGGCGTTATAGATCAGAATATTATGGGAGCCAATGGCTGGATAACCAACTGGAAATGCCTTCATGAACCCTTCTTTGCCCAGATAGGTCTTTTTGTGAATGATGATAACTATACAAGAAATTTCTCGGCAACACTTGATCAGGAACGCGATCTGGCAATGACCGGTGAGGGACGGGTACTTTCGCGCTGGCATAACGAACAAGGCGACGAAATCCCGGGGACTTACAACCTGAAAACAGGGTATTACGAAACTCAGTGGGGATACACAATCGATTCTCAGACGAGCTACATTATCAATACTGCCGAACAATTCGATCTGAATGGTGATCTCAAGTGGTTACAAGGACATAAACTCAGTTGCGAAAAGGCACTTAACTGGTTGATTAAAAGAGATTCAAATAAAAACGGACTCTTCGAAATGATGAACGACAGTTATCTGGATAAAAAATGCAGCGACTGGATCGATGTGGTTTATGCAAGCTTCGAAAACGCCTTTGTCAATGCCCAGATGTACGAAGCGCTCAAGCAATGGACCGAATGTGAAAGAATACTGGGTGATACCCAAAATGCCGCTTTCTATTCCGGAATAGCAGCGAAACTCAAAGAATCGTTCAATAAAACTGTTGCCGATGGTGGATTCTGGTCACCCGATAAAAAATGCTATACCTACTGGAGAGATAAAGACGGAACTACCCACGGCGATAATATCGTGACGCCAATCTCTTTTATGGCAATAGCTTTCGGCATCTGTGACGATCCCAACCGGATAAAAATAATTCTGGAGAACATAGAAGCCCGAATGGTTGCCGAGCAACTTTTTCACTGGCCTTTGTGCTTCGATTCTTTCAAAAAAGAAGAAGTAGAGAAGGTAAACTGGCCATTCCCGAATTATGAAAACGGCGATATTTTTACTTCGTGGGGATATACCGGCGTAAGTTCTTATGTGAAATACGATAAAAATATCGCACTTAAATACATCAAAAAACTGCTCGAACAATACAACAAAGACGGATTGTCATCCCAACGTTTCAGCCGTAAAACACAATCCGGGATTGGTTCTGATATCTTATCCGGCAATTGCACCACCATTACAGCACTTTTCAAGGATATTTATGGCATCCGGCCACGATGGAACAGGATGGGACTGGAACCAAACCTGACGAGTGAACTCAACGGCACAGAAATCGACTATAACCTTCGTGAATCCAAATACAGAATTACGTTGAGCATGAACGACTACCAACTGCAAACGAATCGGTTTTCTGTGAAAAGCAGTCATAACTTCGGGGTCGGAATGACAGACAATCACCTGTTTTTTTATCCCGGCAATAAAGAAATCGTTTCACTGATCATTAAATGCACTCCGGGAAAAAGACTTCAATTAGAAGTAGGAATGTGGGAAAAAGAAGAACCCGCCTGGACTGTTTCTTCTGCTGACACTTATAATTTCAGTATTAATGGATTATTACCCCGTCAAAGCTACCGCTTACAGGTGAACGAAAAATCAAAAAATTCGTATATTGCCAACGATTCGGGCGAAGTGAACTTCTCCCTGATCTGTGTTGGCAAAACAAACTTTGAACTGATCAAAGTAAGTCGCTGACATCAGAAATTGAATTCAACTTTTTTAATCCTCAATCAACAACCCTGTTTAACAAATGAAAAAATCAATTTACGCGATTATCTTCTGCATTCCAGCGATTATCTTTTCATTATCAGCCCCGGCTGCTGTCAGGCTGCCAGCCATCCTTGGCAGTCATATGGTTTTGCAGCAAAACAGCGAAGTAAAACTTTGGGGATGGAGTGCAGCAGCAGAAAAAATCACCATCACCACCACTTGGGACACGATCACTTACACCGCTTATGGAGAATCTTCGGCCAGGTGGAGTAAAAAAATAAAAACACCTCCGGCAGGCGGACCCTACCAGATAACTATCAATAAAACAACGATTCTGGAAGATGTAATGGTGGGCGAAGTTTGGCTCTGCGGCGGACAAAGCAATATGGAATGGAGTGGCGATCAGAAGTTAAAACAATCGCTCGACGAGGCGCCAAATGCCAATAATCAAAACATACGGTTTTTCTACATTCCGAAATCAACATCGGAATTTCCTCAGGATAATTGTGAAGGAAGCTGGAAAGTTTGTTCCCCTGAAGAGATGATCCATTTTAGTTCGGTAGGCTATTTCTTTGGAAAAAATCTCCAACAGGCATTGAAGATGCCGGTAGGACTGATCAACAGCAAC
The DNA here is from genome assembly GCA_964355145.1 of uncultured Mariniphaga sp. Lineage (GTDB taxonomy): Bacteria > Bacteroidota > Bacteroidia > Bacteroidales > Prolixibacteraceae > JAAFHB01. Next base: position 3,432 of record CAYHDA010000183.1, read on the forward strand.
TGGGGCGGCACCTGTGCAGAGGTCTGGACTCCGAAACAAATCGTGGAAGAGGATGCAGTCCTTAAAGCAGCGTCCAAAACGATTAATCCGGCAGCCTGGTGGCCAAATCTGCCGGGAATTGCCTATAATGCCATGATTCATCCAATCACAAATTTCGAAATCTCCGGAGTCATCTGGTATCAGGGTGAGAGTAACGCAGGAATCGCTTCAACATATGCACAGCTGATGAGCAAGATGATCGGTTCATGGCGTAAGGCCTGGCAGAAAGAATTTCCATTTTATTTTGTTCAGATTGCCCCTTTCGCCGGTTACGGAAGCTCCAATATGTGTGCCCTTCTGCGCGAAGCTCAAACTAAATGCCTGTCGATTCCTAAAACCGGAATGGTAGTCATCTCCGACCTGGTAGACGATCTTAGCAATATCCATCCAACGAATAAAATTGATGTCGCTGCCAGATTGTCCAATCTGGCATTATCCGAAACTTATGGGAAAAGCGGTCTTACCTGCAAATTTCCAATGTACAAGATGATGAAAAACGAAAAAGATAAAATCAGAATCTTTTTCGAAAATGCCGAAAATGGGCTGGTTGTCAAAGGAAAAACAATTACAGAGGTATTTATTGCCGGTGAAGATCGTCGGTTCCAGCCGGCGATGGCCAGGATTGACGGCAGCAGTTTAATCGTTTGGAGCAAAACAATCAAGGCACCTGTTGCTGTGAGGTTTGGCTTTAGCAATACCGCCATTCCCAACGTTTTCAGCAAAGAAGGACTGCCTGTAAATTTATTCCGTACCGATGACTGGATTGTTGACACATCGCCTGTGAAGAAATAGAAAGACAGAAAGAGATAAATTTAAAACATCCGTGGAATACCCAATTGCACCTTTCCGGAAGAGTGATATTTGACATTTTCATTTGGCAATGGTTTCTCTTCGCTTGCCGACCACAATTGCAGATTCTGCCCCTGAGGAATAAATATAATCACTTCATCGGGTTTTGTTTTAAACTCAGATTTGTTTTCGGTAACTATTCTGCTTTTTCTGGTCAGGTTTGATTGTACTGATGCCTTATTCCATGGCAATTCCAGTTTGCATAGATTACCATACAAACTTTTAATCGCTATCCACTGAACAACACCCGCCTTAATCTCCGATGAGACGACAAACCCACCTTGGGCATGAAGGGTAAACCGAGCAGTTTTAGCACCTTTAAAAGCAGGGAATATCCTTAACGTTCCATCGTAGCTTTGCAGCAGCGACTCGTTCATAGCAGTTGCCATTAACGACATCGCCTCCATCGACATGTGACGAAACGGCCACGCAGGAAGTGGAACCTTCTCTCCATCAGGTGAGCCAACCACGTTGACAAGGTTTGTTTTAAAATATGATGTTCCGAGGCCATCTTCCACAACTTCGGAACTGATATGACCCCAGCCATTCACAAAAAACTGCCATCGGGCGGGGAACTGTTCCAGGTTAATGGCAAGTTCTCTGGCAAGGCCCAAGCGTGCCAAAACAATTGGAACCGGATCCCAGCCCATACATTCCGTGCCATATAAAAGGGTAGTCGCGGTCATCACCTGAAACAAAGGTTCTTCTTTTTGTGCCAGTCCGACCAAACCGGAAGGAAAAACAGGAGAACGCGGAACAGCAGGAAATATGCCATCCAACACACGAAACTCACTCTTTTTCCTGTGTATACTATCATCTGCCAACAGATACGCATATGCCGGATCATCTGTTTTATACCAGGTGGTCAGCCACATTTTTTCTTTTACCCCCCAGCCGGCAGCAACAATATTATTCCCTGACACAGCGGTTCCGCTAAAAATGCCCCGATTGATTATATTTCCGGCTTTCTCCTTAACAATCAATCCTTCACCCGCCTTTAAAACCGGAATGGGCGCTAAACGGTCAAGCATCTCCTTCCATTTATGTGCTTCCGGGAGTTCGGTGTCTGCCACTTTTAGCGCTTCCAATGCAGTTTTGAACAGGATTCGGGCATTCACCAGTTCGGTGAGTCCGTCACGCAGTTTAATCGTCCCTTCATAACCGGTACCTTCCCTGGCATGGTATAAGCCATCATCTCCTTTTTCAAACAGTGATTCAAAAAACCTTGCAGCTTCAACCAGAAACGGAAGAGCCTTCTCTTTTAAGTATTTTTTATCGGAGGTAAAGAGGTATTGGCGCCAAAACTCCATCGCGATCTCAGCCACCGGGGTATGATTATCCTTTACATCCAGATCAATCCTGTTATACCCATTTCTGTTGGTGACATCCGAAATAAAAGCCCCATCCGCATGATAAAATTCCTTCGCGTCTTTTTTAGCATGGCGCAACGAATTAAACCGAAAATCAAGGTAAGGGGCAACCAAATCATGAAAACCCGCAGCATTCAATGGCCAATACAACTGTTGCTGATTCCAGTGAAAATAGAAATTCCATTGCTGTACATCGTGGTTCCAGCCCCATAGGCCGTTGTTAAACCTTCCCGGATACTTTCCTCCCTGCGATGCGTTGGCATAATACATGGTCAGAGCCCAAAGGTTGTTCAGGTAATCATCCCCATAATCCATAAATGAGCGGTTCCAGATTGATTTCCAATATTCTGTATGGGATTGACGGAAAGGCTCTATCCCTTTTTCACGTATGGCAGAGAGCCTGTTTTTTACTTCAGTCAACGGATCTTCATCGAGAAGAGAAGTAACAGAAAAAGCAAGCAGGACGCTCTTTTCTCTCTTTCCGCTCAGCTGAATCACTGCACATCGGGAATGTTCACGTGAACAGCTTACTGTCAATCCATTGCTTTGAATCACGCCGCCACCAACCGCAAAGGTGCCGGAAGACAATTTCTGAGTTATGAAAATATTTTTATCATCAGATGAGGCTTCGGTTCCAGAAAGTCCAATAGTGGCATCCCTTCTCATGCGGGTGTACCACATCGAAAAAGTCCTCGAACCAAATCGTTCCATCGATATTCGCAACGGTACGTCTTCATTGAAAGAGCTTCCTAAATCGCAAAAGAGATTCCCCGATTGATGATCTATAAATGCCTTTAGCTTCAGTTCACCAAACGGACTCGAACCTGACAGACTCAAAGAGGCATCGGCAAGGTTCAGCCGGGCTTTAAAATCAGTGAGATAAAGGGTACTAAATACAGGAAATTCAAAATCTATTTCAATGCGGCATGCCTGCCGTTACGTGGTGTAGTAATCGTATTTTTCATTCCATGTTTCCGGCTTCTCTGACTTTGAATCGTCCCATAAATCACATTTATTAACCACCATTATAATTTTGGAACCTTCGCACCATGCCAATACTGAAACATCTCCATTGCCTAATGCAATTCCCTGCATAGGATCAACCGGAGGACTTTTATAAACCAGATCATATTGCGATATCCGTCCGGGCCAGTCAATATTCCAGACTGCAAGTTTTGAGTCAAATGCCGATTTTATTACTTTAGAAGTATCGTGGCTGCTTTTTTCTTTCCCTTTTGATGAAGCACCAGCTAATAAGCTGACCAAGAGACAACCCGCAATAATTGATGCACGAAAAAGAGATATCATATTTCAAAAAATAATTAATTTTCAATTATTAAGTAGTGAGAATAAATTGATGTCACATTTCAATTTTAAAATCCGGGATCTATATAAATCTTTTTTGCCGCCAAATCACCAATACACCAAAAATTCAATGCGAAATTAGTGCTTTTGGCGAAATTTTGCGACTTGAAGTTCCTACAGCATATTTATTTAAAATCTTTACAATTTACTTTAAAGGATACCGGCATCGCTCTCCGGCTTTTGAAAGGTAAAGGAGTGTCGCACCGATAGTTTGTTAATTGTTACTATCTTTGCAAAAATTTAGGAATAATTACAAGCACAATGGCACATAAATCAGGATTTGTCAATATCATTGGAAATCCAAACGTCGGCAAATCGACCTTAATGAATGCAATGGTAGGCGAAAAGCTTTCTATCATTACCTCTAAAATGCAGACGACGCGGCACCGCATAAAAGGAATCGTCAACGGAGAAGATTTTCAGATTGTTTACTCCGATACTCCAGGTATCTTAAAACCGGCTTACAAATTACAGGAAACGATGCTTGGCTTTGTAAATACTGCATTGGTAGATGCCGATATATTACTGTATGTAACCGATGTAGTCGAAGATTTTTCAAAAAATGCCGATTATCTCGAGAAAATAAAAACAGCGGATGTTCCTGTATTGGTGCTGATTAATAAAATTGATCTTACTGATCAGGAGAAGCTGGTGGCGTTGGTTGAACAATGGAGGAATCTTATTCCGTTAGCTGAGGTGATGCCAATCTCCGCAAAAGAGAAATTCAATCTCGATTATGTGTTCAAACGCATCCTGGCCAACCTCCCGGAAGGATCACCGTTTTTCCCAAAAGATGAACTTACCGACCGAAATGAGCGTTTCTTCGTTCAGGAAATTATTCGTGAGAAAATCCTCCTGTATTACGACAAGGAAATCCCCTATTCGGTTGAAATTGAAGTTGAAGAGTTCAAAGATGAACCCAAACTTCTCAGAATACGGGCAGTAATTAATGTTGCCAGAGATACCCAGAAAGGGATTATTATCGGACATCAGGGAATGGCGCTCAAAAAGGTTGGGACTGAAGCCCGTCTCGATATGGAAGAGTTTTTTGAGAAAAAAGTATTTTTACAAATGTATGTTAAAGTAGCAAAAGACTGGCGTGATAAAGAGAGCCAGCTTCGTAATTTTGGCTACGAGATTCAATAAAAGGAAGAATAGAAAATGAGTAATATTGTAGCGATAGTTGGCAGACCAAATGTTGGAAAATCAACTTTTTTTAACCGTCTGACCGAATCAAGGGCGGCAATTGTTGATGATATGCCCGGAGTTACGCGTGACCGCAATTACGGAAAATCGATTTGGAACGGTTTGGAATTTTCAATCATCGATACGGGAGGTTATGTATCAGGATCGGATGACGTTTTCGAGGAAGAGATCCGTCGTCAGGCGAATCTGGCAATTCAGGAATCTGATGTGATCGTTTTTTTAGTCGATGTCGAAAGCGGACTGACAGAACTCGATATTGCAGTGTACGATCTGCTGCGCAGAAATGATAAACCGGTGATCACTGTTGTGAACAAGGTAGATAACCATCAACGAAGCTTGGATG
>CAYHDA010000184.1:0-8600 GCA_964355145.1 uncultured Mariniphaga sp.
TGGGAAGGTTCAGCCATACCTGAAATAATTCTGCCGGATTTTCAGCTTCCTGGTTCAGCAATGGAAACATTTCGCTGTGCTGAAGTCCTGCACCGGCAGTCATCCATTGCACATCTCCACCGCCATATCTGCCTGCCTGACCATGAGAATCGGAGTGATCTACCAGTCCGGTTCTAACAATGGTAATCGTTTCGAAGCCACGGTGGGGGTGTACCGGAAATCCTGGAATTGTATTCCCATGATACATACGCCAGCCATCTTTAAGGGTAAAATCATGTCCGATTTCGCGTCCTTTAAGTGACGCTTCAGGTCCCATTTCTTCATTTCCTTTTGGGTAGTTGTCAAGGTGATGAGCACAAAAAAGAAATGGATTTGTTACAGGCCACATAAACCCCAGGGGTTCTACACTGATTATGGGTTTGTTTTGCATATGCTGTTCTTGGTTTTGAATATCAAAATAAAAAGTTATAATTAATTGAACATTTTTAATTGACAATTACTTACCTGTTCATAGGTCTGTAAGGAAAAATAATCGTTACCAGCTTATTGGAAAATAGTCTTTAAGGAACTTTCCACTCCAATGTTTGCCGGTATTCGCCCCATCGATAAAAGGATCACAAACGCGGGCCGCTCCATCAACAATATCCAATGGCGGTTGAAAATCATGAACTTGTTGTTTGTGCTTTGCCAGTTCAGCAGGATCCTCATCTGTCACCCAGCCTGTATCAACTGCATTCATAAATATGCCATCTTTTGCAAGATCGCTGGCTGATGTATGAGTCAGCATATTCAGGGATGCTTTTGCCATGTTTGTATGGGGATGTCTGTCTGCTTTGGTGAAACTATGAAACTTCCCCTCCATGGCTGAAACATTTACAACATGTTTCTTGCCTGTATAATCTTTTCTCATCATCGCGGTAAGGCAGTTGCAAAGAACGAATGGTGCAATCGAATTTACCAGCTGAACTTCTACCATCTCCAGAGTTTCTATTTGTCCGAGCTTTAACCGCCAGCTGTTGGTTTTTCTCAAATCTACCTGCTGAAGATCTGCATCTAATTCCCCTTCCGGAAAAACCTCCCTTGCTTCGATGGAATTATCAAATTTATAAGGCACTTGCGATAATTGGGCTGAAGCCCTGATTCCTATACCCGGTGCTTGACCGTTCCAGGTTACCGGCAATACTTTTTGTGATTCGGACACCTGGTCATTAAAAGTTTCAATCTCTTTAAGGCATTGCTGATGATGTGAGAGCAGCACCTGAACTTCAACAGTATGTTGATGAAACGGAAGCAGCTCATTTCCCATTAAATGGGAATAAAAACCGGAAGGCCTTCGTACGGTTTGTGCGGCATTATTAATAAGAATATCAAGCCTGTCATATTTTTGCTCAACATACGAGGCAAACAGCTCTACACTCGGAATATGCCTTAAATCCAGTCCGTAAATATGCAGACGGTGACTCCACTCCGAATAATCTTTTTCTTTCGCAAACCGAATTGCAGAATCGGCAGGGAAACGGGTCGTCGCGATAACCGTTGCACCCGAGCGCAACATCATCAATGTGGCATGATATCCAATTTTAAGTCTGGATCCGGTGATGAGTGCAACCTGACCTGTCATATCGCACGTCTGAAACCGTTTGGCATAGTTCAAATCGCCACACTCTTTACACATTGAATCATAGAAATGGTGAATTCCTGTGTATAACTTTTTGCAGACATAACAATTTTGTTCGGAAACAAGAAAGCCTTTTTCAGTTCCTAAGGAAGGATCAGGCAAGGCAATTTGAATTGGTGCTTCAAACACACTTGATATCCGTGCACTTCGGATACTCGTTGCCGCACGGGCATTGCGATTATGTGTGATTTCGGCTTGTTTTCTTGCAACTTTAACACTTTTATTCCTCTTGTATATTTCTGCCTTGTCAGGTCTGGTAATTTGTCCTGCCGCTTTCATCAGTTTAAGAATCTGTTCTTCTGACAATTGAATCAATTGATCGCCGTTTTGAAGTAAATACTCTAAAACAGATATGCAGCTATTTATTTCGAGATCAGTTAATTTAACTTTTTGTACTGTACTATTATCCATTAATTTTATTCTCTTTCTTGAGCCACAAAGATAAGTATGTTTCGGATTTGTAAATGAGTTATTTAGAGCTTGCGGTTTTAGCTTAGGATATTATCCGTTTACTGTCCACATAGATTTTTGCTGCTTTACGCTTTTATTGCCCAGCGAAGCTTTGCGGAACGGGCGCGGGGATTTGCGCTGCACTCTTCTGCCGAAGGTCTGACCGGATCCGGCGCTACTTCACAGTAAATACCTTCGCGATATAATCTTTGAAAAGATTTTTTAACGCGCCGGTCTTCTCCCGAATGAAATGAAAGTATGGCCACCCTGCCACCCGCAGCAAGTGACTCGGGAAGTTTTTCAAGAAATTTTTCCAATGCTCCAAATTCATCATTCACTTCAATTCGCAATGCCTGAAAACATCGTTGACATGATTTTCTAATCTCCTCCTTACGATCAATTGGTGGCAGAAATTCCAGAGCTGCTGTAATTATCGCTTTTAAATGAGTAGTCGTTGTAATGTTTATCCCCTCTTGCATTCCTGAAAAAATGGCATTTGCAATCTTTTTGTGGTAAGGTTCATCGGCATTTTCAAGCAATAGCTCTTCCAGTTCATCCTGCGTTAATGTTTTTAAAAGGGCTGCGGCGGATTTTCCGGTTTTAGGATTGAGTCTTAGGTCTAAAGGCCCTTCAACTTTAAAGGAAAACCCTCGCTCCGGATTGTCTATTTGCATTGACGAAACGCCCAAATCTGCCAATACAAAATTCAGCGGACCTGCTTCAGCAGTAATTTGATCGATTTGGGAAAAATTCATTTTCTTTATAACAAGCACATCTGGCCCATATCCAAACGAGGCCAGCCGATCTCTGGTTCGTGGTAACTCCAGAGGATCCACATCGGTAGCATAAAGTTTGCCTCCCGGAACAAGATATTTCAGCATTTCCAATGAATGACCGCCATATCCAAGAGTAGCATCCAGACCAATTTGTCCGGGTACTATTTGAAGAAACTCCATTATTTCGCGAATGCAAATGGAACGATGCATCCCGGCGGGTGTGCGCCCCTGCAGAATAACCTTGGCGATATCCTCAGCATATTGCTCCGGTTGAAGTTCTTTATATTTTTCGCCAAAGGATTTTGGGTGTGTGCCTTTATATCGTACGCGACGTGGTTGCTTATGCGGTTGTTCATCCATAATTGCAAAAATAACAATTTGCTGATTGTCTGAATGAAAATGAAATCTTTCAGTTATTATCTTTTTTTATAATTTTCGGATAAAAGGTTGCTCACAAAGTCTGCCAGGCGCAGAATATCCTCTCTTGCTTCAAAATCGACCTTGTTTGACTTCAGGTAATTCTTGATGCGTTCTTCTCTTCCCTGCATAATTTTAATGATATTTTTTTTGTTGAACAGGAAAAAATCACTTCCCGAAGTTGAATAGTAATACTCATCTTTTCTCTGAAGTACAAGGTCTTCAGTTTGTTTCAAATCAACTGAGCGCTGCCCCGTAATCACAAAGTTATATGAATCGGAAGCTGAACTTCTGTTTATTGTGCCCATGGCACCTTGCTTAAGAACATTCTGAATTACAATGCTCCGCTTAATATAGACGCTTAGCAGGCCACTTCGGATCATTTGCAGATAAGCATCATGATAGTAAAATGTATCCTGCGCAACGACAATTGAATTGATTTCCTCTTTTTTAGAAATAAGCAGCGTGTCATTTGTCTGAATAAACTCTATTTCATCGGTCAGTAGATTAAAGTTAAACCTGCATGGAATAACTCTCCCGTTTTTGAAATAACCTTTCCCTTCTGTGAAATTTGGATAAAGATATCTTTCAGCGGGAGTGAAGTAATCTTTGATGCTTTTACCTGCCTTTACTGTTACCGATTCGTATTTCTGAGCAATCAAATAGTTATTAATACTGACAATCAAGCCAATAATAATCAGAGTTTTTTTCATTTTATTAAAAAATAAGCTCAATTTTTAAATAAACTTTATTCAAAACCACATTTAATGGCTTGCGGCCTGCTGTATGTGCCTTGAATGGTAAATTTACTTAAGTTCTTTGAATTATCGTAATTAAGAACAACAATCCCGCAGTCAAATGATGCAGATTTTATTAAAGTCAGATTTTGTTTGGAGTCAAGGTCATGAAAAATTGTCATACCTTTCCCGATTGCAGTCGGATTGATGAACAGATGATATTCGTCAATCAGACCTTGCTTGATCAGAGCCGACACAAATGCTGCGCCACCATAAGCAATGATATCATCACCGTCTTGTTTTTTTAGTTTAATGATTTCGTCAGCCAGATCTCCATTTGCGATAAGGGTATTGTCCCAGTCTGACTTGTCAAGTGTTTTGCTAAATACGATTTTGGAGGTATCGGTAAATTTTTTGCCAGCTGCAAATTCCGGATCCTCAGGATTGGCAGCAACAGCGCTCCAGTAAGGAATAAATCCTTCAGCAAGTTTGCGTCCCAGAATTATGCAGTCAACTGGTTCTGTTAGTTTTTTGGTATATTTTATAAGCTCAGTGTCCCAGTTCCACTCCATAAAATCCATTTCGCCGTTTGGTCCGGCAATGTATCCGTCAACGGACATTTGCATTTGAAGTTTTAATTTTCTCATTGCTGTATTTCCATTTTGTTATAATCAAATTTCCAACCCCCTGTCCCGGATAAAAGTATTTGTAATGAGAATCACTAAATGTAAATCCACATCAGAACAGGTGGTATTGAGCCCTTTAATAAAGGATCGATTATTCTGAAACTACTATTTGATATTGCAGGGCAACCCCATCCTTCTGGTGTTCCATCCGGATATATTTCTTCATCCGAAACAACTTCCCATGAATGAAATACAATTACCCGTGAAAGTGCATTACTGTTAGAGTTTTCCAGACCATATAAAACATATTTTATATGAACTCCCCAGTCGCTGTAATCTCTTTCTCCAATTTTATATTTTCCGGAGGAAGAACAATGGCTTCCCTCAATATTGCTGAATTTTGGATTTTCTTTTGACAAATCATCATTCCATGTATTATCGCAACACCCGTGGCTGACTAAAAAACTGAGCGAAATAGTGTCTTTTTTATAATCCCATACAAAAAATCTTTTTATACCGGAGTGTAAGCTCATATCGATCAAAATACAAAAATCGGTATTGAAGTTTTGGTTCTTGCAAAAGTCCAATGCTTCTTGTGCTTTTAAACGGGTTGTCTTCATATTTACTGATGGCTTGGGTTCTTCAGGTTTATCGAATGGATTATTGCATCCGATTAAAGTTGCCAGCATTAGTATGGTGATAATATTCAATAATTGATTCATCGCATTAGGTGTTTCAATATTTGAAGATTCCCGACAGGGCTTTTATTTCAAGTATAAATTTAGCAATTTTTTTGTTCTTCTTTATTAATAGTTAAGCACTTATTTTGCTTTCGTGCATTGAATATGCTTATTTTCAATTACGGCATACTTTTAAAATTCTCATATTTTACGATCCAGTTTCCGTTTTCAGGAAATCCCGGAGCATCACTTTTCGATCCGTCCCATCCGCCAGCCATCATGGCCACTGCTGTCAATAAAGCTCCGTTTGAAGGAAAATAAGGGAAGGGTCCGCCAGTGGCTAATCCATGTTCGTCAAATTGAAAATTGGGAGATCTGTGCAGGAGCATGTCAATGGCCAGATCGGGTCTTCCGGTTCGGGCTGCAGCCATTGCCATCATAGGGAAATCCCATCCCCATGTGCGATTGAAATCCCAGGTCGCCATTACTTTATCCAATGTTCTTTTGAAACAAGCAATATCCACGCCATCTCCGGGTAACATACCAAAAGTGCCGATAAGGGCTGGATGTTCGAAGGCAAACTTTGTCCACATACTGTCAATATTTTCATGGGTAATGTACACACCATCGGCTTGGGGTAACGGCGATAGTTTTTTAAGTACCTCGTCCCATTTTTTATCTCTGATTAATCCCAGCCGCTCTTTCCATACCTGTGCAGTGCGTAATCCGAAACGCCAGTAGCCAAGTTCGAAACTCGGGTTACCGGTAATTTTGGAATTTGTATTTTCGGACACAATAACCATTGGCGGACCTAAAAGGAAACGGTCGCTTGTTTTTTCGTACCATGCGTAATCTGCCATGAAAGCCGCTGTTTCGAAAACTATGTCTCGCCATTTTTCAAGTGTTTCTTTGGAGGGGTGCAAACGGTAATCCAATTCCGCAAAATAAATTGGGTGTGGTTGCTGCCAGATAAGCATAGCATGAATTGGATGTGGCCAGTCGCGGTCGTAATTCGCTGTGCACTTGGGCCATCGTGCTCCCTTATATCCCTGTTCGTCTGCACGCTCTTTTGAGGTTGGCAGAAAGTCATTAAAAACATGCAGGCTTTTGTCAAACAACGGCCATCTGTTCCATAACGCGTAGTGTACACTATGCCACCAGATCATTTCGAAATGAAAACGACCATACCATCCGTTGTTAACCAATCCCGATTCTTGTGGCGGATATGTACCGGCCTCATTTACTTTCATTAAATATTGTGAAAGAACTATTCTTCGTTCAAGTTCTTTCCACCGTATATCTTTACTCATTGACAAGTCAACAGCAGCTCCGGATTCCCAAAATTCCGGCCAGGCTTTACTGCTTTCTGCAAAAACTTTTGCTGCAGTTAGTACTGGTTCCGTACTTTCTCCGGGAGAGAATGCACATGTAAACGAAATTTCATTGGTTTTTAAAGGACTAAGATAAAACCGATGTCTGGATGAAAGGGCATTGTCTGGTGATAAATGAGCTTTTGAAGTCCAATTCAGAGAGACAAAGTATTTTGTATCATCCATCTTCCTGGCGATGATAGCCGAATTGTCGCTTTGACTGGCAATTACCGATGAATGCGCTTCAGGCTGATTGTAATTTCCAACATAATCGGCAAACTGATTTGAATCAGGGTATGGAAAATCAAGAAATATTTTAAGCTGCCCTTTTTTTATAAGATCCGATTTCACCAGCACACCAATTGCATCAGTTGTTGGATTGCAGGCTGTTTTAACGCTCACCTGCTCGCCTTCCAATACAAAAGAGCTATATATAATCCCATTCCATAAATCAACTTCCTGTCTTGTATTTTTCAGATCATCAGGAGTGGCTTCCGACCCATTGGATTTTAATAAATGGAATCCTATCCGTCCTAAATTAAAGGAATGCGGATTTGCGGCTAACCACGACGATAACTCAGGCTGCTCTTTATTAGGTATATTATACCTGATCATCCTGCCGTGAGTCTCCAAAGACAACCCCTTGAAATCTTCAGCCAGCTGCCCTTTGGGTAGGGGAAAACTATGCCAGCTCCAGTGAGATAAGGTATTGAATGGAACAAAAGTTTGCAGCCCTGTAATGTCAACACCAAAAGCAAACTCCCCATTGCCAACCTGTGCCGGACTTTTCGGATTAGTAACTGTCGTTATAATTTTATGTCGTTCCACAACTGCACTTCGATCAATCTTTAGCTTTGGATTATTCGCAATGCTTTGAGCAGCTGCATTTAGTGATAGGGTAAACATCAAAAGAATTTGAACAACAAGTTTCATAATAATATATTTAACAGGTTATTTTGAGATGGTTACTTTTAGATCTGGTTTGGGCAAATTAAATTCATTTGTGTTTCCTTAAATGAGGCAAAACGTCCCACAGCTGCACGCTGAAAGGCTTTTATTCGCTAAGCTATCTGCAAAATGCAGCAATTAAATATGATTATTTAAGTCTTTGAATACACGCTTTTACGCTGTCGCTCCAGTAGGGGATCTTAATTTTGAAGGTCTCTTTAATTTTTGATTTATCCATGACACTGAAAAATGGTCTTGGTGCCGGCAAAGGATAATCTTGGGTCAGAATTGGTTTTATTTCGCATGTAAGACCTGAAAAAGCAATAATGGTTTGGGCAAAATCGTACCAGCTGGCAACTCCTTCATTGGAATAATGGAAAAGTTCGGTTCCGGTATGCTCCAGTGACAACGGAATGATATCGAGCATTACTTTCGCCAGATCTCTGGCATACGTTGGCGTCCCGACCTGATCAAAAACCACGCTAAGTTCGTCCCGTTCTTTTCCGTACTTCATCATCGTCTTGACAAAGTTATTTCCAAATGCGGAGTACAGCCACGAAGTTCTGATAATTAATCCTTTACTCGCATACAGACGAACAGCTTCCTCTCCGGCGAGTTTAGTCCTGCCATAAGCTGAGGATGGATTAGTTGGTTCATTCTCCTTAATCGGTAGAAACGATTTACCATCAAAGACATAATCAGTTGATATGTGAATGATTAACGCATCAATTTCGGCAGCTGATCTTGCCAGATTTTCAACTGCTGCTGCATTAATCAGAAAAGCATTTGCTTCGTCAGATTCTGCTTTGTCAACTGCCGTATAGGCTGCACAATTGATAACTATTTGAGGCTGATTTGCTTCAAAAAAGGCTTTAACCTTGAGCCGGTTCGTAATGTCCAGTTCTTCAACATCGGTAT
>CAYHDA010000185.1:0-8595 GCA_964355145.1 uncultured Mariniphaga sp.
AGCGAGCATAATGTTATTATCAATTAAGATCGGACCATGGTCAACTTCAGTAAAAAGATCCTGGTTGTTGTTATACATCAGGTTGGACGAAATGCGGGTGCCCTGCGCCATCCAATCCATCCAAAGCCCTAAGCTGCAATTATGAATACGGTTGCTTTTTATCAGCATATCAATTGAAGCATGTATTTTTATTCCAGCCATTTCGGCACCTGTAAACTGTCGCTTCACATGAATATTATAGATGTGATTATTTGTAATCTGACTAAAAACAGCGCCTAAACTTCCACAAATACCGGTTTGTTCACAATTGAAAATGGTATTGTTCCGAATGATATGGGATCCGATGTTTTCTTTGTCCCATCCAATCTTTAATGCTCTGAAAACCACTTCTATATAGTGTATTGCGCCATCTTTTTTCATGTCGGCCAACCAGACATTATGACCTGTAGCTTTCTCTTTTCCAAGAGTTATACCCGAGCATTTAGAATCACTGATTACATTATTTTCGATAATCCAGCCCTTGCTCCAACGCGGCCCTATCATCCCGATTTGTTCGGCAGTGGGAGCGGCCCATTGGGTTGCCGCCTGACTGATTTTGAAACCCCGGAGCGTGATATAATTCAAACCTGTTTTTTCAGGAAAGAAGCAAGCCGGACGTGCATTAATTTCCACTAATTCCTTGTTTGGATCCGATCCATGAAAATTAGCCCATATTGTGGTCGATTCTTTGGTGCTTTCGGTGTACCAGGTATAGGTTGATCCAATTGAATCCACAGCGGATTTCAAAGATTTTGGATTCATTACCTTATCTAAATTTTCTACTTCATAGAAGGATTTCCCGTTGAGATATACTTCACCGGTATGGTGAATTCTCCCTTTGTCGGTAAACCAGTCACCCCAGATGGAATCCTGATATGGATTATATTTTCCGAAAAAAGCATTGGGAATGGTCACTTTCCAGACCCCGTTTTCTGCCGGCTGCCAGGTTTTAATGATCTCAGAACCTTTTATAGCTGCAATTTCACCTTCAGCAGCCTGATATACAATTCTATGGTTCTCATCCGTTCCTCCGTTTTCGGGAACAACATACTCACGGTAGGTTCCGGCATGAACGGTAACAATATCGCCTGCTTTGGCAATACGGGCAGCAGCTGATATTGTTTGGAAAGGTTTCGTAATAGAGCCGTCATTTGAATCGCTGCCTGAAACGGCAACATGATATTCGCGGATTCCACTTGAACAGCTGATAAAGAATACCAATAACACGCAGGAAATAATTTTAAAGTTTTTCATATGAAGTAGTTTGGAAGCATTTTTCTGTGTGCAATATATTAATATATTATGAGATCTCATTCATTATTTTGAGCTAAGTTTGCATCCTCAATATTTGTTATGGGCTTTAAAGAAGAAATACTACGCCGAAGAACATTTGGCATTGTCAGTCATCCCGATGCGGGAAAAACTACCCTTACTGAAAAACTACTCCTTTTTGGAGGCGCTATTCATGTTGCAGGTGCGGTTAAAAGTAATAAAATTAAAAAAGGAGCTACCTCCGATTTTATGGAAATCGAGCGGCAGCGTGGTATTTCTGTTGCGACTTCCGTAATGGGTTTTGAATTCAACGGTTACAAGGTCAATATTTTGGATACACCTGGTCATCAGGATTTCCAGGAGGATACATTTCGTACTTTAACTGCGGTTGACAGTGTAATTATTGTTATTGATGCTGCCAAAGGGGTGGAGCCGCAGACCGAAAAACTGATGAGCGTTTGTCGCAGCCGTAAAACACCTGTGATCGTTTTTGTCAATAAAATGGACCGTCCGGCAGATGATACTTTTGATCTTCTGGATGATATTGAGAAGCAATTGCTGATTAAAGTGCGGCCTTTAAGCTGGCCGATCAATAGCGGACCCGATTTTAAAGGGGTTTATAATCTTTACGACCAAAACCTGAATCTTTTCGATCCAAGTATAACCGATATACGAACCGGAATAAGTTTTACGGATATTAGCAGTCCCGAACTCGAAAATATTATTGGCAAAGATGCCGGAGTTTTGCGTGAAGAACTCGAAATATTGAGTGAAGTTTATCCCGAATTTGACATTGATCAATATCTTGCGGGCGATCTGGCACCCGTCTTTTTTGGAAGTGCATTGTACAATTTCGGAGTCAAGGAATTGCTTGATACTTTTGTCCGGATCGCTCCTTCTCCCCGTGCTAAAAAGGCAGAAGAGCGTTTAGTTCAGGTTGACGAGGCAACTTTTACGGGATTTGTCTTTAAAATTCATGCTAATATTGATCCGAATCACAGAAGCCGGATTGCCTTCGTCAAAGTTTGTTCCGGCAGGTTTGAAAGGAATAAAAACTATCGCCACATCCGTTTAGGAAAAGTCTTTAAATATTCGAGTCCTACGGCATTTATGGCTGATAAAAAAGAGGTCATCGACGAAGCTTTTCCCGGTGATATTGTAGGTATTCCTGATACTGGTAATTTTGTAATCGGCGATACCCTTACAGAAGGGGAGATCTTGCATTACAAAGGCATACCTTCATTTTCGCCCGAGATCTTCCGCTATATCGAGAATGCAGATCCTATGAAATCGAAACAGCTGGCAAAGGGAGTTGATCAGCTGATGGATGAAGGGGTAGCACAGTTGTTTGTCAGTCAGCTGAATGGCCGCAAAATTATTGGAACGGTTGGAGCGCTGCAGTTTGAGGTGATTGAGTATCGTCTTGAACATGAATATAATGCAAAATGCCGGTGGGAATCATTGTCACTCTATAAAGCATGCTGGATTCAGAGTGAGGACAAAGCGATGCTTGAGGATTTTAAAAAGAGGAAATACAATAAAATGTCAATTGATAACCATGGCCGCGATGTATTTATGGCCGATTCGTCTTTTATTCTCGATATGGCTCAACGCGATTTTCCTAAAATTAGATTTCACTTTACATCTGAATTTTAACTATCGGCATTTAGACTTTAGGCTTTTAGGCTTTTAGATCATAGGTTATCGTTAATGGAAATGTATTGTATTGACATATAATAAATTAATGTAATTATTGAATCATCCTGTAAATTTGGTTTCTAACTTTAACCCACAGCCTAACAGCCTCACAGCCTAATAGCCTAAAACCCTTTTTATAATTGTCAATCAGCAAAAATAGATTAAATTTGTCCCCTACCAGTACCTACCGGTTGGAAATGAATTTAATATTTTTGCCATGATTAAAAATTTGATTTTGTTGGGATTACTCCTCGTTTTTGCGTGTAAAAGCGATGGTCAGACCAAAAGTGAGTCTTTTAATGAAAAGATGCCACACGACTGGGAAAATCAGGCTGTATCTGAAATCAACAGAGAGGCACCTCATGCTTCGCTGATGCCTTTTGATACCGACGCAAAGGTTTCTGCAAACGATTTTTCGGCTTCACCATTTTATAAATCACTTAACGGCCGGTGGAAATTCAGCCTGGTGACCAAACCTTCTGATCGTCCTGCTTCATTTTATCAAAAAAAGTATGACGACAGCAACTGGAAATTAATTGACGTACCTTCGAACTGGGAGCTTAAAGGTTACGACTATCCGATATATACAAATGTCGACTATCCCCATCAGGCAACACCTCCAACAATGCAGGCAAATTATAATCCGGTTGGTTCGTACCGGATGGAATTTGAAACAGCTGCAGGTTGGAGTGGTAAAGAAATTATTCTCCATTTCGGTGCTGTTAGTTCCGCGATGTATGTTTGGGTGAATGGCGAGGAGGTTGGTTATAGTGAGGATAGTAAAACTCCGGCAGAGTTCAACATAACCAAGTATTTGAAGACTGGAAAGAATTTATTGGCCGTTCAGGTTTTTCGCTGGTCTGATGGTTCTTATCTCGAAGATCAGGATTTTTGGCGGATGAGCGGAATAACGCGCGATGTTTATCTCGTTGCCCGAAATCCGGCTCATGTATTTGATTTTCACATAAATTCCAGCCTCGATGCCCTTTATAAGGATGGTATTTTTAGTGCGGACATTAAGCTTCGCAATCTCGGAAAAACAGCACAAAATCTAACAGTAAACGCTCAGCTAAAAGATGGAAACAGAACTGTTCTGGATTTTTCAAAAAAACTAATCTTTACAGGTGCTGATCAATCTGTTAATTTCGATGGGAAGCTGCCTCGTGTTAAAAAGTGGAGTGCCGAAACTCCGGATTTATACCAGCTGATACTTACAACAAGAGACGAAGCGGGTAAAATAATAGAATCGCTGGGCTGTCAGGTCGGTTTTCGAAATGTCGAAATTAAAAACGGACAATTATGTGTGAATGGAGTTCGTATTCTTGTCAAAGGAGTGAATATGCATGAACATAATGAAACCAGCGGACATGTGCAGGATGTTGAAACGATGATCAGGGATATTGCTGAGATGAAAAAATTCAATATCAACACGATGAGGTGCTGTCACTATCCACAGCCCGAAAAATGGTATGAATTATGCAACAAATACGGATTGTATGTTATTGATGAAGCGAATATCGAATCGCACGGCATGGGTTACGGAAAAGAATCACTTGCCAAAGATACCAGCTGGTATAGTGCTCATCTTTTCAGAATGCGCAATATGGTTGAACGGGATAAAAACCATCCGGCGGTTATTATCTGGTCTTTGGGAAATGAAGCAGGCGACGGCGTCAATTTTGTAAAAATTTCGGCATGGACTAAATTACAGGATAAATCACGGCCGGTCCAATATGAAAGAGCAGGTACTGCATCACACACGGATATTTTTTGTCCGATGTATGCCGGAATCGATGAAATGATTAAATACGCAACCACACATAAGGATAAACCATTGATTCAATGTGAATATGCTCATGCAATGGGCAACAGTACAGGAAATCTTCAGGATTACTGGGACGCTATCGAAAAGTATGATATGCTTCAGGGTGGTTGTATCTGGGACTGGGTCGATCAGGGGTTACTGACCACCAATGAAAAAGGAGAGAAGTACTGGTCGTATGGCGGCGATTTTGGGCCAAAAGATGTCTGGACGGATGGCAACTTCTGTTGTAACGGACTGGTCAGTCCCGACAGGACACCTCATCCAGGCTTATTTGAAGTGAAGAAAGTGTATCAATATGTTGGTTTTAAGGCCATCGATATTGGAAAAGGGAAATTTCAGCTGATCAATAAATACGATTTTCTAAACCTCAGTGAATTCGAGTTCGACTGGCGTATCGAAGCTGATGGAATAAAGGTGGCAGCAGGTAAAATCGCAACAACCGACGTACCGGCACACGGAATGACAGAAGTGTCTGTTCCGGTAAAACTGAAGCCGGATCCGGGAAAGGAATATTTTATCATTTTCAGCGCCAAAACTTCTAAAGCTACAGATTTAATTTCTATTGGACATGAAGTTGCTTACGAACAATTTAAGTTGCCACTTGCTGCCCCGGCAGTTACAGATAGTCCGAAAGGTAAACTGCTGATGGAAAAAAGTACCACAAAAGCAATAATCAAAGGCATCGATTTTATGGTGACTTTTGATTTTGTTAAAGGGAAAATGAATAGTTTGGTTTTTAACGGGAAAGAGATGCTTAACGATGGAAAAGGACCAGAACCCGATTTTTGGCGTGCACCCACAGACAACGATTTTGGCAATGGACTTGATAAAAGATGTCGTGTATGGCGAAAGGCGGGAGAGAACAGAAAACTTACTAATTCGAAAATCAGCCGTATTTCGGAAAATCAGATCAATGTTCAGCTTTCTTTTGCTATCCCGGGATTAAAAGGCGAGACCATCGCTCAATATATTTCGCTGTACAAGGTTTATGGAGATCGGGAAATTGAAATAGAAAATCAGTTTAAATCACTGTCAACTGATTTGCCGGAGATTCCACGGATGGGAATGAATCTTCAGATAGCCCGTGAATTTGATAATATGGAATGGTTTGGCCGGGGTCCGCAGGAAAACTACCTTGACAGAAATACCGGTGCGCTGGTTGGTCTTTATAAAGGCAAAGTAAAGGATCAATACTGGGCTTATATTCGTCCGCAGGAGAACGGGAATAAAACCGATGTGAGATGGGTTTCATTTACGAATAGTGAGGGTAATGGATTGCTGTCAGTAGGATTGCCGTTAATAAGCATCAGTGCCCACCACAATTTAATGGAAGATTTCGAATCTCCGGTTCGCACAATTGGCCGCATTTACGACGGGAAAGAGGTTGTTAACCGCCATACGACAGATGTGAAGGAGAGAAACCTGGTTTCTGTTAATCTTGACTGGAAACAAATGGGAGTCGGAGGCGACGACAGCTGGGGAGCGCGCACACACCAGCAGTATACGCTCACTGATAAGGTTTACAATTATACTTTCCGGCTAAAATTAATCAAAAAGGGGGATGATGTTAATTCGATTGCCAGAACTAAACATATTGCAATTACTGACTCTCACTCCTTTTGAACTGAGAATTAGTCATCAGTTTTTCGATTGAGTACTCACTCCATTTTTCAGAGTTATGCTCACCGAATACATCACGTGATGATTCGATAATGGTTTCAAGGAAGTCATTTACCTGATTGTCAACTATCAGGTATTCTTCTGAAATCATATCGTGTAAGTGGGTAAGATCAGCTATCTCCGATTCTAAATTCTTTAACTGATACAATAAATTATTAAAATCATCCAGAATTCTGAAGAGAAATCCTTTGTCAATAATAGATTCCATGTTGAGCTCCAGTTCACTTACAATTCTCTTGCAACTTCTTCGAATTTCCCATAGGTGATTTTTGTTGATAGACTTTTTAAGTTCGCCAAGGCTTAAATCTGAAACCGGAAAATCTTTCCTTCCCGGAGTACGTCGGATTAAATCCTCAGTGATGCTTATCAAGGGTAGAAAATGACTGATAAGAATATGTATTTTATCAATTTTTTCTGTTATCTCTTTTTTTAGAACAGTCAACGGTTTGAGACGAGTCAGACTTTCAACTTTTTCTTCAAAATTGACAAGAAATTCATGATTGAATTTTGGTGAGTATCGTTCAAACAAAGACCTGTCACGCTTATAATTGCGGAGAATCTGGCTGGCTATAACAGGAATTTCTGTAGAATTAAAATGGCTTTTGGGTCCTTTCATTTTGTAATTTTTTATCAATATAAAATATAACGACACTGCAAAGAACGCACACAAACTGCCTTTCAGCCGGAAGAGGGTGAAAACCTAAAATAGGTAAATCGGTATTGCTAAATCTACAACAATAAAAGTTGAAATCCAAATTTGTGGATAGATATTTGTGTTTTATTATATATTTTTCCATAGAAAATAGCAGAATAAAGATATTTTTACAGATGGTTGATGATGCAAAGTTGATAGTAAAATATTACCGGGATTATTATATTTTTGTTGAAGCATAAAAATTACTGCAACTATTTTTGCCGTAAACCGTTATCCGGATATAGAATTAGAAGTGCTATGAAACACCCATGATTCTGCGCTTTGCAAAAACAAAGGCAGAGAACACAGGTGTTTATTCAGGCAATTAAAAAATAAATAAATTTTCTGATGAAACGGATATTTATATGCTTGATTGGGTTATTAACCTTAATCCATTCTGAATTAATTAGTTCAAAGCCAATTTATAGGAATATGGAGATGAAAAATAATACGTCGAAGATAGCTGTTTTTGCAGGAGGATGTTTTTGGTGTACGGAAGCAATGTTCTCCCAGCTAAAAGGGGTGGAAAAAGTAATTTCAGGCTTTTCAGGCGGAACGGTGCCCAATCCGACTTATGAGCAGGTTTGCACCGGAACCACCGGGCATGCGGAATGTACACAGATAACCTACGATCCGGAGCAAATTACTTTTACCGAACTTCTGGAAGTTTTCTGGATGACGCACGACCCAACAACACTCAACAGACAAGGAGCGGACAGCGGAACACAATATCGTTCGGCAATTTTTTATACCGATGAGGATCAAAAAGAAGCTGCGATTGCCTACATGTCAAAGCTTGTTAAAGAAAAAATCTGGAGCGATCCGATTGTTACTGAAATTAACAGATTTGAGAAGTTTTATCCGGCTGAAGATTATCATCAGTCCTATTATTCGAATAATACAAACCAGGGCTATTGTCGCATCGTTATTACTCCAAAGCTGGCCAAGTTTAAAAAGATATTTGCACGTAAGCTGAAATAGTCAGATACTGAGATATTGGTTACTGGTGATAGATTACAAGTTACACCTGTCACTCAGAATACCCGTAAACCGTTCATAAGTTACAGGTTACAAGTTACAGGTTACAAGTTACAAAGTTACAGGTTACATGTCACCCGTCACTCTGTACACCCGTAACCCCTTTAATACCCTGCGTAACCCTGTGTCACTTCCGTAACCCGTAACCGTTACAAGTTACAGGTTGGAAGGTTGCCAGTAACCCGTAACCTGTTTCACCCGTAACAAGTTACTGGTTACAAGTTACAAAGTTGCACACGTCACTCCGTACACCCGTAACCCCTTTGAAACCTCGCGTAACACTGTGTCACTTCTGTAACCCATTAAACCCGTCACTCTGTATACCCGTACACCCGTAACCCCTTTGAAA
>CAYHDA010000186.1:0-6943 GCA_964355145.1 uncultured Mariniphaga sp.
GCGGGATAAATGGTTCAGACCATCCTATCTGCTGGATCGCAGGCAGAGTAGTGAAAAGCTGGCACTGGAGCGATTTGAAAATTACAAGAAAAATGAACTAAAATTTGAATTCGGAGGTTTTACAGGGAATTTTAAGGATTTGGGTATTGATCCGAAGAGACGTCAGGCTTCAGGAATAAAGGCTGCTATTATTCGTGAAAAAGGGGGCAATGGTGATCGTGAAATGGCATGGAGCATGTATTTGGCTGGTTTTGATGTGAAAGATGTCCATATGACCGATTTGATTAGCGGACGCGAGACGCTTGAAGACCTGAATTTCATCGTATTTGTTGGAGGATTTTCGAACTCAGATGTACTTGGTTCGGCTAAAGGCTGGGCTGGTGCCTTTAAATACAATGAGAAAGCAAAAATTGCGCTCGATAATTTTTACAAAAGAACCGATACGCTTAGTCTTGGAATCTGCAATGGCTGCCAGCTTATGGTTGAACTCGGACTTGTCAATGC
The DNA here is from genome assembly GCA_964355145.1 of uncultured Mariniphaga sp. GTDB lineage: Bacteria > Bacteroidota > Bacteroidia > Bacteroidales > Prolixibacteraceae > JAAFHB01. Next base: position 505 of record CAYHDA010000186.1, read on the forward strand.
CGGACATTCTCAGCCTGTAAAAATGGCACATAATGATTCCCGTAAATTTGAGTCTTGTTTTGTAAGCGTTGATATCCTCGAAAATCAGTCAGTTATGTTTAAGTCCCTTTCAGGCAAAAGTCTTGGCGTTTGGGTGGCTCACGGCGAAGGAAAATTTGTAATGCCTAATGAAGAAGCTAAATACCACATTCCGGTAAAATTTTCTTGCAGCAACTATCCCGGCAATCCAAACGGATCGGATTATAATACGGCAGCGATTTGTTCAGAAGATGGTCGTCATTTAGCAATGATGCCCCATATTGAAAGGGCAATATATCCATGGCAATGGGCAAATTATCCGGCAGACCGTAAAAATGAGGAGGTTACCCCATGGATTGAAGCGTTTGTGAATGCCCTTAAATGGATTAAAGGAAATTAAGATTACTTATTTATTGCTTTTAAATAATTGAAGATCATTGAAATTCATAAAAATCGAAAAACTCCTTGCAAGATAAACTTTACAAGGAGTTTTAAGAATGATCTATCGGACTAACGAAGACTTTACTAATTTATTAAACAACCCATCAACTAGTTGATGTACTCACTTAGCCATTTTCCTAATTTTTTGCGTGTAAAGAATATCCGGCTCTTTACTGTACCCAATGGTAAATCAAGTTTTTCAGCGATTTCTTTATATTTAAACCCACTTAAGAAGAGCTGAAAAGGTTCGCGAAATTCATTCTCGAGCATATCTATTTTCTTGTAAATCTCCTTTTCGGCATGAATTGAATCAGCTGCAGGAGAATAATCATCTTTAGAAAAAGACATCTGAAGTTTATGGGAGGAGCTCTCAAGCGTTGCCTTAGCTTTTACGTTTCTACGATAATCATTTATGAAAGTATTTTTCATAATGGTATAAACCCAAGCCATAAGATTGGTATCGGCAGAAAATTTATCACGGTATGTAAGTGCTTTTAAATAAGTTTCCTGCACCAGATCATGGGCTTTGTCGGAATCGCTTGTTAAACTTAATGCAAAATAGTAAAGTTTACTGTGAAGTCCTGTCAGGGAATTTTGAAATTGTATCTGTGTCATAGCGAAAAGTAATAAATAATGATCAAATATGCGTTCTCAATTATCAAACGACACTTCAAAGATGCCAAACGCAATATTAAAAACAAAATAATTTTTGTTCTTCTGTTGATAAAATAATTCGTTATTTCGACTGATTCTAAATAAGGAAATTGTAATCATCATTGGTTCAGTAAGATTCAGCAAATATTGTCGGGCAATATAAATTACATTAAAACTGAAATAGTGGCATTTTACAGCAGAATTCCGGGTAAAATCGTATTTTTTGACATTGTAAAGAAAGTATGTAGCACTTGCCATCCCTTCATCAATGAAAAACCGCAGATGGCTCTTCTTTTTATCAATTTAAAACCTTATATTTACAGTACAGTAAAAACAAGTATCTGTGATTAGGCCTTTCACAGAGATAAATGAACCGGGAAATATTCTCAGAACTTTATCATCTTCTTATATGTTTTGTAGTATTTAACCTTAAATTTTAACATGATATCATCTATTCGAATCGCGATCATTGGCCTGGGGTATGTTGGACTTCCCTTGGCTCGTCTTTTTGCTACTAAATACCCTGTCGTTGGCTTTGATGTTAATCAACGAAGAGTTAATGAAATAAACAAAGGATTTGACCACACGCTTGAATTAAGTGAGGATATTCTTCGTTCAGCTCTGGTTTCGGAAAACCCTGCAATTACTGATACAAATGGTCTTTTTTGTTCGTTCAATCCTGAAGATATTAAAGAGTGTAATTTTTATATTGTTACTGTTCCTACTCCTGTAGATAAAAATAACCGGCCTGATCTTACACCGCTTCTGAAGGCTTCAGAAACTGTCGGACGTGCAATCTCTAAAGGAGATATTGTTGTGTACGAATCGACTGTCTATCCCGGCGCTACAGAAGATGATTGTCTTCCGATTATAGAAAAAATATCAGGTTATAAATACAACACTGATTTTTTTGCCGGTTATAGTCCTGAAAGGATCAATCCAGGCGATAAAGAGCACACAGTTGAAAAGATCAAAAAAGTGACCTCCGGATCTACACCCGAAATTGCAGAAATCGTCGACATGGCTTACCGGTCAGTAATTCAGGCAGGTACGCACAAAGCATCTTCTATTAGAGTTGCCGAAGCTGCAAAAGTGATCGAAAATAGTCAGCGTGATATCAATATTGCTTTTGTCAACGAGCTGGCTAAAATCTTTAATGCAATGAAGATTGACACCCATGATGTATTGGAGGCTGCCGGAACAAAGTGGAATTTTCTATCGTTTAAACCCGGACTCGTTGGAGGGCATTGCATTGGAGTTGACCCCTATTACCTTGCGCAAAAAGCTCAGGAAGCAGGATATCATCCTGAGATTATTCTGGCCGGTCGTCGAATGAACGATAGTATGGGACAATATGTTGCAACCGAAGTTGTGAAACTGATGATCCAAAATGAGGTAAGGGTCAAAAACTCAAAAATCCTAATGCTTGGAATTACATTCAAGGAAAATTGTCCGGATATCAGGAATACAAAAGCTACTGATATTTATCATGAGTTAATTAGTTATGGAATAGCCGTAGATGTTTATGATCCATGGGCTTCACCTGAAGAAGTCAAACACGAATATGGCATAACCATCATAAAGCAACTTGACGAATCTGTGAATTATGGTGCTGTAATTCTGGCGGTTGCACATAATGAATTTATGAAAATCGATCTTCAGGCTTTTAAATCCAGAGGCGCTATTCTTTATGATGTAAAAGGAATTCTGCCCCGCGGACTGGTACACGCAAGACTATAATTTAAATTATTTAAACTTTATAAACTTATGATAATTGCAGTTGATTTTGATGGAACAATTGTTGAACATCGTTATCCTGCAATCGGGAAGGAACTGCCATTTGCACTTTCGACAATTATGGCGCTGCAAAAGAAGCAACATCAGATCATCCTTTGGACTTTCAGATATGGAAAGGAGCTGGACGAGGCCGTAGATTTTTGCAAAAAACGGGGAGTTGAATTTTATGCTGTTAATAAAAGCTATCCTGAAGAGCAATATGACGAATCATTTAGCAGAAAGATCAATGCTGACCTTTTTGTTGATGACAGGATTATCGGGGGATTTCCAGGGTGGGGTGAAATTTATCACACAATTTGTCCCGAAGAGATGAACAAACACAAATAACACTGAAGTTATTCACAAAATAAATGCCCGTTTTTAGCGGGCATTTATTTTAACTCATTTCCAGAGGAACATCGTGAAGCTCCCACCAGGGAAGACCATGAAGATTCAACTGTTCCATAAACGGATCAGGATTAAATTCTTCTACGTTAAAAACTCCCGGAGATTTCCATTTACCCTGCATGAACATCATAGCACCGATCATTGTAGGAACACCAGTAGTATAACTCACTGCCTGCGTGCCTGTTTCGGCGTATGCAGCTTCGTGACTGCAATTATTATAAATATAATATGTCTTTTTCTTTTTATCCTTAATTCCCTTAATTCTGCAGCCGATGGAGGTTTCTCCTTTGTAGTTTGCACCAAGCTCTTCGGGGGCAGGAAGCACAGCTTTTAAGAATTGAATCGGCACGATCTCTTTCCCTTCATAAATAATCGGTTTGATTCCAGCCATTCCAATATTCTGTATAACACGCAGATGGGTTAGATATTCCTGACCAAAAGTCATCCAGAACCGTGCTTTCTTCAGCGTCGGGAAATTTTTTACCAACGACTCCAGCTCTTCGTGATAGATCACATATGATTCCCGCTCTCCAATATGAGGATATGTCAGCGGTTTATGTATTTCATGAGGCTCTGTTACAACCCATTCGCCATTTTCCCAGTATTTCCCTTTTTGGGTCACTTCCCTGATATTGATCTCTGGATTAAAATTAGTGGCAAAGGGTTTTCCGTGATCTCCTGCATTACAATCAACAATATCGAGGTAGTGAATTTCATCAAAAACATATTTGGCTGCCCAAGCAGTAAAAATACTCGTTACCCCCGGGTCAAAACCACAGCCGAGAATTGCAGTCAGCCCGGCTTTCTTAAACCTCTCGTGATAGTCCCATTGCCATTTGTACTCAAATTTAGCCTCGTCCCTGGGCTCATAATTGGCAGTATCGAGATACGAAACACCAGTTTCCAGACAGGCATCCATGATATTAAGATCCTGATATGGAAGGGCTACATTAACAACCAGCTCGGGATTAAACGAGCGGATCAGCTGCACCATTTGCGGTACATTATCCGCATCTACCTGAGCGGTCTGTATCCTGTTCCCTCCAATCCGGGCAGCGATTGAATCACATTTCGACTTGGTTCGGCTGGCAAGCATTATCTCAGTAAAGACATCCGGCAGACCTGCCATTTTATGTGCAACGACAGTTCCAACACCACCGGCACCAATGATCAAAACTTTTCCCATCTAATGTTCTTAATTAATAGAGTTAAACAATTAATTTGATTGCAAAATAACCATATTTTTTGGTGCTTTTAGCTGATTTTTGTTCTATAAAGATAAATATTGCGTATTTTTAGAACGGGTTCGCTTTTTTACGAATTGCAAATTACGATTAAAAATTAAGAGCGATGAGGTAAAAGTTATGAAAAAAACAATCCTGATTTCTTTGTGTTTATTCCTGATGTTACCGTTGCGATCTCAACCATCTCATCCCGAAAAGATTGATACGGCATCTCCTTGGACTTACTGGTGGTGGCCAGGCAGCGCTGTTGACCAAAAAGGAATAACAGCTCAGCTGGAGCAGTTTAAAATTTCAGGACTTGGCGGGGCTCACATTATTCCCATCTATGGCGTAAAAGGGTATGAGCATCAATTTCGTCCTTTTCTATCGAAAGAATGGCTCGAAATATTTCGGTTCACTTGTTCTGAAGCTAAAAGACTCGGACTTGGAATCGATCTGTCGACAGGTACGGGATGGCCCTTTGGCGGTCCTGGCGTCAGTAAGATAAATGGAGCCAAACAAATAATATTCAATGAGTTTAATGCCAATGATACCATAAAAATAAAAGAATTATTGCTTAATGCCGGATTTTTGGATGCAACAACTTATGCCATTAACAATGACGGCATTTATCGGCAAATTAGTAAAACAGAATTGGAAAGATTACTGATAAATCCGGATAAACAAAAATACCTGTCGATCACTTATGAACCAACAAGCCAAATGGTTAAAAGGGCAGCACCCGGCGGTGAAGGGTTGGTGGCTGATCATTTCGATCCGAAGGCAATGAGCCAGTATCTGAGTATTTTTGATTCAACATTGCTGTACCGATCAAACAATCTTCTGCCACGGGCAATGTATAACGACTCTTATGAGGTTTATAAAGCCAACTGGACGACAGCTTTTTTTGATGCCTTCAGAAAACAACATCAGTACGATTTAAAAGAGATCATTTATGTTGTTAGTCCAAATTATTCTGATGGCCTGCTTAAACAGAATGTGACTTCGGATTATCGTGAAACGCTGGCTTCGTTGCATTATGAAGGAGCTGCAACCTGGGTAACCTGGTGTGCAAACCATAAAATGGCCTCCAGATATCAGGCACATGGCTCACCCGGCAACCTTCTTGATCTTTATGCTCTTGCCGATATTCCTGAAACAGAATCATTTGGAAGCAGCTCTTTCGATATTCCACTGGTGCGTTCAGATCCGGATTTTGAACCTAAAAAATTTGGAAGACCTCATCCTCTGATGATGAAGTTCGCCTCCTCCCCTGCTCATTTGCTCGGGAAAAAATTAATTGCAGCTGAATCAACTACCTGGCTCGGAAACCATTTTAAGGTAGCACTTTCACAGATTAAACCTCAGATTGATGAACTTTTTACTGCCGGAATCAATCATATTTTCTATCACGGCACCACCTATTCGCCTGCTGACGAACCATTTCCCGGATGGCTCTTCTATGCTTCGACAAACTATGGGTCGAATTCCCATTTTTATAACGAGTTTCCATTGCTTAACCGCTATATCACAAATTGTCAAAAGCTTCTTCAGTCCTCTGATCCAGATAATGACATACTTGTATATATGCCCATTTACGATTTTCTGGCCGATACCAAAGAACCGCTTTTATCTCTTTTTTCTGTTCACTTCGCCGAAAAATGGTTTCTGAATACTCCTTTTGGGAAATTGTCGGAGCAATTATGGAAAACCGGCTATGGATTTGATTATATGTCCGATCTGCAAATCAGTCAGTTAATAGTTAATCCTGATAAAAGTGTTTCTGTCAAAAAGAGCAGCTATCAAACAATTATTATTCCGAAGACAACACACATGACTGCCGAAACATTGAAAAACCTCTTTGTTTTGGCACAGCAAGGTGCAAAGATCATTTTTGATCAGCAACTGCCTGAAACACT
>CAYHDA010000186.1:7043-8466 GCA_964355145.1 uncultured Mariniphaga sp.
TTTTGGCACAGCAAGGTGCAAAGATCATTTTTGATCAGCAACTGCCTGAAACACTTCCCGGGAATGGTCGTTCTTCATTCTTAAAAACCTTTAATGCAGTAAAAGAAAATCTGGCCAATAGTCCCTCTGTTTTTGTTGGTCAAACTGAAACTGCACTTATAAATCTTAATATCAGAAAAGAATCATTGCCGGCTTCGGGTTTGAGTTTTATTCGAAAAAGAGCAGGAAACTCGAAATATTGGTTAATAACGAACCTTTCAAATAAATTTTATTACGACACCATTTCCCTCTCAGAACCTGCCAAAGCATTGGAATATTACAATCCAATGACCAATGAGCGTGGTTTTATTGATTTTAAAAATGAGAATAAAGGAATCCGGACAAAGCTTTATCTGCCTCCAGGAAGTTCCTGTTTTCTGATTTCCTATATTAATCCTCAGAAAAGCAGTCATTGGAACTTCAGGATTCCATCCGATGAATCAATTTCCCTTTTAAATTGGGATGTCGAATTTAAAAAAGGTTCGCCTGAAATTCCAAAAACTATTTTTCATCCTGAACAACTTACCAGCTGGACTTCATGGCCTGATTCCACGCTCAATTGGTACAATGGTTATGGCAATTACAGCACCACCTTTATGCTGCCTGATCTTTGGAAAATGAATAAAGGTGTTTACCTTCAAATTGATGATCTTCGTGAAACTGCCCAAATAACTATAAATGGGAAAGATGCCGGAACAATCTGGTCCGTACCCTTTCAACTTTACATACCAACCAGCAGCCTGAAATTCGGTATTAAAAATACGATAACACTGAATGTCCGTAATCTCTCGGCCAATGAAGCCAGATATTTAGATACCAAAGGAATAAAATGGAAAAAATTCTATGATGCGAATATTGTGGATATTACCTATAAACCGTTCGATGCATCCAAATGGTCACCGGTTCCTTCAGGAATTATTGGACAAGTGAAAATCACAACTATAAATTAAATCAATTGTAAATAATATAATCATAAGATGGCCGTATCGAAATATTCTAAAGAGAACTGGGATGAAGTCAGCAATGGAGTGTACCGTAAAATCGTTTATCTTGAAGACCTTATGACGGTAATGATCGAATTTCGCAATGGTCCATGGAGCCAGGCAGAACCATATCATTCTCATATCCACGAACAAACCTGCTATATAGCGAAAGGAGAAATTATACTTTTCTGCGAAGGAGAAACGGAGCAGCACCTTTGCGAGGGTGATCTTTTTTATATCCCTTCCGGCAAAAAGCATACTATCCGGGTACTGACTCCGGTAGTACGGCTGATTGACAGCTTCTCCCCTGTTCGTAAGGATTTTATCCTGTAAATCAGTCAATAAACCTTCTGGTCAAATCATTATAGGCATCGATGCGACGGTTGCGCAGAAATGGCCAC
>CAYHDA010000187.1:0-8427 GCA_964355145.1 uncultured Mariniphaga sp.
TTTCACTTTTCCCTTTTCACTTTTAACTCTTCTCTTTTCCCTCTTCCCTCTTCCCTTTTAACTTCTTACTTCCTTCTCAGAGATCTTACCCAATCAATTTCAAAAGAATGAGGCAATGATCCCCCGTTCAGAGGCTGGTTACGGATTCCTGTGGAATTAAGAAAAAGTTCTCCGATATTTGTTGGAATATGCTCACGATGGACTTCCTGGTTATTGATCTTCCAGACTAATAGCTTACCAAAATATTCAAGTCTGAAAATATGGAAATTGCTAAAATTTAATCCTTTAATCTGAACTATTTTTTTTGTTCCGTTTTTCCCCGGCTGATCAATTATCCCCATACCGACCCGATTAGGACCGCTTCTGAAAACATCTATCTGCGGGAAAGGCTGACTTCCTGTTAGTGAGAAAGCGCTGGTTAATCCACCTTCGGCACTGAATCTTACTTTGGCTTCAACAGCTCCTTCTATAAACGTAAAGCCATTTCCTGAGTTTAAATGCCCGGAGCTATAATCGAAATTTCTGGGAATAAGCCCTACAGAAGGAACCCATACTTTCCCTTCCGATTTTTCAGCTTTTGTAATAATTGAGAGTACCTGATTCTTTATCTCAATGTTTTTCATCCCTTTATAGGCTTGCAATTCATTTGCCTGAGAAAAACTATAGCCGGCCATTCTTGAACCCCAATAATTTTCCGGTTCCCAAAGGGTGTCGTTGAGTTGATGATGCGAAAAATTCTCATCCAGCATAACCTCCCAGTGATCAAAAAATGCTAGTTCCGGGCGTTTTTTAAGCTGATGATAAGTAGTTATTATCTTACTTTTTCCCAAATCATTGAGTTCTGATTCCAGCTTAAATTCAGGGGTGGTCTCGTATCGCTTTTTATTCTTCAGAAATGCTGCCTGAAGTTTAAATGCCTGATCTTCACTCTGCAATCTCATATCTTTAAGGCGAACTAACTCTTTCGATTTTTCAATCGTACGGTAATTTGTATAAAGTGATGAATGAGTGCATTTTAGATAAAACTGAATCTCGGAGTCTTTTGATAATCGTGTAAACTCACTAAATTCGGGATAGTCCGGAGAAGTCTCGTAACGATTTGGATTTTGAAGGTAGATTTCCTGCTCAATAAATGACTTCTCCCCGATCTGTTGTTTTAACTTTTCAAGTCGTGCAGGAAGACCAGTTCTTTCAACATTTTTAAGGTTTTTATAGCTCCTGGAATTCAGAAAATGGTGATAATTTTTTACTTGAGGATCTTTCTTGTTTGCAGGATTGTTGATCATTTCCTTTCCGGTTTCCTGAAGCTCAAGAAATAAACGGTATTGATCGGAAACCAATGTGGCGTTGTAGCGTTTTAGTGGCGTACTATTTTCTAAAGAATTGTATTCCTGCCTTTTGATATATTCAGGCGAGCCTTTGTAACGGAGTGATTCTACCATTCTTTTACGACGAAAGAATTCAGGTACTTCAACAATTTTTTTCAGCTCGAGATACCGGACAAGATCCGAACTTGCCAATACGCTATTAATTCTTTGGTAATCAGATGATTCTTTGAATTTGAAATAATCCTTTATCGGTTTTGATTTTTCAAGTCTCGACAACTCAGTAAGAAGTTGGCTTTCGCTGCTTCCGCTAAAACTCAGACTGATAATCATGCGTTTTTTGGTCTGAAATTCACTGGATTCAACGATATGTTTTAGCTCCTCATAACGTGCTAATTCTTTAGAAGTTTCAATCAGATGTAACTCATTCCTCATTCCAAAAAGTTCAGTCCAGGCTTGATCAATCTTTTGGGCGGTGGGAATCAGTCCTAATAAATACCGTAACCGAAATGATGTTGACATGTTATTATATTTTAAATCAGCGATATACGTGTATTACTTTTGAGCTGTAATACCTTGGTAAAGCTAAAAAAATATTGAAATATTCATTGTTAAAATCCCGGATATCCGGCAATATTTTTAATTCCAAGCTTGAATACAATTGAAAAGGGCTAATTTTGAAGTTCAAACGGATAAAAAAACAAGATGGTTCTACCCGAAATATTTACCCTGAGAATGTCGAAAATACTCGGTCAGGAGTTTGATGAATTCATTCAATCTCTTGATAATGAAGTTTTAACATCGATAAGGATAAATCCAGCAAAGTATAGCAGTCAATCAGCATTAACCCCGGTCAGCTATTGTGGCACCGGCTATTTTCTTCCCAAACGGCCACTGTTCACAATCGATCCGTTTATTCATTCAGGCGTTTACTATGTGCAGGAGTCTAGTTCGATGTTTTTGGAGCAGGCTATTCGTCAGCTGGCGCTGAAACCGGGCATTAAAGTGCTCGATTTATGCGCTTCTCCCGGTGGAAAATCAACTCATCTGGCCTCGTTGCTGCCAACGGACAGTTTGCTTGTAAGTAACGATGTGATCAGGGCGCGGGGACAAATTTTATCTGAAAATTTAAAAAAATGGGGAAATCCAAATGTCATAGTTACCAATAATGACCCGCGTGATTTTCAAAAATTACCCGGTTTTTTTGATGTTGTGGTGATCGATGCGCCCTGTTCGGGCGAAGGGCTTTTCAGACGTGATCCAACTGCTGTGAATGAGTGGTCGCCCGATAATGCCCAGCTTTGTGCTCAGCGTCAGCAGCGGATACTTGCCGATGTCTGGCCAACATTACGTGAAGGGGGCATTTTGATTTACAGTACCTGCACTTTTAATCCGGCCGAAAACGAAGAGAATATTCAGTGGCTCAGCGATTTTGCTGCTGTTGAACCTATATCCCTGAAAATAGATGATCAATGGGGAATCACGGTAACTGAGGCCGGCCGCTTTCCTTGTTATCGGTTTTACTCCCACAAAGTAGCCGGGGAGGGATTTTTTATGGCTGTTGTCAGAAAAACAGGTGAAAACGATCAGTTTCAGCAACGGAAAATTAAGGAGAATCCGCTTTTGGCATCTAAATCCGAGAAGGCCATGGCACAAACGATTATTTCTGATGAAGGTCTTGAAATACTTAGGTTTGAAGATTCTTTGCTCGCCTTTCCTTCTTCTCAGGTAGCTGATTTATTGCAGATTAAGAATAGTCTCCGGATATTTCATGCAGGCGTAAAAATGGGGGAGATCAAGCAAAAGGATTTTCTTCCTGCTCACGAACTGGCTTTATCAACCATCCTTGACCGGTCCGCTTTCCCTGAAATTGAATTGACCATTGAAGAGGCTATTACCTATTTAAAACGCGATGATATTGCTCCACCGGCATCCGAACGGGGATGGAATCTGGTCACTTACAGGAATATTCCGTTAGGATGGGTGAAAAATTTGGGTAATCGTTTTAACAGCGCCTTTCCCAAAGAGTGGAGAATCAGGATGTCGGTTACCGAATTCAGGGACGCAAGGCTGGCTGCTGAAATGGCAAAGTTTCCCCTTTAATTGCTTTTGCTAATTCAGAACGCTGGTATTGTTTTTCCGGTTGAGCCTGTATTGTCCTAATCCAATAATGGCTACACCAATCATGGCAATTATTCCGCCTCCAATTTGGTGGGGCAGCGGGAGGGTGCCGAAATAAAAATAGGCAACAGGAATAATCAACAACCCTTTCATCGATTGGATAATTGTTCCCCGCGATGCTTCAATATACTGGTAGGCCTTGTAAGCCAATAGTATAGCCAGTACAGGATCAAGAATCGCCGCGAATATCGTATTGCTTAGCGCCTTTGTGGAAATGACAATTGGTGTACCCGCAATGAGAACCCAACAAGTAAAGAAGATCAATAGCCAGAAAGTGCGGTTAAAACTAAGAATTTCGGGACTGAGATTATTGACCTTGGCACGCACAATTACTGTAGCAGAAGCAGCACCCAGACAATTTATTACCACTAGTCCGACACCGGGAATAAAGAAATTCTTCAGATTAATATTTCCTGAATAACTGGTCAGTAAGGCACCGGCAAACACAATAAATATACCAACGGTTTCAACAGGCGAGAAGCGTTCTCTTAAGAAGGCAATACCCAATATTGTGGTGAAAAGCGGGAAGAGATTTCCAAGAAACCCCGCTACAGCAGGCTCTGAAATGGCATTTACTGAAGCATAAAAAGTGAAGACAGTAAAAATCTCAATTGCTCCCAGGGTAGGAAATATCCACCATTGCGCTCGCGGAACAGCCGAAAGCTTTGCAAAGCCACCTTTTGCCGCAAGGATGATTAAATTGATTCCGAATCCAAATGAGCACATCAAGAATAAAAACAGCGGCAGCGATATCTCATTTAAAGCAGCTTTGCTAAAAACATACACATTACTGAAGGCGATGGTGGCCAGTATGGTGTAGAAATATCCTTTTACGATGTTTTTATGCACTGAAAATTTATTAAAACATTGAAATTCTGTGAAATAATAAAACTGCGACTCTTAATATTTCAGCCGGCTAAATTAGTAATCATTTATACAAAGATGGATTTTTTATTTAAACGATGAAGTAAATAAAATACTATTTTTACGCCTGACCTTAATGTTTATGAATGCAATTGATATGCCCAAGGGGGTCCTAAAAGATACTAAATAAGAATAAACTATTCACATGAAACACCCATGAATCTTCGCTTCGCAAACACGAATAAAGATGACTCAGGTGTTCTATCAGGCAATTAAAAAACAAATTATCTTCTGATGAAATTATCTGTTCTCGATCTGCTGGTCTTTATTGTACTGACTTTGGGAAGTGTCCTTTTTGGTGCCAGTTTTTTCTTTAAAAACAAGAACTCCTCACAGTTTACTTCAGGAGGTGGTAGAATACCTGGTTGGGTAGTCGGGTTTTCACTTTTTGCGGCTTTTTTAAGCAGCATAAGTTTTTTAGGCCTTCCGGGTAAAGCATACACGTCGAACTGGAATGCATTTGCCTTTAGTCTTTCCATTCCGCTCGCCGCAATTTTTTCTGTCAGGTTTTTTGTGCCTCTTTATCGGGGACTGGGCAGTATCTCGGCCTACCATTACCTGGAAGTCCGTTTTGGTGTCTGGGCAAGTATTTATGCATCAATATGTTATATTTTAACAAAGATTATGCATATGGGAGCAATTCTGTTATTGCTCTCATTACCCTTAAATGCCTTATTTGGCTGGAACATACAAACAATAATTATTGTTACCGGAATAACCGTAACTCTTTATTCGATGCTCGGAGGTATTCAGGCTGTGATATATACGGATGCGATTCAAGGAATGATACTTATGGTTGGCGCAGTTGTTGGGGCATTAATACTTACATTTTCGATGCCTGAAGGCCCGAATCAGATTTTTGAGATTGCTGCTGCCAACCATAAATTCAGTTTGGGCAGCTTTGGTTCCAGTCTGAAGGATTCCACATTCTGGGTCGTTCTCATGTATGGGTTTTTTATGAACCTTCAGAATTTTGGTATTGATCAGAATAATGTACAGCGCTATATGACAACCAGTTCTGAAAAAGAAGCAAAATCTTCGGCCTTATTTGGTTATCTCTTATATATCCCATTATCGATGATTCTTTTCTATATAGGAACAGCGCTCTTTGCCTATTATGCTGCTCAACCCGACTTATTACCTGCAGAACTTAAAGTTTCTGGTGCCGGAGATAAAATCTTTCCCTATTTTATTGCTACTGCACTTCCGAATGGCATTAAAGGGCTTTTAATTGCTTCCATTTTTGCAGCCGGTATGAGCAATGTTTCTGCCAATATAAACGGAACTGCCACAATTATCTTATCTGACTATTACAAAAGATTCTTCAATAAACAGGCAGATGAAAAATCGGCCATGAAGGTTCTTTATGGTTCTTCATTGATCGTTGGAACGCTCGGTGTGACCATTGCCTTATCACTGGTTGGGGTTAAAAGCGTACTCGACGCTTGGTGGATGCTGGCTTCCATCTTTAGTGGTGGTATGCTTGGATTATTTCTTCTTGGCTACCTTTCAAAGAATGCACGCAATGTCGATGCAATTATTGGCGCGATTGTGGGCGTATTGATTATCATCTGGATGAGCTTATCGCCTCTTTATTTCACCGAAGGGAAATTACTGGCTTTCAGGAGTCCCTTTCACGAAGATCTGACAGTTGTGTTCGGTACACTTGCAATTACCCTTGTAGGATTTCTTTTAGCCAGCTTATTTGCCAAAAAAACCTGATTATGCCAGTACAACCAACTTATCCAGGTGTTTATATCCCGGAAGTCCTGAGTGGAGCGAGAACAATAACCGGTGTTCCAATGTCAATTGCTGCATTTATCGATTATTTTAAATGCGGTATAACGAATTATCCGGTCAAGGTTTTTAACTGGGGAGATTTCGAAAGGGAATTCGGCGGACTGGACATACAAAGCGAAGCGAGCTATGCCATTCAGCAGTTTTTTCTAAATGGAGGTACTTGTGCGTGGGTAATACGGACTATAAGCGGTAATTTCAGGGTTGCTTCAGTTGAAATACCTTCTGCACAAGTAAAAGCATTCGTAATTGAGGCTGGTCGTTTTGATCCGGAAACTCAGCCCAACACAACCAATCCAGGCGAGTGGGGAAACAATCTTCGGGTGGATATCGACTATCCGACACCGGCATCTGATGAATATTTCAATTTAACAGTTTATTTGGTTGAGAATCGAAATGGACAAGAGGAAATGATTCTGTCTGAACATTATTCTGGTCTATCCATCAACCCTGCTGATAAGAAATTTGCAGAGACAGTAATCAATGATGAAAATAGTGGTTCCAAGTTCGTTCGTGTTAAGGAAGTTGGCAAAATGCGACCGTTTCAGACAGGCACAGTATCCGGGGCCATTGCCATGTGGGCTAAACTGACCAGCTCTTCACCGCAATTGAATTTAGATATTGCGGGAGAAAAAGGGCATGTAAAATTATCAGCAATACCCGGAAGTCTGCGGGAAGCACGAGATTTACTGGAAATAGCAATTCGGGCTTCACGACCTGACCTTAAGTCCTTTGCACAAGCTGCTGTGTCGATATATGATAATTGCTTGCGAATTAAGGCTGGTCCGTCCAGATCCTGTTTAGATATACTGCTGTTCTCCGCTTCAGATCAAGATCCCACTACCATTAAAGAATTGAAGCTTGATGCAAAAAGTGGTGCAATTGTGAATCCTCAGCGTTATGTTTTTGAAGGAGGAGCCAATGGAAAACTCCCCGATGCAAACGCATTGATAGGGAATCCAAGTGAAAAAACCGGAATATATGCATTGGATAAGGTAGATTTATTTAATATCCTATGCATTCCAAGAACTGCGAATGTTGGTACTGATCCAAATCAGATGTCTGAAACAGAATCAGAAACTGTTATTATAACTGCCAATACCTACTGCGAAAATAAGAGAGCTTTCTTTATTATGGATACCAAAGCAGGAGTAAATGATGCACTTGGAGTTAAAAATTGGATGGAAGCCAAAGCCTGTCTGCGAAGCAAAAATAGTGCTTTGTATTTTCCCCGGATTGTTATAGCTGACCCTTTGAATGATTACAGACAGCGGTCGATAGGCGCAAGTGGCACTCTGGCCGGAATATTCGCCAGAACGGATAGTGACCGGGGTGTCTGGAAAGCACCTGCCGGAACCGAAGCAAAATTGATCAATGTACTTAAAACGGAATGTTCGGTTAATGACGCTGAGAATGGTTTATTAAATCCATTAGCCATAAATTGTTTACGTAATTTTCCAATCTATGGAATTGTCTCGTGGGGTGCCAGAACGCTCGACGGATCCGATCAGGCAGCTTCTGAATGGAAATATATTCCCGTCCGGCGTCTTGCCTTATTTCTGGAAGAAAGTCTCTATCGTGGCATCAATTGGGTGGTTTTCGAATCCAATGACGAACAACTGTGGGCTCAAATCCGTCTGAACGTTGGATCATTTATGCACGATCTTTTTATTCAGGGCGCTTTTCAGGGAATGAACCCAAAGGACGCTTATTTTGTAAAGTGCGACAAAGAAACGACTACTCAAACCGATATCAATAATGGAATTGTAAATATTTGGGTTGGTTTTGCTCCTTTGAAGCCTGCAGAGTTCGTTATTCTTCATATTCAACAAATGGCTGGAAAAATCAATGTGTAAAAAATAGCACTATGGCAAAGTTTACAACAAATCCCCATCGTTTTGATCCCTACAGAAACTTTAAGTTTCGCGTAAAATGGGACGGAAAGTATGTAGCTGGTGTTAGTAAGGTCGGAGCATTGAAAGGAAACTCCAAAATGGAGGTAAAGTGTGAAGGAGGTACTCCGAGCACTTCACACAAATCTCCGGGCAAAACTAAATATCAAGCCATCACTCTGGAAAGGGGTGTCACCCATGACCCGGAATTTGAGCAGTGGGCTGATAAAAACCGGAACAATGAGTCTGGACTTGGGTCTGAATTTTCATTAAAAGATTTCCGCAGGGATATTATCATTGAAATGTAC
>CAYHDA010000188.1:0-8368 GCA_964355145.1 uncultured Mariniphaga sp.
TGACTCAATTAACCGGATCGTTCATCTGAAGAGTAAATATCCTGATTCATTTCGCAGATTATATTACAGCAATTTCTACAAAATGGTCATAGTTGGAACCGAAGACGGGATATATCTGCTAAAGGATTCTCTTCTGATACCGATTAGCTATAAAAAAGACATTGCTTCCAAATCGATTATTCTTTCAATAACAGGACAAGGTGCGAAATTATTTTTCACAGTTCTGAAAGGTGACCTGACAGGATTATTTCAAATATTTATCAATAAAAAATCTCCTGAGAAGTCATATGCCACTAGAATTTCAGAGAAGGGCAGATTTGCATCAATGATTATGAATGATACCCTATACAGTGGTGACTATAACAATATTTCAAAGCGGACTATAAACGATATCCCAAAGCAAATCTCCAATGCCAAAATTGATAGTTCTATTTGGATTTGGAGTATGTCTCCATACAAAAATAATAAGTACTGGCTGGGTGGAATAGGTGACGGAAGATTTAAAGGAGGTATCATTCTGTTTGACACAAAAAATAATAATTCCCGTTCATTAGCGATTACAAAAAATAATCAAACCGTTTATTCAATACTATTTGATAGTATATCAAACGTTTCATGGTTTTGTCGGGATAACGGATTAACAGCGTATTTTGAATCCCCTTTCGAATCGATTGATTATGTAAATAATGGAACCATCCTTGATATCGGACTTGCCGGTGACTCACTCATGGTATTAACCGAAGACAATATTTACACTGTTAAAGATAACCACCTGACTCCGATACTCACAAAACAGCAGGCCACCAAAAGATTGACTTCAGAATGGAATAGTAAAAACAGCAGGCTTGGATTAAAATTCCGAAAGCTATTTGACTCTTCCCGGGGTTGTGAATTCGCTTCATTCACTCAGGACGGCGACAGACTTTTCGTAAATACCGCGTTAGGTGCAATATCAGTGCCCGATTTAAAAACCTATTTGCCATTTGCGGTTGGGACTTTTAAGGTAATAAACAAGAGCGCTTATTCAATTGTCAACTATTTGCCCCTCAGGTATTATCCGTCCTTTAAGGATTCAATCGGTTACGTGATTCCCAAAGGGGGAAAGGGAAGTATCAATGACATATCTGAGATCATTGAATCAAAGGGAATCTATTATTTTCAATCCAATTATAATGGTCTGTATGCCATTAAAAAAAATCAGGTCTTCCGTCTTGATGAAAGCAATTCAAGAATAGACAATTCTCTCACTGATATAGACAAGGATGCTGATGGTAGCATATGGTGCTGCTCAGCAAACGGAAATTTATTTGAAATTGGCTTTTCCGACAGCCTTTTTGTGAAAAGAAAATTGGATTTGTCAAAGTGTAATCTCATTGGGAATAATTGCAAATGGCTGAAATTTAATGGGAACTACCTTTTTATTGGGACAAACAAAGGGTTAAATGTCATTTCGAAAAAGAATCTATATTCAGAAAAACCCTCGGTTGAACATTTTTATAACAGTTTCAACGGGTATGATTTTGTTTCAGGAAGATCTCCAATTACCGATTCTAAAGGGAATCTGTATGTTCATACACTTCACCAAGTAGTAAAGATTGATACTGTATTCAACCACAATGCTTTTCTTAATTTGAATTTTAGCGGCATATTCATAAATGGAATAATAGAGGATATACGTAAAATTAACGGGAAAACCATCCCCTACTCAAAGAGGCAGATCGCCTTTAATTTTAATGCGATAAAGTATCCGTTTAACAAAAATACCGAATACAGATACAAAATTAATAATGAGGAATGGATTCCCGACAATCACGTTGTTTTACAATCACTTAGATCAGGAAGATACGAAATAGTGCTGGAAGCTTTCGATAAAGAGAATATGGCAAGACACTCGGAGACAATAACTTTTACAATACAAACTCCATTTTGGAAAACAGTCTGGTTTTTGCTTTTACTTGGAATTTTATTGATTACAGGTGTGTTTTTAGTGATGTTTAATCGTATCGAATGGTTGAAATCGCGGCATGAAAAAAACAACAGACTTATTATTTTCAATTCCGAGTTGATTTTACGGTCTTTGCAGCTTCAAATGAACCCTCATTTTATATTCAATGCGTTGCAAACTGTACAAGCATTCATATTGAGAAAAAGTGTTGAGGAAGGATTGGTTTATGTCGGGAATTTGGCTGGTTTAATCAGATCCAATCTGGAAAATGCTACCGAAGAATACATTCATCTTTCAACTGAGATTGAGTTCCTGAAAAAATATGTTGAGATTGAAAAAATCAGATTTAAGAATCAGCTCCAGATTGAATTTACCAGCCATATTGATGATAGCAATGTCATGCTGCCCCCGATGTTAATCCAACCCATCATCGAAAATGCCATCAAACATGGCATTAGAAGTGGTGAAAAAGCAGGAACAATTATTATTGATTTTAAACGGAGTAATAAGATCTTGATAATCAGCATTGAAGATAATGGTGTAGGAAGAGAATTCACCAGGAGACAGAAAAAGAGTGAACATGCGAACAAAGGTTTGGAAATAATCAGACAAAGACTCAAACTGTTGAATTCCAAATATAATAATGATCTTCATCACATCGATTTCGTCGATTTATTTGCGCATGAAGTACCGGCCGGCACAAGAGTAGTACTTCAACTAATGTTAAAACAGGCATAAATGCAGCATATATTTTTTGAATGAATTATTAAGGCCTTATTAGTGTTCCATCATTTTTTCTCACCTGCCAGTTTGATTTGGTACCGATCGGATACTTCGAAGCCTCTTTCTCGTTAATGTCCACACCAAGACCGGGAACTTCATTTACAGACATATAGCCCTTGCTCATTGTCGGACAACCGGAGAAAACGGACTGCAGTTTTTCGGAAAAGCTAACCGATTCCTGTATGCCAAAGTTCCACACTGCAAGATCCATGTGACAGTTGGCCGCATGTCCGACAGGCGAAACATCACCCGGGCCATGCCATGCCGTCCTGACATTAAACCACTCACCCAGCCGTGCCACTTTCATCGCAGGGGTAATACCTCCGATCTGTGAAACATGAATGCGGATAAAATCGAACCACTGGTTAACCATTGGCATTTTAAATTCATTGATATTATTGAACAGCTCACCCATAGCAATCGGAACAGAAGTGCTGGTGCGCAGCTGTTTAAACCATTCCATGTTCTCAGGCGAAAATGGATCCTCAATGAAAAAGGGATTGTATTCTTCTAATTTTTTAATCAGGTTGATGGCATCCACCGGCTGAACACGTTCATGTATATCGTGCAGCAGTTCAACTTCCTCCCCGCATATTTTACGAACTGTTTCGAACATTTTAGGGACTGAATTCAGATAAGCACGCTGATCCATAAATAGATCAGAGGCACCGCCAAATCCCGCATTTTTAAAATCCGGATTGCTGCCCAATGTTCCAACGCCACCGTAGCCTCCCAGCTGAATCCTGATATGCCGAAAACCCTGACTCATATATTTTTGTACATCGGCTGCTACTTCTTCAGGATTTCTGCCGCCTGCATGCGTATAACACGGCACCGCAAATCTTGCTTTTCCTCCCAGAAGCTGGTAGACAGGCATATTGGCCCGTTTTCCTTTAATATCCCATAATGCCTGATCGAGTCCGCTAAGTGCATTATTCAAAACCGGTCCATTGCGCCAGTATGAGCTTACGTAAACTCCCTGCCAGATATCTTCAATATTATCAACGTCTTTCCCGGCACAAAAATCGTTCAGATAACTATTAATTGCGGTTACCACTACTTCGGCGCGTTGTGTAAAAGTAGCGCATCCAAGGCCGTACAAACCCGGTT
Source organism: uncultured Mariniphaga sp. (assembly GCA_964355145.1). Lineage (GTDB taxonomy): Bacteria > Bacteroidota > Bacteroidia > Bacteroidales > Prolixibacteraceae > JAAFHB01. Next base: position 3,839 of record CAYHDA010000188.1, read on the forward strand.
CGGTTGTCTCTACTTTCACAACAATCAGGTTTGACCCTGATGGGGCTGTTGCAATAGCCTTGACACTCTTAATTTTCACCGGAGCCAGTCCCTTCGTATAAGCGGGCGCTACATAACTTTCCGCTCTGGCTTCGGGTGATCCCAATAGTCCCCATAACCCTGCAGCAGAGCCGACAGTTAATAATTTCAAAGCTTCACGCCGGCTTGCAGAGGAATTAGATTTTGAACTCTCCATACTTTAAAAGTATTTCTAATGATCTTTATTGTTGATTTTAAGCATATTATCAAAACAAAATTACGATAATTAATTAGGGTCTGCTGAAAATCTAATCTATTTTTGATAAATAGCTATAGATTCACAGTTTTACAATTAAAAATGCAAGCATTTTGAAAGTGTATTTTAGTTTCCTTTGCACTTCACTTTTATCTTTCAAATTTAAAATTAAAGAATGCCACAAAAGCACAAAGTCACCAAAAAGGCACCAAGGCTTTGTCGTAGACTTTGGTGACCGTCGGATGACGGTTTGGTGTATTGGTGATTTGGTGGCAAAAAGGATTTTCATACATGTCGGGTTCTTAAACTAAAATGCGAAATCAATTTATTCTCATTACTTAGTTGTCGATTGCACGATTGGCAGCAGCATTTTTTCAGCTTACTCTTTCGGAGGTCTGCTCCGCCACCAGGTGGCTAAGGCAGATCCTGTAACGTTCATTAGCGGGCCAAAAATGGCGGGAGCGAGACCAACTGTTGCTATCTTGCCCATTTGAAGTGCCAGACCTGAGGCTAGGCCGCCGTTTTGCATGCCCACTTCAAATGCCACTGTACGTCTGTCTTTTTCGGGCATTCCAAAAACCCATGATACGCCATATCCCAAAGAATAGCCGGCGATATTATGAAGCAGACTTGTCACCAGAAGCAAGGCACCGACTTTAAGAAGACTTTCCCGGCCGGCAGCGGTAATAATTGTAATGATAACAGCTATTCCTGCCATCGACACAAGAGAAAGAATTTTTCCCATTAATTGCTTGTCTTCTTTCAAAAAATGTCGCAGAAATATAGCTCCCAATATTGGTAGGAAATAGAACAGAGACAGCGATTTTACCAAAGCAACCGTGAATCCTGCAATATCGGCTTGTTTGGCCTTCATAAAAACCAGATTGGTAAGCAGTATTATCACGAAAAAAACACTAAGCTGAATAATTTTTGACCGCTGTTTTTCTTTTCCGGAATTAAAGAGATTAAAAATAAAACCGGCTACAACCGGGAGAATAATCATGTTCAGGATATCGAGCATCATGCTCCAGAAATTGACTTCAATATACTGACCACCAAGTAATTTCATCAACATAGGTGTAACAAAAGGTGAGATAAGTGTCGAAATGGCACCAATCGTTACAGCCAAAGCAAGATTTGCGTGAGCAATATAGGACATCACGTTAGAGGCTAATCCACTGGGAACACACCCGATTAATATAATTCCTGCCGCTATCTCAGGCGGAAAATTGAATATACGCGAAATAAAAAAGGCTACAAGTGGCATGATCAGATAATGCGATCCTACTCCAATAATTACACCTTTAGGCATTTTAATTACCCCGGTAAAATCGTTCAGACTCATTTGAGATCCCATGCCAAACATGATGATCTGCAACAGGGGCACAATGAGTATTTTAAACTGAAATCCGCCCACTGAGGTAAAATACTGAGGATAAAACATGGAAGCAGTGACTGCTGTAAAAATCCAGATTGTGTATGAAAACCCTTTTACCGCTTTGAAGCCCTTTACTCCAATAGCCAGTAAAATAAAAAATGCGATAAGCGAGGGTCCGCTCATTGCTCCATTTCCAGTAATTATTAATAAAAGTGAACCTATTAATAACAGGATGGCCAACCCCATCGCAATCCGGTAAGTGTTCATTTTTTTCATCAGAAGGTAATTATCAATTAATAAAGCTCTCCTTTACGCGGAAAGTCAGCTGAAAATTCTATCATGGGAACGTTTTTCGTTCCATTCTGTCGTCGGTGCAAAAAAGCTTTTATCCTTTAGATGTAAATGTTCCCGCACAACGTCTTCATTTAATTCAATTCCCAGTCCGGGTGCCTCGAACGGTACATTGGCAAAACCTTTTGTGATCAATTTTCTTCCGTCAGTTGTCTTTACCAGGCTTTCCCACCATGATAAATCAACCGAATGGTGCTCCAGGGCTAAGAAATTTTGTGTCGCAGCTGCACAGTGCACACTGGCCATAAAAGAAACGGGCGTACCCGCCTGATGCATCGCCATAGCGACACCATGCTCCTCTGCATAGTCTCCGATTTTTTTGGTCTCTAAAAGACCTCCGGCAGTGGCAAGGTCAGGATGGACAATATCCACTGCATGGATATCAATAAGCGGTTTAAAGTTTTTCAGCAAATAAATATCTTCCCCGGTAAGAAGAGGCGTTTCCAAGGCGTCGGACATGGTTTTCCATTGATCAGTTAATTCCCAGGAGACAATATCTTCCATCCAGGCCAATCTGTATTTTTCTAATGCCCGACCCAGGCGAATACCATTGTTTAAATCGAAATGCCCGTAATGATCCGTAGAAATCGGAATATCATATCCAACCAACGAGCGAACGTGTTCTGCCATTTTTGCAAGTTCATCGAGGCCTTTATCCGTAATTTGAATTTGTGTAAAAGGGTGCTGAGTATTGCTGTACGAAGTGTAATTTCCCTGCCATTGTTTGAGGCTGCCACTATCTTGCCAGAACTTTTGATTCACCAAAGTACCCGGAATATTCTTAAGTTCATCAATTGAAAGATCCATTTTAAGCCAGGTATAACCTTGCTCTTCGGTTCGGTATTTTATCAGTCTCAATTGTTCTTCAGGGGAATCTGATTCGGGCGTATCGGCATATAATCTTATTTTATCACGGTATCTTCCGCCTAATAACTGCCAGGCCGGCACTCCATATGCTTTACCACACAAATCCCATAGTGCCATCTCAACACCGCATACTCCACCTGCCTGGCGGGATGGTCCTCCAAATTGCTTTATTATCTTGAATATCATCTCCACATTACATGGATTAAGTCCGAGAATACGACTTTTAAGCATCAGCGCATACCGGACATCGGCTCCGTCACGTACTTCCCCCAAACCATAAATTCCCTGATTTGTATCAATGCGAATTATAGCGGTGCTTCCCAGAACCGTTGTCTGTGCGTATCGCATATCTGTAATTATCAAATCGGAGGGACTCGAAGAGCGTGAAACATTTTGAGTAGTTCGGGCTATCGTGTCTTCGATGGAAAGGCCCATTAATCCTGCTAAAGCGACACCTCCAAAGGCGGATTTTTTAAGAAAATTACGACGATTATCTGAAGTGAATGTACTGGCTGTCTCTGCCTTTACTGCTTCAACCTCTTTTATTTCCTGCGTCTTGTTTTTATCTGCAATTTGTTGCAAAATATTTTTCATTATGCACTGGAATTAAACGATTTAGTGACTTGAAGTTGAAATTATTACTAATAATTCCTCTCTTTCAGGTATTTATCTAATTCCTCTTTTGACATTGGCAATTTGTTCGGATAATTGCTTAACCAGTTTAAAAAATCTTTTTTTATTTCTTCCGTCCACTCGCTGTCTATCTGGCCCGCCAGATATTTCATTTCTTTAAGTCGCTGATGGCCAAACTGGTCGCGAAGGAAAGTAACTTCAGAGGTCAGTATTAACTCTTCCGCAAGATAGGCAGGGATGAAAATCACACCAAATTTTTTTGCCAGAACAACATCTCCCGGTAATACTGTGGCACGGCCTACCCTTATGGGTGCGTTGATAGTAGTGAGCATCATCTGTTGAATAAATGAAGGATCAGCTCCTTTGATCCATCCGTTAAAACCTTTGATTGCTTCCAATCCTTCCTGATCTCTTACTGCCCCATAAAAAATAACTCCCCTTTTTGATTTGGCATAAATTGAATTGCCCAGATTATCACCAATCAAAGTCCCGTCAATAATTTTGCCATATGCATCGGCAACGTAAACATCTCCGGTCGTGAGAATATCTATCGGCCATGAATTTGTAGCTCCGCGTTGACCTCTGCCTTCCACTTTACCCTGTTCTTTTATCTGTTTATCAAGGTCTGGTCTAAGTGGCATATATTGGGCTGTTACCACACGTCCGGTCATGGCTTCGTCGGGCTGGATAATCGTCCAATCACCCTCAAACTGGTTATGAAATCCTTTATTACGTAAAACACCCCACGCCTCCTCGAGAGATATATTTTTCAGCCGCTCAAGCATGGCATCCGACACTTTGGGTCTTCCATCCGCTGAACGTTCGCCTTTCCACTCTGATGTCAAGGATTTAATGTATTCGACCGATGAACCAACACGTTGCGCATTGGAAATAAATCCGCCTAAAACGAGAACCAGAATAACAATGATTTGTTTTTTCATAACGATAAATTTATTTTTATTAGTCTGCTGGAAGTAAGTTGTAGAAATAAAATAATGTCGTATTATTTTTCAATCAATTCATTAAA
>CAYHDA010000189.1:0-7092 GCA_964355145.1 uncultured Mariniphaga sp.
GATCAGCCGCTTTCACTGGAGACCGGTCATTATGCGTTGGTTACAGGCAATCGTCTTCAGGATGGATCGGTGCTTAGTAAAATGACTTTCTTCGATATTGAAAAAGGGAAGCTGACTACACTGCCCATTGAAATCCGGAGGGAATCGGAAGTGCTTAAACCGTCGGGAAAACTGAATCTCGAAAATTTAAATCTTCAAAAGTTAGGCGAGGGTAAAGTGGTGAGTCTGTCATCGCTGGTTTCCGGTAAATATTCGGTACTGGTTTTGCTTGAGCCCGACAAGGAACCTTCGAAACATATTCTGAATGATCTTGGTCCTTATTCAGATCATTTCAACAGATGGGGCGGTCAGTTCGTATTTGCCATACCTGTCGAAAAAGTAAGCCAGGCCGGCATACTGAAAACGTATCAGCTTCCTGGCAAAATAGAGACAGGAGTCGATCAGAACGGAAATATATTAAATGCCATATCGGCCATTTATGGAGAAGATATCAAAGATAAGCTGCCACTTGTGCTGCTTTGCGATGAATTGGGTAATGTTTACCTCTTCTCCTCAGGCTACAAAATTGGCGTGGGTGAACAACTTCTAAAAGTAATATCAATGGTTGCCTCGAATCAGAAGATGACTGCGGCCAAAGCTTCCTGTACGAAGTGATTATTTATTTTAGATGTTTGTTTTATTGAATTCAGAGGTCTCATTTTCATCATATTCATCAAGATCTTCATCATCGTATATTTCGACGATTGGTTCTGTAAAAGCCTTGCTGGTCAGTCGTTTGTCGAGGGTTAGCAGCAACGAAGGCAGCACCATGATATTGAAGAACATTGCAATGAGTAATGTGGTTGAGATTAGGATTCCCAATGCCTGAGTACCGCCAAATCCAGATACAATAAAAACACTAAATCCGAATACAAGTACAATACTGGTGTAGATCATACTAAAACCGGCTTCATGCAAGGCGCTTATTGCTGATTGCCTGATGGCTCCATTGGTGATTTTTAGCTCGTGGCGGTAGCGCGAAAGATATTGGATCGCATTATCGACTGATATTCCGAGTGCAATACTGAAAACAATGATTGTTGATGGTTTGATCGGTATTCCTGCAAATCCCATGATCGCCGCGGTGATCAGTAAGGGTATAATATTCGGAATCATAGAAACCAGTATCATTCTTAAGGAGGAGAAAAGCAATGCCATTAATAATGAAATTAAAACGATGGCAATTAAGACACTTTCAAAAAGGTTGCGAATCAGGAAATTAGTACCGCGTGCATAGATAACGCTATTTCCGGTGACGCTCACCTTATACTTGGCAGGACTAAAGATACTGTCGATTTTAGGGTGAATTTTTGCCATCAATGAATCCATGTGGCGTGTTCCGATATCAGCCATCTGAAAACTTACGCGAGTGTATCTCTTCGTGCTGTCAAGAAATGAATAGAGCAGGTTATTCTTATTCCCATTTTGATTTTTAGGCAGATAACCCAATATAAATCCTTTTTCTACACTATTTGGCATCGAATACATCGATGAGTCGCCTCCAAAATAAGCCTGTTTCGAAAACTTAAAAAGCTCTGCAATTGATAGTGGCTTTGAAAATTCCGGATAGGCATTGATCATCTTCTGGAGTTCATTGACCTTGTCGATAGTGGCTCCTGCCATCACTCCATTTTTCTTTTTGGTATCAATTGAAATCTCAAAAGGCATTACTCCTCCGAAATTATTTTCAAAGAATTTCAGATCCATTAGAATCGGATCGTCACTTTGAAAATCGTCTACGATTTTTCCGGATGTTTTCATCATGCTGATTCCTAAAAAGCCAACCAGCAAAAGTCCGCCTGCAATCCCATAGATCAGATTCCGGCGAAAACTGATCATGTAGATAATCTTATGAATGATAGCGCCGAAAAAATTACTGTCGAGATGCTTGACATGCCTGGCACTTGGCGGATCGATAAAGCTGAAAATAATGGGCAGCAAAGTGATACACAACACATATTCAAGCATGATGTTAAGAGCAGTAATGATACCGAACTCTCTCAGCATTTGATTTGAAATCAGAATAAATGCTGCAAATCCAAGTGCAGTTGCAGCATTGGTCATTAAAGATGCAAACCCAATTCGTTGAACAACTCTGATCAGAGCCCTCATTTTATTTCCATGACTTCTGTATTCCCAATGATATTTATTGAGGATATAGATACAATTTTCGATCGCGATAATCACGATCAGCGAGGGAATGACACCTGTGAGTATTGAAATTTTAAAATTGAAAAGCGCTGTAGTGCCGAGAACCCACACAATGCTGATTGCGACAATCAGCAATGAGCTTAAAACTACTTTTACAGATCTGAAGAAGAGATACATAATAATTGCTGATATCGCAATGCTCATCAGGACAAAAAGGAAAAGCTCGTGTTTCACTTTTTTCATCGTTATGGTCCTGATATATGGCATTCCAGAGTAATGCACCTTAACTTTATTTTGCTTTTCATAAGCCGATGCTGCATCTACAATATTGGCAACAAGGGCAATACGACTTTTGTCGTTTAGTTTATTTTTGTCGAGGGTTATTGCCATTAAGGCGGCATTGGTCTTTGGATTGTAGAGCATTCCCTCATAAAATTTAAGACCAAGAATTGTATTTTTGAGACTGTCTACCTGTTGCTGGGTAGTCGGGCGCTTTTTAACTAATGGGAAATAATCGAATTGATGTGTTTTTTCGTTTTTAAAAAGATTAAGTCCCCTGGTCATACTGATCACATCCTGAACTCCGTCAATACTGCGAATTGAATTTCCGAGATCATACCATGCTGTAAATTGTGTAAGAGTAAAGATATCCGGGTTTTTTATTCCAATCATCAATACATTTCCATTTTCACCATATTGTTTGGTAAATTTCTGATATTCAATCATCACGCTGTCTTTAGCCGACAGCAGGGATGAGTTTTCATATGATAATTTAACACTTTGTGCTTGAAATGCCATATAGGCAGTGAAGGCAGAGAGAATAATAATGATCAGGATTCTGTTACGAAGCAGTATGCGGGATATTTTTGTAAACATGCTGGAGTAGATAATAGCTTATTGAAGTTGCTTATTTTGGATGTTTCCCTAATGGTTTGAGCTCCCAAAAATAGTACAATAAAAAATCTTAACAAAAGACAGTTAAATTTTACATTGATAAAACATCTAATCCCAATTCTCAAGCCTTGATTAAATCCAGATATCCACTTTCTTTCTGACCGGGTACACCCTTTAAAAGTCCACTCTTGATGTAAGCCTCTGCATATTCGGGATCAATCTCAATCGCCTTTGTGAAGTCGGTAATTGCTCCCAAATGATCATTGTAGTATTTTTTGGCCAGACCTCTGCTGTAATAAGCCTTTGCAAACCTGGGATTAATCTCAATTGCTCTGTCAAAATCAGCAATTGCTCCGGAATAATTTTTCATAATGGATTCAATAGCAGGATCCGTCTGATTAAAAATCCCGGAATAGCCGGGAGAAACTCCACTGGCCTTGGTGAAATTCATGATATCCTCAATATGATCCTGGAAATAGTTTTTCACCACTCCTCTGCTGTAATAAGCCTTTGCGTGCCTGGGATTGATCTTTATTGCTTTATCAAAGTCCGCAATTGCTCCGGCGTAGTCTTTAAGCTGAATCCCATCAATTGAATCTGCATGCTCAAGATTCGTCTCAACGGCATTGGTGAAATCAATGACAACTCCGGCATGATTTTGAAAATAGTTTTTTGCCAGTCCTCTGCTGTAATAAGCTTCTGCATATTCAGCGTTAATCTCAATCGCCTTATCAAAATCGGCAATGGCACCTGCACAATGCTTTGATTGGCAATCTTTCACAATATTTGCAATGTCGGAAGTTGCTGCCACTACTGAATCAGTTTCAGCATCCATTGCAAAGGCAGCAATTACGCCCGCGTGATTTTGAAAATAATTTTTTGCCAGTCCACGGCTATAATATGCCTCTGCATATTTAGGATCAATCTCTATGGCTTTGTCAAAGTCTGCAATTACTCCCGCATAATCGTTGAGATTATAATCTTTTGTAAGTTCTCCGTTGTAATATGCGTTTGCAAACTCAGGCGAAATTTCTACCGCTTTAGTGAAATCTACCCTTGATCCCGCGTGATTTTGGAAATAGTTTTTTGCCAGCCCTCTGCTGTAATAAGCTTTTGCAAACCTTGGATTTATCTCTATCGCTTTATCGAAATCGGCGATTGCTCCGGTATAGACTTTGAGTTTATATCCTGTCGCAAGGCCTCTTTTGTTATAGGCTTCCGCATTTTTGGGATCAATCTCGATGGCTTTTGAAAAATCAATAATTGCTCCTTCATGATCCTGAAAATAGGTTTTAGCCAACCCCCTGCGGTAATATGCCTTTGCAAATTTTGGATTTAGCTCTATTGCCCTGTCAAAACAGACAATTGCTTCCGCATAGTCTTTGAGGAATATTTTTGAATTTCCCCGGATAAAAAACTCCTGTGCGGTCTTCATTGGATCTTATTTATTGCATTAATTGCAACAAACCTACTAAACAATATCCATATTACCAAAAGTAGATATGATAAATTGAAGTATTTTTTTATTTTGTAAAATAATTATCGTGTTTATTTTACATTTCAACAAAAATGTCCTTTCTCATCTCGGGAATTATTCCAAGCTTAGTTGCCTCAATATAAAGTGCATCAATAGCTTTTATCCCTTCTGTGCCCAAATCATACGTGAAATTATTTACGTATAAATTTATGTGGTTCTGCATAACGGCAATGTCCATGGCCTGGGCATGCTGTTTAACAAAAGGATAGGAGACATTGGGATTTTCGAATGCAAATTTGACACTTCTTGCCATTATGCGATTAATTTTTTGTCTCACTTCCACCGATAATTTTCTGTTAACAACAATTCCCCCCAGGGGTATTGCCAATCCTGTTTTTGTCTCCCAGAACTCGCCTAAATCAGCTATTTTTTTAAGCCCTTTTTGTTGATAGGTAAAACGATTTTCATGAATAATGAGCCCGGCATCCATTTCGCCTGATAATACCACCTCTTCAATATCCGAAAAGAGGTATTCTTTTTTGATTTTATGGTTTGGATAAGCAATGCTTAACAATAAATTTGCAGTAGTATGTTTTCCTGGAATTGCAATTTTCAGGTTCTCGATCTCATCAGGGTAAACCTTATGTTTGCTAATCAGAAGGGGTCCGTTTTGAAAGCCCAGTGCACTGCCTGAATTTAATAACAGGTATGAATCTGCGATATAGGTATACGCATGGTAACTGATTTTGGTAATATCGATTTCCCCTGCAAATGCTTGTCTGTTGAGCTCTTCAACATCCGACATTATTAATTCGAATTCAATTCCTTCCGTATCGATTCTTCCGTGCACCATTGCGTCAAAAATGTAAGTGTCATTAGGGCACGTTGAGAATCCGAGCGTCAATTTCATGATTAACAAATTTATGAATTGTTTTTTATTAGGTCGCTGTCGGCTGAACCGGTCAATCCAGTCAGAATTTTAAGGAGTGCGTCAGTAAGGTTTCTGATCGCTACAGGAATATCCCATTTATTGGTATCGCGTATTTCGACATAATTGGAGATTGCCCTGATTTCAAGAAAGGGAACTTTTTCCATCAGACATACATAAAAAACTGCAGCTCCTTCCATTGATTCTATATCGGGATCGAATTCCTTTCTGATTCGGGCAATACTTTCGGAGGAGCCATGACTGATATTGCTTGTAAATCCTTTTACATTCCGTAACGTAATTGTATTTATAGAACAGGGGTTGATCAACTGCCCATTGGTAAAAGGAAATTCATTGGCATCAGCAAATCCTGCTTCAAAAACAGAAGTGATGCGATCTTCTTTTTCAATTCCAAAGTCACCAATTTGTTCGCTCTTCACATTGACAACTGTTCCGATGGGGATTTGTTCGCTGAAACTTCCTGCAATGCCCGCATTGATGACCAAATCGTAATTGCAAAGTTGAAGTGCTTTTACCAGAGAATACGTAGTAAAGGTTGTGCCCAGCCCGGTTGTAATGTGATCGACATCAATGCCATTCCATTTATAATGAAAAATTGAACCACTATTGTCAGGATCTTCCTTCAGATTTTTTAAAAAAGGAGACAGCTCAAAACGTGTTGCACTTGCAAAAAGTATTTTCATCGGCAATGCGGTGAATAAATGTTAAACGACAAAAGTAATTTAACGTTTCGTTAAACAATCAATTTGTTTGGCTACATTCATCCTCAATTACTCAAAAAAAGGCAAAAAAGTTGTTCTTTTGTATTCGCTAACGTCAGGAAACTTTCTCAAAGGCGCAATTCTTTAATTTAGTGCATAAGCAGTCTGAAATATTAAGTATGAAATTCTCACTCAATAGTAAAGATAACCAAGGCTATAGTAAAGTCGAAGTTTATCATGAAGCGAATGTTTTAAAAATGGCTGAGCATTATCGTGAAATTTTGAAACTGATCGGTGAAGATACCGGTCGTGAAGGGTTGCTTCAATCGCCTGTAAGAATTTCAAAAGCGATGCAGTTTCTCACACAGGGTTACAACATGGATCCAGAGTTAATTCTCAAATCTGCTATCTTCAAGCAGGATTATCGTCAGATGGTCATCGTGAAGGATATTGAGATTTATTCACTTTGCGAACATCATATGCTCCCTTTCGTTGGCAAGGCTTATGTCGCTTATATTCCCAATGGTTATATTACCGGTTTGAGTAAGATTGCACGGGTTGTTGAAGCCTATTCGCGGCGATTACAGGTGCAGGAGCGGCTTACTACCCAAATAAAGGATTGCATACAAAATGCGTTAAATCCTTTGGGCGTTGCAGTGGTGATTGAAGCAAAACACATGTGTATGAGCATGCGGGGAGTTGAGAAACAAAATTCTGTTACTACAACCTCCGATTTTACCGGTGCATTTCAGAAGGAGGCAACCCGGCAGGAGTTTATTCGGCTTATCAGCTCCGATTTGTCGTAACCGTAAGGAGTTACAAGTTGCCGGTTACTATTTATACCTGTAACCCGTAACCATAAGGAGTTACAAGTTACCGGT